>CAXNJE010000135.1:0-8755 GCA_964202565.1 Breznakiellaceae bacterium | reverse complement strand
AGGGTGATGTACTTGGGAGCAGCCGCAGTGGCGCTCTTGAGGTTGAGTCCGGCCTCAAGTCCCTGGCCCTGGAGCACGCCGACCTTGAAGTTGTTGAAGGTGATGTAATAGTCGTACGCGTCGGAGTTCTGGATGATCCGGTCGTAGGCGATTACCGCGACCTTGTCCCTGCCGGCTTCGGCAACTACCGAGGCGACGCCGTCATTCAGGCAGCCGACGACGAGGACCTTGGCGCCCTGGGTCAGGAAGCTCTGGATCTGCTGGTTCTGGAGGGGCTGCTCGCCGTTGGCGAATTGGAGCTCCGCTTTGTAGCCGCGTTTTTCAGCCTCTACTTTGAGCTGGTTGCCGTCCTTTACCCAGCGCTGTACGGTGGTCTCGGGCATGGCGATACCGATGAGGGTCTGGCCGCCCTTGGCCGTGGTAGCCTGCTGGCCGCCAGCTGCGAAGGCGAAGGAGCCGATCATTGTGAGGGCGATCAACGCGAATAACATTTTCTTCATAAAAACCTCCATGAAAGTAACGAATGGGTTCATTCTAAACGTGATTCGCCACCCTGCAAACAGTAATGTTTTGACAAAGAAGCGGACTGGAGGGCCCGGGATGGAGGAACCCGGCCTTGCCTGGGTATCTTTTTGACGTCATTTTTTTCCTTCCTGCATGACGTTCCGGTAGACATCCTCAGCGGAATGGAAGCCATCCCGGATGATGGTCTCGTCCATGTTGTCTTTGGCGACGGCCAGGGGAAACTCGATGTAGGAAGGGATCTTCGTATTGCTTTTGTTTTCCAACAGGACATCGTAGGGGAAGGCCGATTTCTCCAGGATCGCCATTGCCAGCCTGGCTGCCCGGCTGGCCAATGTGCCGATGGGCTTGTAGACCGTCATCAGCTGGGTGCCCTCCACCACCCGCTGGCAGTTGATGAGGTCCGCGTCCTGGCCCACCACGGCCACTTTTCCCGCCAGGCGGCGCTCCGAGAGCAACTGGATGGCGGCGTTGGCGATTTGGTCGTTGCCGCAGGAGATGGCGTCTATGTCCGTCGTTCTCTCCAATACCCGGCCTATCTTTTCCAGGGCCTCGTCGAAGCTCCACTCCTCCAGCCAGAGTTCCTCCACCACCTGCACCTTCCCCGCCTGTATCCGGGGTTCCAGGATTTCCATCAGTCCCGAATTGACTTCGTAGCTGTTGTTGTCCCGCACCGATCCGTTCACGATCAGGTAGCGGCCCTGGGGAACAGCCTCGGTAAGTACCCGGCCAAAGAGCCGCCCGACCTCCCGGTTGTCGAAGGAAATATAGGCGTCGATCGGAACGCCCTGGATCATCCGGTCGTAGGCGATTACCGGTATCCCCGATTCCTTCACCCGCGTGACCGCCCCGGCTATCATCTCGGTGTCGTGGGCGATGACCACCAGCACGTCTATATTCTGGGTGAGCAGGTAGTTTATCTGGGCAATCTGTTCCTTGGTCCCTCCTGCTGAAAGCTGGACGATCACGTCGGCTCCGAGCTCCCGGGCGGCGCCGGAGAAGATCTGAAGGTCCTTGTTCCAGCGTTCGGTGACAAAGGTGTCCGTGGCAATGGAGAAGCCGATGGTGGCCTTGGCACCCTGCCCCGAGCGGGGCTTGGCCTTGGCAGGCAGGGAAGCGGGGTCGTCTGCTTTTGTCCGGTCCCCGCTGCAGGCCCCCGCTGATACCAGTGCCGCGAACAACACGCATACCCGGATGAACTTTTTCATGCTTGTTCCCTTTCGGCCCGTCGCTCCGCCCCGTACAGGGATGGGGCCAGACCCGTGGCCTTTCTGAAAATTTTAGAGAAATAATTGGGGTCCTGATACCCCACGGAGAAGGCTATTTCCTTGATGGTCATGCGGGACTCCCGGATCAGCTCTTCCGCCCGGCCTATGCGCAGCTCTGTCACGTAGTCGATGAAGGTGGTGTGGAGGTGTTCGGTGAAAAGGCGGCTCAGATAGGCGCCGGACACCTGGGCGGCGTCGGCGGCGCTGGATAGCTGCAATTGATCGGTGAAGTTGCTGTCGATGTAGGCTATGGCCTTGACCAGGGGCACGGGGAAATTGCTGGCCCGGCGAAGGGAAAATCGGGACTGCAGATCCGCGAAGGACTGCCTGCTCCACTGGCCCCATTCCTCCAGATCCTTCAGGGGCATGATCTCCTCCGCCGGCGAGAAGGGCGGTTCTTCCTCTGAACCGCCCGAGTAACAGCAGGTCCCGTCATCCAGCAACAGGCTGAAGAGGCCCACCATTTTTGCCTTTGCCACTGAAAAGTCGTGGCAGGCGAAGATCTCCTCCCAGAGGGCGACGAAGAGGCTCTGTACTTCCTCCAGCTCCGCGATGCCGATCTTGCGACGCAGCTGGGCGATACGCAGGCGTTCCCGCAGCTGTACATCCACCCGGCTCCGCTTCCGCCTGAGCTCTTCCAGGGCTTCCGCGCAGGAAAGGTACAGATCGGGTCCCCGATGGACGGGACCCAGGGCGAAGGAGCAGAACAGGCCTTCGGGAATGACGGCCTTCACCGCCTGGGCCATCAGGGCCTGCAGGGCATGGCGGTCCACGTCCTCGGGGATGAAGAAAACGGTGCGGTGCAGGTGCTGGGTGTGAAGGCAGCGGTGTCGGAAGGAAAGCCTGGCGGCCAGTTCCCTGCCCCAGCGCCTGGGATCCTCCTCCACTTCCATCAGCATGACTATACCCTTGTCGGAATGGAAGGAGAACAGGCTGCGGTACGTCTGCCATTCATCCGCATCCAGGGGCTTCCAGATTGCTTCCTGCAGGAATTGCTTCTCGGCGTACTCTGTCCCCCGCAGTGGCAGGGGCGGACTTCGCTTGTCCAGGATGGTGCGCACCGATTCCAGGGTATCCAGAAAGGTTTTTTTGGACACGGGCTTTACCAGGTAGGCGAAGATCCCCAGGGGAATGGCCCGCTGGGCCAGGTCAAAGCGTTCGTAGGCTGTGGAGAGGATAAAGACGGTCTGGGGATATTTTTCATGCACCTCCGCTATGGCGTCGATGCCATCCATGCCCGGAATATTGATGTCCATGAACACCACGTGGGGCTTCAGCTCATGGATCAGCTGGACCGCCTCGAACCCCGAGCGGCCCTTGCCCGCCAGGGCGAAGTCCGGGCCTGCGGATTTGAGCAGGAAAGCGTAGCTGTCCAGGACTGGTTCTTCGTCGTCCACGATCAGAACGCGGTACATGGTTCCCTCTCCGTATCAATTCGTATGGTTATGGAGGTACCCCGGCCCTTTTCCGAGCCTATGCCGATGACTTCCGGGTCGTCGGGGTAGAAGAAATAGAGACGCTGGATAACGTTCTCCAGACCCATGATGCGGGAGGAGGACTCGTCGATGGGAAGGGGATGGAGCAGGACCGCTATGGTTTCCGCAGGCATGCCGTTGCCGTTGTCCGTAACCGAAAGGGTCAGCTGGGGTCCTTCCTTGTGTACCCGGACGATGATGGAATTTGGGCCTTGAGTATCCTGGAAGGCATGGATCACGCAGTTTTCCACCAGGGGCTGGAGGATGGAGACGGGCACCCTGCAGGCGTCCAGCAATTCCTCGTCATAATCCAATACCAGATCCAAATTCTTGGGAAAGCGTACTTTCAATATGTAGAAGTAATAGCGCATCCCTTCGATTTCGTGGCGCAGGGGGACAATGACGTCCTTGTTCCGTATGTTGTGCCGAAACAGGCGGGACAGGTATTCCATATACTCCCCGGTCCTGTCCGCACCCTCCACGATTGCCAGCTGCATGCCCGTGTTCAGGGTATTGAACAGGAAGTGGGGATTCATCTGGGCCTGGAGGGTATAGATCTCCATCCGGCGTACCAGTTGCTCCATCTTCAGGTTCCGCATCTTCTCCTGCATGTATTCCTGCTTCAGGTGTTCCTGGCGGCGGATCTCCTCTATGTAATTGCGGATGTCGTGCTTCATCCGGTTAAAGGCTTCCACCACGTGGTCGATCTCGTACACCGAGCTCATGCCTATATCCTCCGTGCCGAAGTTGCCGTCCGACAACTGGGTGGCCATAGAGGAAAGGCGGATCATGGGATCGGTCATCTTCTCAACCGACTGTATCAGGAGCAGGATGGCGAAGAGGGAGATAAAGACGATGAACAGTAAATTCCACAATTGGATGTTCCGGGAATTCTTGATGAATTCTCCATAGGCGTCCAATTGGTTCCGGAATCGTTCGGTACCTATGGTCTCGATCTCCCGGTTGATGTAGGAAAGGAGGTCTGTCAGCTCCTCGTAGGACCGGGTGTAACCCGCGATGTTGCGGCCCCGCTTTTCTTCTATCACGCTATCCGCCAAATCCAGGTAGGAAAGGATGAGGGCGTACACCTCCCGCTCCCGCAGGTCGCTCTGGATGCGGGTGATAGGTACTTCCCGGGGTATCTGGTTGCGCAGCTTTTGGGAGTCGATCAGGAGCCGCGCCAGGGCATTTGACGAACGGGTGGACAGGTATTCCAGAAGGGGTTCCTGGTAGGCCACCAGGGAGTCCCGTATGGCCTTTATGTGACGTTCCCGCTGGAAACTGTTGTCCGCCAGTCCCTGCAGCTTGATGGTGGTGAAGAGGATGTAGGCGGTGGACAGGATCAGTAGGATGAAGACACCGAAGACGCTGAGGAGCATCTGGATACGGAAGGAATTGCCCAGGCCCTTTTTCATTGGCTTTCCCCGTCCGGGTTGTCCTCATCCAGGCTGTCCATGTCCAGGCTGTCCATGTCCAGGATTGCCACGCCTGTGTCCACGGAGGTTGAGGTATAGCCCCCGGTCTTCAGGTCCACCAGGGCCTTGATGGCGCTGTAACCGATGCGGTCGGGAGCCACTGTTATGCTCCCGGCGACGATGCCCTTGCGGATGAAGCCCTGGATGAGGGGATCGTTGCCAAAGCCGACAAGCTGGACCCGGCCCACCAGGTTCATGTCAATGAGTACCTGGGCGGCTGCCTTGGTGTCGTTGGCGTCGGTGAAGATGATGGTGTTGATCAGGGGATTGGTACGCAGGAGCCGGAAGAGCATCTCCTCGGCACCCAGGGGATTCTGGCCTGTCTTGAGCCCCAGGATGGGGGTGGAAAGCCGGTCTCCCAGGGCTGCGGAGATGCCCATCTCCACCAATTCCCGCTCGGCGTAGATACCCGGTGACTTTTCACTGTACACCACCGCCAGCCGTACCGGATCCTTGCCCGGCTGCTCTTCGCCCGTCCTGCCGCCCGTCCTGCCGGCGATGGTACCCATCTTGCGGCCCACGTCGAAGTTGTTGGTGCCGATGAAGGGCCAGGGTTGCTCGTTGGGGATATTATGGTTGATAAGCACCACTGGTATCCGACGGGAGGTGAGCCGGTCCAACAGGCGTCGGGCGACTTGGTCCTCCAGATAGGGACAGACCACCACGCCATCTATGCCCGTGTAGGACGCCATCTCCAGTTCCTTCCGGAAAGGCTCTATGGAATGGATCGAAAGGACCGCCGAGGATTCAGCGGCTGCCCTTTCGGCCCCCAGGATCACATCGGAGAAGAATGCGTCCCGATTATCCGGCAAGTATAGGGAGAAATGGTGCTGGGGTACTCCTGCCGTATCGGCCTTCCCCTGGATAAGGAGTTGCCGGACCTGGAAGAGGGAAAGGGAAAAGGCCACCGCCGCCAGCAGGCCAAAGGATATCAAGCCGAGTCGTACCAGGAATTTCACTGGTAAGGAGTATAACCCAGCACCGCCTCCCGGACCAGAGGTGGTAGGGACCCGCCGCACCTCCGGTTCGGCATGATCGGTTCAGGCTGATCGGTTGATTCCTGCTCCCCAAGAAGGGTATAAAGGGGGCAGAGGAGATTCCAATGGCCAATACGAAAGTACTGTTCGAGACCAGTCTGGGGAACATCGTCATCGAGCTTGATGACGAGAAGGCCCCGAATACGGCTAAAAATTTCGCGGATTATGTCCGCTCGGGCTTTTACGACGGAACGATTTTCCATCGCGTCATCCCCGGCTTCGTGGTCCAGGGCGGCGGCATGACCAGCGGCATGAAGGAAAAGCGCGGTACCGAGAGCATCCGCAACGAGGGGACGAACGGTCTCAAGAACCTGCGAGGCTCCCTTTCCATGGCCCGCACCAGCGATCCCCATTCCGCCACCAGCCAGTTTTTCATCAATCTGGTGGACAACGTGATGCTGGACCACAAGGCGCCCACCGGTGCCGGCTGGGGCTATGCGGTGTTCGGCAAGGTCGTTGAAGGCATGGAAACTGTGGACGCCATGGCCGCCCTGCCCACCGGCAGCTCCGGCATGCACGGCGACGTCCCCAAGACCGATATCACTGTCACGAAGGCTACCATACAATAATCAAAACGCGGCGCGAATCCTGCTGGAGGCCTTGCCCGCCAGCGGACGCCCGTGGCCGAAGCACGCGACATCAAAATCCAGCGCGCACATCCGTCCCAAAGCCTCCCTGGCTTTGGGGAAATCCTCGTAGACGAAACCCCAGGCCAGCCGGGTGATATGGAAAATCTCGTCTCCAACGAAGAGGACGCGGGGTCTGACCCAGGACGCTGCTGAGTGTTCCCCGGGTAGCAGGTAAACCGTATGACCTTCGGTGTGGCCGGGCAGGAAAAAAGCCTGCAGTCCACCGCTTCCCGGTATTTCCATGCCGTCCGAAAGCGGCTGGATTCCCGGGCAGGGTCTGACCCTTACCTCGCCGCCCTTGGACATGAGGGCCACAACCACATGATTGAAGATCCCTGGTCCCGGGGAAAAAGGGCGGGCTGCGCAGCCTGTCTCCAGGAGCGCCGCTTCTGCCGGATGTGCCCATACCGTGGCGCCTGTGGCCTCCGCCAACTGGGCCAGCGAGCCGGAGTGGTCGTAGTGCAGGTGGGTCAGGACTATCCGGCGCAGGTCGGCGGGGTTTTTTCCAAGCCCAGCCGCCGCATCCAGTATATGACGCGCATCTTTCGGCGTTCCCGCGTCCACCAGGGTGAGGGACCCGTCCTCAGCCTCGATGAAATACGCATTTACCATGCCCAGAGCCACGCGATATACGCCAGGAACAACCATGGAAGTTTTCATACACCCAGTGTGGACTTGGAAGCCATGCAAGGCAAGACCTTCAAAGGTGGTTTTACATCCAGGCCCGCTTGACAGAGTGTGGAATTGGCTCTAATTTAAGGTAAAGGATATAACATTATTACATTATATCCTCAATCTGAATAGTGGGGTGAATGTGCGGCAGGATAGCGGCCTGAATCCAAGTAGTCCGGTTCCCCTCTATTTCCAGCTACAGGAAGTACTTCGCCGCAAGATTGCCGCCGGGGACTACGCGCCTGGAGAGCTAATTCCCACCGAAAAGGAACTCCAGGAACAGTATGGGGTAAGCCGTATTACCGTGCGCAATGCCATGAACGGGCTTGTATTCGAGGATCTGCTGGTTAAGAAACAGGGTTACGGAACGATCGTCGCCAAGCCCAGGATAGTCGAGGATTTTGCAAGCCTCCTAAGCTTTACCGAAAAAATGAAGGGCCAGGGCCTGTCTCCCGAATCTTTCGAGACCAGGGTGCTCAAGGTTGAGCGGATTTCGGCTTCGCAGCGGATACGCGACCATCTCGCGCTTTCCGGGGAGGACGCGGTCATCTACGTAAAGCGTCTGCGCCTGCTGAATGGCGAACCCATATCGGTTTTTGAGAGCTATATCCGGGGCGGCTTGGGCATAGGCGAGGATGAGGATTTTTCGGGTTCCATGTATGAAATCTTCGAGAAGGACCACGGCCTGGTCATAGTAGGAGCCGAAAAGACCATAGAGGCCAGCAGTGCCCAGGGCGACGAGATCGCCTGCCTGGACTTGCGCGAAGGGGACCCCATCCTGCTCATCAAGCACACCACCTTTACAGAGGACAATGTTCCCATCGAGTACGCAGAAGGCGTGTACCGCGCCGATCGGTACAAATACGTTGTAAGGCTAAAAAGGTAATCCGCCATGTTCATTGGAATAGATATTGGAACCGGCAGCGTCAAGGGCACCTTCCTCCTGGCCGACGGCTCGTTGACTGAAGCGTCCGAGAAATATGAGGGCGCGCAGGTAATTGGTTTGCAGGACATTCGTTCGCTGGAAAAGGCCTGCGCAGATATCCTCCAGCGAGCCTCGGGCCTGTCGAAGGAGAGAAAGGAACCGATCGAGGGGATATCCGCCTCCGGCCATGGCCCCAGTCTGGTGACCGTGGACGCATCGGGGAAACCCTCCGCCGAGGTTTCCACCTGGCAGGACAATTCCAATTCCGCCGAGGCACGGGAACTGGCCTCCATTTTTTCCGGCTTCGGCAAGACCGGCGAGTGCTGGGAAGCCAAGGTCCTGGCGGCCTGGCGTGGAGGCAAGGGAAGCGGGGGCATGGAAGGCGCGACCGGGAAACGTTGGAACGGTACCACGGCGCTCTATCCGAAGGACTATGTATTGTTCCTCCTATGCGGCAGGCGCGTCGTCGACCGCTCCACCGCGTCTACGACTGCCTTTTTTGATCGCAAGAATGGCGTGTGGAATTGCGGAACTACCGGAATCGATACTCGTTTCCTTCCCGAAATTGTTGGGAGCTGGGAAGAGGCCGGGAAGACAGGAACCGCGTTCAGCCGCGACTGCGGGCTGGCAAACGGCATCCCCGTTATTGGCGGCGGGATTGACGCCTGGTGCGAGGCGGTGGGGGCGGGCGCTGTGGAACCAGGCATGCTCGTGGACGGATCGGGTACATCTACCTGTGTAAGCGCCTGCCG
>CAXNJE010000134.1:0-8788 GCA_964202565.1 Breznakiellaceae bacterium | reverse complement strand
TGCGCCCCGCTGATCACGCCCGCCTCCTACGAAGCCCAATCCTTCCTGAACGACGCGCTGGCCTTTCCCTCTTCGACCCATTGGTTCGGTGTGGATAATGTTGGCCGGGACCTCTATTCACGCATAATCTACGGAACCAGGGTCTCGTTAGGTATCGGCCTGATTTCAGCCCTGGCAAGCCTCCTGATAGGGGTTCCCCTGGGAGCCATCGCGGGGTACTCGGGTGGAATTGCGGACTGGATAGTGCTGCGTCTGGTCGAGCTGTTTTCCGTCATCCCACCCTTGCTGCTGGCCATACTCGCGGCCAGCCTTTTAGGCGGCGGCATCCTCAATATCATCCTGATCTCTTCCGCCTTTGGCTGGGTTGGGGTAGCGCGCCTGGTACGCGGCCAGGTGATGACCGTGCGGACCAAGGAATACGTGCAGGCAGCCAGGGGTATGGGGGCGCTTCCGCGTCATCTGATCGTGCGGCATCTGGTACCCAACAGCGTTTCCCCCATCATCGTCGGTTTCGTCCTGGCCATACCCCAGGCCATGATGCTGGAGTCGTCCCTGTCCTTTCTGGGGGTGGGAATCAACCCACCGACCCCATCCTGGGGCCAGATGATAGCCGACGGCCTCTACTACCTGTTCTTCTATTGGCACCTGCCGCTGTTCCCCACGCTTTTTCTGGCCCTGACCGTTCTGGCCACCTCCATTTTCGGAGACGGCCTGCGCGACGCCCTCGATCCGACCCTAAAAGGAAAATAAGATGCCCAGTGCCGAAGACATCTGCGCCCACGAGGGCGACAATCCGTCCCGCTGGCTAGGCGCGGTTTCCACGCCCATATTCCAGACCTCCCTGTTCAGCCACCGGGACCACGATTCGGGCTACAACTATACCCGCGCCGCGAATCCCACCGTCGAGGCGGCGGAGGCAAAAATAGCGGCTTTGGAAGGGGCAGAACGGGCGGCCTGTTTCTCCAGCGGCATGGGCGCCATCTCCTCGGCCATACTGCACTTTGTCCGCGCCGGTTCCCGCGTCGTGGCGCATCGGAACATCTACGGTCCCGCCAGGAGTTTCCTTTCGTCCTATCTGTCGCGCTTCGGTGTGGAGACCGTTTTCGTGGGCGGCAACGACGCGGCTTCCTTTTCTGCTGCCATGAACGAACAAACCACCCTGGTGTACCTCGAAAGTCCGTCGACCTTTCTTTTTACCGCTCAGGATATCCGGGGTATCGCAACCGCAGCCCGGGAGAAGGGAGCCGCGACCGTCATCGACAACACCTGGGCGACTCCGCTTTACCAGAAACCTCTGGCACTGGGAGCGGACCTTTCGGTCCACTCGGCCTCCAAATACCTGGGAGGCCACAGCGACATCGTCGCGGGCGCCATCGCCGGTAATGCCGACTTGGTGGAAAGCATAGTCCGCTCGGAGCGGGACCATCTGGGCGCCTGCATGGACCCCCATCAGGCCTGGCTGTTGACGAGGGGCCTGCGAACCCTGCCGCTTAGGATGGAAAGGCACAGCGGGAACGCGCGCATCGTCGCGGCTTTCCTGGAAGGACACGGGTTGGTGGAGAGGCTGTACTGGCCGGGAGCCGCGTCCTACCCGGACAAGGCCATAGTCGAAGCCCAGATGACGGGCTACAGCTCGGTGCTGTCCTTCGTACCCCGCTTTCCCCTGGAACGGGTGGGGGCCTTCCTTTCAGCGCTGAAAGTGTTGGAAGTCGGACCCAGCTGGGGAGGCTTCGAGAGCCTGGCCGTCGCGCCAGGAATCTTCATGGATACGTCAGCGATGGCCGAACTCGGCCTGCCGCGCAACCTGATCCGTATTGCCGTAGGACTGGAATCGGCGTCCACCATCACGGAGGACCTGGACCATGCGCTCCGCTTGGGCTCAAAGGGTATGGAAAATGCGTAAGCTGCGGATGGACACGGATCCGCGGCCTTACGCTCGTTGGTGGTGGTTCTCAAATGCGATCGATGTCATGGATATCGACCGGCAGGTAGCTTGGGCGGCCGCGAACGGTTTTGGCGGCCTGGAAATTGCCTTCGTGTACCACCTGCCTGAAAGACCGGCAGGTGCGCGGTTCCTCTCTCCCGAATGGACCGCCCTGTGCGTACGCGCCAGGGAAGCCTGTGCTAAGACCGGGATAGGCTGCGATCTCACCTTTGGCACCATGTGGCCCTTTGGAGGACATTTTGTCGCCGAGGAGGACGGCACCCAATGCTGGAACGGGGCTTCCCGTCAGCGCATGGACCGTTCCTGGGAAAAGGCCCACATCAAGGAGGACGGTCCCGTCCTCAACCATCTTTCCCGGGCTGCCTTTGCCCGCTATGCGGAAAGGATGGCCGCCGCTCTTCTTCCGGCTTTGCACCCGGCCTTGCCGTCCGACTCCGCCGACAGCCTCTTCTGTGATTCCTGGGAAGTGGAGACCGACGGTCTGTGGACAAGTGGTTTTGGACAAGCCTTCAAGGCGCGTTTCGGCTATGAAATCGAACCCTGGATGGAAAAGCTCGATACGAATCCGGAAATCCGCTACGATTACCGGCTGCTCATCGCCGAATACGCGTTGGAAGAGTTCTATAAACCCTTCGCTGATACCTGCCATGCCTTGGGTTCCGCCGCCCGGGTCCAGTGCCACGGCGCCCCCACGAACCTCATTGCCGCCTATGCCGAGATGGACATTCCCGAAAGCGAGGCTGTCCTTTTTGACCCCGAATTCGGCTCCATCGCCGCCTCCGCAGCCCTGCTTTCGGGGAAGCGGACGGTATCGTCCGAGTCTTTTACCTGCCTGTACGGTTGGATACGCTACCCGGGTCCGGCTCCCCACGAAGGCGGGGAGCGCCTTGACGACCTGAAGCTTACCGCGGACGCGATCTTCGCAGGTGGTGTGAACCATATCGTCTGGCACGGTATGCCCTTCCAGGCTGCGGGCGAGCGTACCCGTTTCTACGCCAGCGTGCACGTCGGCCCCGATTCGGTTTTCGCGCCGCGCCTGCGGGAATTCAACGGTTATCTGGAAAGGATTTCCTCAGCCATGAAACGCGGGCGAAGCTTTGCGCAGGTAGCCTGTTTTTATCCCTTCGAGGATTCCCTGATGGCAGGGGAACTGCCCCCGGGATCGCTCAGGCCGAGCGGCCGTTTCTACTGGGAAATGCACGAACTCAGGCGCCCCGCCGAAGCGCTCCCCTACGGGGCGGTCTGGATCGATGCTACCTTTTTGGCCAGGGCGCGTCCCTCGTCCCAGGCAAGTGCCGGTTTTTCGGTGGGTGACGTGGATTTTGCGGCTCTTTACCTTGATACGGCCTTTATGGAACGCGTTTCCCTTGAAAGGGTTGTGGAGCTGGCAGAGGCCGGTGTGCGGGTGGTGCTCAAACGCGTCCCCGCCGAACCCGGAACCAGGCGCAGTGCGGATTACAAGCCGTTGCTGGCCCGTCTGCGGACAGCTCCCTCGTGCCGGTCGGAACTGGGGGCTTTCACGGACCTTGCTCCGGTCGTCAGTTTGGCTCCGGTCCAGACCCAGTCCCCGGTTGATAGAGACGGGACCCGACAGCAAAAGGCTAACCCGGAAATACCACCGTTCTGGATCCGCAGGGACGGAAATGAATTCCTGGTCTTTTTGGCCCACCCGGCGGCGAACAGGATTGGCTACCCCGTCGCCTATGGCTTCGCCCAAGGCGCGTCGCCGGTGGACTTCGAACTTGAGGTCAGCCTGTCCGGCACCATGGTACGAAAAAGACTGTCCTTTGGCCGCGCCGGGGCGTTGCTTTTACGCATAAAGGATTCTACTATCGAGGAAGTGGATCTCGGGTTCGATCCTTGGTTCGAACCGGGGATCGAACCAGGGAAATAAGGCAGGAAGGCGGGATCGCGGATTGAAGAGACCGACCAGGACCGACGTTGCCAGGCGAGCGGGGGTGTCGGTGGCCACCGTCTCGTACGCCTATAGCGAAAGCCCAAAAATCAGCGAGGATACCCGCCGCTCCGTGTTCGACGCGGCCCGCGAGCTGGGCTACAAACCCAGCCAACTGGCCCGCAGCCTTTCCACCCGGCGCAGCATGCAGCTGTCGATGATCCTTAACGACGTGGCCAACCCGGTTTATTCCGCCATGATTTCCGGTTTCGAGAGTGCGGCGGTGGAGAAGGGCTATCTTGTCAATATCTGCAATGGCCGGGACCATGCGGACGAATACTTCGAGAGCATCATCACCCGCGGTATCGACGGGGTGCTCGTGGAAGTCCTGCCCTACAAATTCCATATCGCCAAGCTTGTGGAACTCATAGATACCGGTTCGAATGTGGTGTTATTCGGCAAACACGGTATCGACACAGGCCGGGCGGCCTGTTTTGAGATAGATTACCCCCACGGCATGGACCTGGCCGTAGACCATCTCGCCTCCCTGGGGCACCGGCACATCGTGTATCTGAGCGGTCTTGCCGAAAAGGACCGCTACGACAAGCGGATCGATGGTTTTCGGGAAGCGGTACGGAAACGATTGGGCGCTGGCATACCTGCATCCACGTCCGCATCATTTCCGGATAGCTTCGTGCTCGCTCCGCCCGAATCGTTGACCACCTCCATCGCAGACGGTGAGGCGATGACGCGGGAACTGCTCGCGACAGGTAGATCCTTCAGCGCTGTGATCTGTACCAACGACCTGATGGCTGTGGGTAGCCTTCGGGCCTTGACCGCCGCTGGCTTCTCGGTACCTGGTGATGTTTCGGTGGTCGGCATTGACGACGCATCCCTGGCCTCGGTCGTGACGCCGGCCCTCACAACCATCGGGTCCGATTATTTTTCCATAGGCCGGGGGGCCTTCGAACTGCTGTATGGGGTCATGAAAGAAAAGAAATATGGCTATGTGCTGCACCGCCCCCGGCTGATCATCCGCTCTTCCACCGGACCCGCAAAAGCAGGTTCAGGGGAGGACCTGGCATGAAAGGCCAGAAGGGTTCACACGAATATTTCCTGGCTGTTTTTGGCGCGTTGCTGCCCAAGGACGAGTGGCCCCAGCCCAAGCTCGAAACCGTGCTTGCTACCTTGCAGTACCGCTCCCTGGAAGCCGGCGCGACGATCCTGCGGGAGGGTCAGGTGTGCTCCGCCGTCCCCTTTGTGCTGGATGGCTCGATCCGTGTTTTCAAGACCTCCGAGAACGGCCGCGAGATTACCCTCTACCGTATCGAAAGCGGCCAGAGCTGCATACTCAGCCTGGGTTGCGGCAAGGGCCTGGGTGCTTTCCCCGCCATGGTGGTGGCGGAGCGGAAGACTACCGCAGCCTTTGTGCCCAGCGATACGGTGAAGCGTCTCTTTGATGAGGGGCCTTCATTCAGGGACTTCGTGCGGGATCAATACTCCCGGCGCATGGCGGAAGTCATAGAACTGGTGGAGGAGATCGCTTTCCGCAAGGTAGATGAGAGGCTCATACAAACACTCTCGGAACTCAGGTCGCCCTCGGGACGCATCTCATCGACCCACCAGGAATTGGCCGATCACGTCGGTACATCCCGGGAGGTGGTCAGCCGCATCCTCAAGGATCTTGAACAGCGGGGAACCCTCGAAATTTCCCGGGGTTCAGTCAGGTTGCTTCCCGCCTTCGAAAAGCTGAGGTAGCTCTGCTATTCGAGGATATACAAGGACAGGTGGGTCAGGTCGGTCGTTTCAACCTTGGAAAAGCCAGCTTCCCCCGCAAGGGCTGCGATTTGGTCGGGCTTCATGCGGTGTTCCAGAGGCGGACCTTTTGTGCCTTCCTTCCAGGGCCATTCGAGAATGGCTACCCTGAGTCGGGCGACACGCCGGGCCTCACGGAGAACGGCGAGCGGATCGTCGACTTCGTGGAGCAGCAGGCCAATGAAGACCAGGTCGTGGGCACCATCGTCGCAGGGCAGGTCGTCGGCTGTGGCTTCCAGGAATATGGCCTGCGGAACAAGGGTGCGAGCCAAGGCTAGAAAGTCCGGGTTGAGGTCTATCCCGGTGGCCTGGACGCCCGCCGCCAGGAAGGCTTCCGCGAAGACGCCGGTACCCGTACCCAGGTCAAGGACGGAAGCGGCCTCAATGCCCGAGAGGCACAGCCCGACCACGCGGGGAACCTCGAGACGGGCCAGGCGATCCTCGGACCGTAGCCGTTCCGCCCCACCATGGTAAAGCTTTGAAGAATCGTGATGCGCGTCCAAGATCCCTTCCTTTGTGGCCATCCGACCAGAGTGTAGCGTGTGCTCGCCTTCGTCAATCCCCGAGAGACCGAAGGTACTTCTGTGCCGACAGGGCCGCGACGGTCCCGTCGGAGACTGCCGTGGTGATCTGCTTGAAAGGTTTGGAACGCAGGTCGCCGGCAATGAAGACACCAGGTAGTTTCGCCTCCAGGGTCATGGGATCGGCCTCGGCTCCACCCCATTTGTCTGTGGGGAGCTGGCCGGCGAAGAGCTGGGTCTGGGCGATGTAGCCGACGAAGACGAATACGCCCGCGCCTCCTTGGAGGACCTGTCTCTTGCCGGTCTTGAGGTCCTCGACTTCCAGGCCCGAAAAGCCGTCGGCGTCGGCATGGAAAGCCCGGGGTTCGTGGCTCCAGAGCACCTTGATCTTGGGGTGCCTGAGGGCTTTTTCGGCAGCCGTCTTGTTGGCCTGGAATTCGTCGAACTGATGGACCATGGTGACTGAATTGACGAACTCCGCCAGGAAGAGGGTTTCCTCCACCGCGCTGTTGCCGCCGCCGATCACGTAGATGTCCTTGCCCTCGTAGAAGCGTCCGTCGCAGGTGGCGCAGTAGGAGATGCCGCGGCCGAAAAGGCTCTGCTCGCCGGGTATGCCGAGTTCCCGGGGTTTGGCGCCCGTCGCGAGGATGATGGCCTTGGCCTTGACGCGCCGGTCGTCGTCGATGTCGATTTCCTTTTTTTCCAGGTCCAGTCGTACTATCTCCGCCGAACGGACTATCCGCGCGCCGCTTTCCTCGGCCTGCTTCGTGACTTTTTCCATCAAGGCATAGCCGCCGATCTCACCGTCGGTGCCGGGGTAGTTGGCTACCATGTGGGTCAGGTTGACCTGCCCGCCGGGATTGCCCTGGTCTATCAAAAGGGTATTGATCATGGCCCGGCCCGCATAGATGCCGGCGGTAAGGCCGGCGGGTCCGGCGCCGATGACGGCCAGGTCCACTTCCTCGGTCTTACGCACTGTGCCGAGGGTCTTGTCTTTCAGGCCGAAGGCATCGACGATGGTCTTCTTGATCTCGCTCTTCTTGATGGCTCCCGAGAGACGGGGAGCCACTTCCTTGCCGTCCTTATAGAAAAGGAGGGTGGGGCTCGACTTGACACCGAGGGAGCGGGAATGCTCGCGGTCGCCCTGCCGGAAAATCTTGTAGAAGGTAATCTTTTTATTTTCAGATTCTTTGCCATACAGCTCCGCGAAGAATTCGAATTTGGGTGCCAGGGCTTCGCAGGGTGAACATTCCTGGGAATAGAAGTCGACAATGACGAGACCCTTGTGGTCAAGGACCCTGGTTTGGTAATCGGCGGAAGTAATTTCTGTAGGCATGGTTTGGCTCCTGATTGGTGATGTACCAGTTTTCTTGTTTAAGATGCCATGAACGGAACGATCCTGACTGTGATGGATGTCACTCAACCCGAATATTTTTATTTTTCGTACAGGAAGCAGGCCACCGAATGCCCCGGGCTGGTCTCCCTGAGTACCGGCGGTTCGACCCTGCACCTGCGCATGCGCTTTGGGCAGCGGTCATGGAAGGGGCAGCCCTGGTTGGTCTGGGAGGGGGACGGAACGTCGCCTTCTACCCGGACGCGCTGTCTCGCCCGTTCGATTGCGGGATCGGGGATGGGTACCGCCGAGAGGAGGGCCTGCGTGTAGGGGTGGAGGGGATGCAGGTACAGATCGGCCGAGGCCGAAATCTCCACGATGCGGCCCAGGTACATGACGGCGACCCGGGTGGCAATGTATTCGATGACCGCCAGGTCGTGGGCGATGAAGAGGTAACTGAGGCCGAGTTCGTCCTGCAGGTCCCGGAAGAGGTTGAGGATCTGGGCCTGGATTGAGACATCGAGGGCCGAGACGGGTTCGTCACAGAGTATGAGCTCCGGGTTGAGGGCCAGGGCGCGGGCAATGCCGATACGCTGCCGCTGGCCGCCGGAAAACTCGTTCGGATACCGGTTTTTGAATGAGCGTGAAAGGCCCACCCTATCCATCAGTTGCCCCACCCGGTCATCAATCTCCTTTTTGGACAAGGGGAGGATCCCCTTCTTGGAGTATATCCGCAAGGGTTCGGCGATGATGCCACCGCAGTTCATGCGGGGATTCAGCGAGGATTGGGGGTCCTGGAATACCAGCTGCATGTCCTTGCGCGCCGCCACCAGTTCCGCCTTGCCCAGTGTGGTGAGTTCCTTTCCTCTCAGTCTGACCGAACCGGAGCTTGGTGTGATCAGCTGGGCTATTGCCCGGGCGGTGGTGGTCTTGCCGCAACCCGATTCGCCTACGAGCCCCAGGGTTTCACCCTTGGGTATGAAAAGGCTTACCCCGTCCACGGCGCTGACGAAGCGCCTCTCACTGCCGGAAAAGGCCGTGATTGCCAACGGAAAGCGCACTGTAAGGTCCGTCACTTCCAGGAGGTTTTCCTTTCCGCTCATGGTTTGAGCTCCAGTTGGCCCTCTTGAGGGCGTTCCTGAGGGCCTTCTTGGTGGAGCCAGCAGGACACCGTATGCCCCTTTCCCAGGTCGGTCTGATCCGGACGCCGGTGAGTGCATATTTCCATTGTCCGGTCGCAGCGGGGGTGGAAGGCACAGGTGTCGCCCAGACTTGCGGGA
>CAXNJE010000133.1:0-8878 GCA_964202565.1 Breznakiellaceae bacterium | reverse complement strand
CCACGGTACAGGTTGAAGTCCATCCCCTGCAAGGCGACTGCCCGGGGATACTCATGGCGGAGTTTCTGCACCCGCAATACCGGTTCACGGTTGTCGGAACTTTCCCTGGGGTTCCCATTCATTCGATACCCAATCTCTTGATCTTGTTGTAAAGGGTGCGCCGGTTGATACCCAACTGTTCGGCGGTTTTTTGACGGGACCCGCCATTGTTCCTGAGGGTTTCCAGTATAAGATCCTTGCAGACATTGTCGTAGAGACCACGCAGGAGTCCCTCCTGGCCGTCATCCTGGCAGGCTCCGGCAAACCCGGTTCCTGCAACCACTGTGCCATTGATTCCCTTACGGTATTGTTCCGGAAGGCAGGCCATGTTCAGTACCGCCGAGTCGCAGAAGATTACCGATCGTTCCAGACAGTTTCGGAGCTCCCGCACGTTTCCGGGCCATTGATGGGATCTGAAGAGTGCGGTAACTTCCGGAGCCATTCCGATAATACGCTTGTCGTACTTGGCATTCATCTCGCGTAATATGGTATCGGCGATCAGTTCCACATCGTTGCCTCGTTCGCGTAGGGGGGGCAGGGCGATGGGCACCACCGCAAGTCGATAGTATAAATCCTCGCGGAACTCCCCCACTGCAATCCGCTCCATCAGATCGCGATTTGTCGCAGCTATGAAACGGACATTCATGGTTCGGGTCTCGTTGGAGCCAACCCGTTCGAATTCCCTTTCCTGCAGGACCCGTAAAAGTTTTACCTGCATCTTCGGGCTCATCTCGCCGATCTCGTCAAAAAACAGTGTCCCATTTTCAGCAGCCTCGAACTTCCCCGGACGCATCTCGCGGGCATCGGTGAAGGCGCCTTTCTCGTGCCCGAAAAGCTCGCTCTCCATGAGGGTTTCCGGTATGGACGCGCAATTTATTTTGATGAACGGCCCATCCTTGCGCCGGGATCCCTCATGGATTGCCTTGGCGACCAGCTCCTTTCCCGTGCCGCTCTCTCCGGTCACCACCACCGAGGCGTCTGTCGGGGCGGTCCTGCGTATTATCTCCAGACACTCAAGCATCCTCGGATCCCTTGTGCTCAGCCGGAAATCCGGCTCCCGGTGCAGTGCCGTCGCCGCATTTGCGTATTTTGCTATTTCTTCCAAGAGCTGGGGGATCCTGATCGGTTTCTCGTAAAAATTACGGGCACCGTAGCGCATGGCCTCCACCACGTTTTCCACGCTTGCATAACCCGAAATCATTATGGTAGGGATTGGGAGTCGAAGGCGATGCAACTCCTGGATTACCGAGAGCCCGGAGAGACCCGGCATTTTAAGATCTGTTATCAACAAATCCGGCGTCTTCGTGCGGATGTATTCTATGGCTTTAAGCGGATTTTGGGAATTTTCAACTCCATAGCCATGCATGGCCAGCACCCTTGAGAGGGAATCGCACATGGCCGGCTCGTCGTCCAGTATCAGAATCGTAAAAGCCATGTCGCCAGAATAGCCCCTCATCTTGTTCGTTGGCAAGAACTTCCGGCGCGATGGGAATCCTTATTCCCATCGCTTGGCCTGGATGGGCTGATTCCTTCCCGTCACTGCTTCCGGACAATACTGGAATGTATTTCATATTTACATGCTATCATTACACATAATACAAATTAATAAGGTTTTTATGTGGTTGGCACGTTACCTGCTTTACAAAGGAAAGATTTGTTTCCCGTCTACATCAAGGAGGATTGGGATGAAGAAAATTGTTAGAACCGCCGTCGTCGCCCTGGTCGCGCTATCGTTCGCGACCCCGTTGTTCGCCGCTGGCCAGCAGGCTGCCGCCAAAGCCGATGCCCGCATCAAATTGGGCTTCCTCGTCAAGATGCCGGAAGAGCCGTGGTTCCAGATTGAATGGATGGGGGCTGATAAGGCCGGCAAGGATTTGGGCTTTGATGTCATCAAGATCGGAGTTCCCGATGGTGAAAAGGTCCTGTCTGCCATGGACAATCTGGCAGCCCAAGGGGCCAAGGGTTTTGTCATCTGCACCCCCGACACTAAA
This sequence comes from Breznakiellaceae bacterium, assembly GCA_964202565.1. GTDB lineage: Bacteria > Spirochaetota > Spirochaetia > Treponematales > Breznakiellaceae > SZUA-426. Next base: position 6,848 of record CAXNJE010000133.1, on the reverse strand, counting down.
TTAGGGCCAGCGATCGTTGCGAAGGCTAATAGCCTGAAGCTCAAGGTCATGTCGGTTGATGATCAATTTGTCAAAGCTGACGGTACACCAATGGTTGAGGTTCCCCATCTTGGCATGAGTGGGACCAAGATCGGCGAGCAGGTTGGAAAGGCAATCTCCGACGAAATGAAAAAGCGCAAATGGAATCCGGCTGAAACCGGTGGGATCGCGATCAGTTTCAATGAATTGGCAACTGCGAAAGAAAGGGTGCAGGGAGCGATAGCCGCTCTGACTGCCGGGGGATTTCCTTCAAATCAGATTTGGGACGCTCCCCAGAGGACAACCGATGTGGAAGGTGGATTCAATGCCGCCAATCCAGTCATCACGAATCATCCGGAAATCAGGAATTGGGTTGTTTTCAGCATTAATGATGGATCCGTCATCGGTGGGATCCGCGCCCTCGAAGGCAGGGGTGTCAAGGCTGACAACATCATCGGTGTAGGTATCGCAGGACAAAGCCAGGCTCTGGATGAATTCAAGAAAGCGTCCATGAATGGCTTTTACGGATCAATATTCGTGGCGGCCTTTTATCACGGGAACGAGACCGCAAAGATGATGTACAACTGGATAGTAAAAGGCGAAACTCCTATTCCGAATACGGCAACTGGGGGCACGTTGATAACCAGGGAAAATTATATCCAAGTGTATACGGATAATGGTGTCGCGGATCAGTTGAAGTAGAGATTCTCAAGGGAGGCCGGAAAGCCTCCCCTGGGTTCCGGGAGATTTTCATGAACGACGACTACCTGCGATTTCTTGGCATCTCGAAAAATTACCCCGGGGTAAAAGCCCTGGATGATGTTTCGTTCGGGATCGCGAAAAATTCCATAAAAGGCTTGATGGGAGAAAATGGAGCCGGAAAATCAACCTTGTTGAGAATTCTGGCCGGAGCCGAAACAGCAAGCTCGGGAGAAGTTCGGATCAATGGACAAACCCACGTATCTCATTCCCCAAAAGAGGCTTTGGATGCTGGTATCGCTGTAATCTATCAGGAACTTAATCTGGTTCCCGAGATGAGTGTTGCGGAAAATCTTCTATTGGGACATTTTCCAACCCGGTTCTGCTTCATCAACCATTCGGAAATACGCGATAGGGCCAGGCACCAATTAAGGTCATTGGGCGAAAATTTCAGTCCCGATTCAAAGGTTAAAAATCTATCAATCGGTCAGTGCCAGATGGTCGAGATAGCCAAGGCCTTGATGTACGATGCCCAAATAATCGCCTTCGATGAACCCACAAGTTCCCTTTCGCAAAAGGAAACCAGGAAGCTATTTCAGACAATACGAACCCTGAAAGATCGGGGAAGGGTTATACTGTATGTTTCCCATCGAATGGAAGAGATCTTTGAACTTTGCGATAATCTTACCATCCTTAGGGACGGCAGGCTTATCCGCAATTATGATGACATCAAAAAGGTTACCAGGGATTTGCTGATAACGGATATGGTTGGCCGTTCCATCAAGGACATCTATGGATATCGTGAACGGTCATTGGGGAAGATTCAATTCGAAGCCCATGAAGTCAGCGGAGCGGGCATACCAAAACCACAGTCATTTCAATTAAAAAAGGGAGAGATATTGGGCTTCTTCGGTTTGGTAGGTGCGGGAAGAACCGAGTTGGTAAAAATGCTGAGTGCGGCATCGAGGATGAAACAGGGAACATTGAAAATGGAGGGGAAACCACTTGTTTTCAAGAATATTGCCCAGGCTATCCGAAACGGTGTGATGCTTTGTCCTGAAGACCGCAAGCATGATGGAATAATTCCGGTTGGTTCCGTTGCGGAAAACATCAACCTCAGCGCTCGCAGGCATTGGTCAAGGTTCGGGATATTCCTTAACCAGAAAATGGAAAGGCAGAATGCCAACACTTTTATTGAACGCCTCAGAATCAAGACTCCGGATGCTTTTCAGCTGGTACGGAATCTTTCGGGTGGAAATCAACAAAAAGTCATTCTGGCCAGATGGTTGGGTGAAAACATCAAGGTTCTTCTTATGGATGAGCCAACTCGGGGAATTGACGTCGGCGCCAAGCATGAGATCTACAATCTGATGTATGAACTGGCGGATCAGGGTGTATCCATCATAATGGTATCCAGCGATTTGGCTGAAATACTCGGTGTGAGCGATCGAATTATCGTGATGCGTGACGGAACTCTCATTGGTGAGCTCTCCAGGGATTCCGCGACCCAGGAAAATATTATGGAAATGGCGTTGCCGGTTTCGGATGAAGGCTTAAAGGATGTTCAATATGAGTACTAGAGAGGCAAGCAGGATCAAGGATCCCCGTAATGGACCCATTACCAGATTATTGGAAAATTCCGGTATTTTGGTTGTTTTTGCATTCCTGTTTTTGTTTTTGTCGGTCTTTGTACCTAATTTCTTTTCAATACCCAATTTGATCGGTTTATCGCTTTCGGTCTCCATGGTTGGAATGTTGGCTTGTACGATGTTGTTTTGCCTGGCCAGCGGAGATTTCGATCTATCAGTAGGGTCCGTCATAGCATTTTCCGGAGTGCTCACGGCGGTGGTGATCAATTCAAGCAATAGCCTCCTTGTTGGAATCCTGAGTGGTATCCTGGCTGGGGGTGTCGTCGGACTTTTTAATGGTCTGGTCATTTCAAAGATGCATATCAATGCCTTGATCACCACGTTGGCGACCATGCAGATCGTGCGGGGACTAGGCTACATCACTTCCAGTGGTTCTGCCGTTGGGGTAGTGAATGAGGATTTCTTCAGATTGGGGAACAGCAGTATTCTTGGCATTCCCAATCCGATATGGATTACTGCTATTTGTTTCATGTTTTTTGGAATCCTGTTGAACAAGACCACCTTTGGCCGAAATACCCTGGCTATCGGCGGTAACAAGGAAGCGGCCCGACTTTCGGGTATAAATGTTGATTTCATGAAAATCATGATTTTTACCATACAAGGACTTATGGCCGGTTTTGCAGGGGTTATCATGTCCTCCCGGATGACCAGCGGACAACCTACTTCCTCCTCGGGATTCGAGATGGATGTCATTTCTGCCTGCGTTTTGGGCGGTGTTTCCCTTACAGGTGGCGTCGGAAGGATGATGGGTTGCATCGTCGGCGTTCTGATTATGGGTACGGTACAGAATGCATTGAATTTGATGAATGTCCCAACTTTCTACCAGTATGTCGTCCGCGGCTGTCTTCTATTGGCTGCGGTTCTTTTCGACCAACTCAAACAGAACAAGGCGAAACAGGTTTAGCCGGTTGCGCTCATGCATGAAGGAATGGTCATGACCCATAAAGAACGAGTGTCGGCGGCTCTGTCACACAAGAAAACGGACCGCTGTCCCATGCAGATAAGTTTTACTCCGGAATTCGCAAGCCGACTTGCTGCCGACATGAAACTGAGCGAGAAGGATCACAATCCCCACGGTGGCGGGAATACCTACGTGCTGGAAAGGGCTTTGGGTGTGGATATCCTTCAATCCTCGGTTGGCTGGGCCAATTGCTACTATGCCGAAGCAGATTCGTACACCGACGAGTGGGGCGTTTCCTGGCGCTCGGCCCCCTATGACACGCCTTTCGGCACTGGTCGCTACACCGAGATTTGCAATCACCCTCTTGCCCAGGACGATGCCCTGGATTCCTATATGCCGCCCGATCCGACAAGGCCGGAACTCTACGAGGATGCGCGCCGCCTTCTGGACAACTACGGCAAGGAGTACTGGATTTGCGGGGTCACGGTAACCACCATCTTCGAGACAGCTTGGGCCTTGCGGGGACTGGATCGGCTTTTGATGGATTTGGTACTGAATCCTGATCTGGCCGAACGCATTCTGGATATCCCTTTGGAGTACCACCTGGCAGCCGCAAAGCGCCTGGTCGCCATGGGCGTGGACATGATCTGGACTGGAGATGACGTTGGCGCCCAGCAGGCCATGATCATTTCTCCCGATATGTGGCGGCAATTCTTCAAACCCAGGATGGCGCGGTTCTTCTCGGAGCTCAGGGCCATCAACCCGAAACTCAAGATCGCCTACCATTCCGACGGTGCCATCCAGCCCATAATCCCCGACCTGATCGAGATAGGCCTGGACGTGCTCAACCCCATCCAACCCGCGTGCATGGATCCTGCAAGACTCAAGGCCGAATACGGAGACCGCCTGTGTTTCTGGGGCACCATCGACGAGCAGCATACCTTGCCCTTCGGCAGTGCGGATGACGTCCGCAAGGAAGTGCGTCTACGACTGGAGACCGCAGGAGCCGGGGGCGGACTCATCATCGGACCAACCCACCATGTCCAGCTTGATACGCCCATGGAGAATTTCTGGGCCATGGTGGAAACGATAAAAGGTTCGCATCCAGAATCATAGTGGCGCTTCCCTACTGCAATTGCCCGAACAGCTCCTTCAGCGCGTAATACGCGGCCTTGGGGCGTTCCTGCCAATCGTCGGGGTCCAGCGCCGGCGGCGGTACTACCCAGCCGTCAGGGGAACCTGACGCAGGCAGCGTGTCCAGAACCTTGCCGTCCTTGATCAGCAGCGCGGATACGGCCAGGCCGTCGCTTTTAACCGTTCCCAGCTCGTCCCTGCCGGGGAAGGTGTCGAACCTACGCGCATCGTCGATGACGGTGAGGGTGAGGGGGTCACTCACCGAAAGGGCATTCCACGGCAGGCGGAGCTTCAGGCTTGTCCCGCTGGCGCTGATGTTGGCGTCGGACTTGTCGAAGTCTCCAAAACGGAATTGCAGCCTTTCCGCGCGAAGCTCGGCAATCTTCGATCCGTCCCGCCTGACGCGGGCCTTGTTCACGATGGGGCGCACAAATTCGAAGATGCCGTCCTTGCGGGTGCGGGAGGCGAAATGGTAGGAGGCGATATTGTACTCGGGGACGGCCTTCAGGAAGGCCTCTCCATCGACTATGTCGATGAGGAATTCCATGCCCGAGGGAGATAGCGCTTCCAAATCCTTGGCATAACGGAACTGGCCGCGTTGCCGGTCATAGGTATCAAGCCCGATCAGGATGCGTCCGCCGGATGACAGAAACCCGGCCGCGTCGAAGGCAAAATCGAGGTACAGGTATTCGACGTTTGCTCTCAATGCAAGCGAGCCTGCCAGCCCGGGATGTTCAAGTCGCGCGAAGGGCTGCGAGGGTTCCCTGGCCTCCATCGCGATGATGCCGTAGTTCTGTTCCGGGTCTATCATGTTGTGCCAGTGGACCTGGGCGTCGTAGGGGATCATGAAGGGCTCGGTGGTCCAGGTTTTTTTTGCCCACTCGTCAATCCATTCGAATACGATACCACCCAGATACTTCTCTGCGACAATTGCATCCATCAGCCGTGCGATTCCCTTGGCGGAGGCATCTTCCGACATGCCACCGTGGTCGTAGCCGTCGGGACTTATATGGGCGGTAGCCATCCCGTTGGCCAGACCGAATTCGGCCACCAGCAAGGGGTGCCTGGATTGGGCCTGGGCGAATTCCCTGAGATAGCCACCGTAGCGCAGGCGCCCCTGCTTGTCCGTATACGCGTCGTAGGATTTTTCGTTGTTCATGAAGTCGGGATAGTTGGGGTAGATGTGGAAGGCCCCAAAAAAACCCGCCTTGTTCGCCACACCCACCTCGATGCGGTCGATGTTGAATTCCGCGCGGTCGTTGTACTCCAGTTTCCTGTCCCCCTCCACGTTCCATTCCGACGGATGGGTGATCGGGTCCAGCACCGGCCAACCCACCGCCGCCGTGGGGGTCTGGCGCTTCCAGGTCGCGTATTCGTACTCCACGAGGGTGTCGCAGGCCCGGGCAAGCCAGGCCTCCGAAGGGCTCCCTGCCGGCACGGACAGGTAACGCCCTGAGTAGGTCCATCCCTTGTTCAGCTTGTCGGTGGCCTCAATTTCCAGCGGTTCCAGTTCGCGGCCAACAAGGTATGCAATGGTCCAGTCAGAGACGTCCGTCGCATACGCTCCCCAGGCACGACCGCGTCGCTCGGCAATGGTGGCGGCTCCGTGCAGGGCGTCCAGGGTCAGCCTGATCTCGGCTTCGTAGGCTGCATCGTAGGCAGCTTCCAGATAGTTGTGGGACGGGACTTCCTCATCGGGCCATATCTCCTGCAACAGGTACAGGGGCGATAGAGCGCTGCGGTTGAAATCATCCAGGGCCTGGTAGAACTCCGGCGGCGCCAGGGTGTACAGGCGTACACTGTTGGCGTTCATGGCGGCAATCTGGCGGAACCAGCGGTGGTATAGCGCTGCGTCCCTGGGCATGTCGGTGAACCAGCGGTTGGGAAGGGCCAAGCCCAGGTTCACCCCCTTGATGATGAACGGTTTCCAGACGCCGGATTGCATAACTTCCATGCTTTTTCCGGAGATGCGGGAAAGGAGTGCGACTCCTTCAGGATCGGAATTCTGCGGAGGAATCGTCGCGGCAAGCGCTGTCTTTCCGGCAGCCACCCGGCTGGCTTCCGCTGTTACGCTCCTCATGAAGGGTACGTATATTTTCCAGAAAGGCCCGGACCTAGGGTCTGCGGCCACAGCGGAGAGCAGGGTTTTGAACGCGCCGTACCCTGCGGGTATAAGGCTCGCCAGACGGTCGGGGGAGGCACCAAAAGAAGCGGCCATAAAATAGACCTGGCCCGCATCCTGGTTGTTCAGGGTGATGGCCGGAAAACCCGGAGGTATCCCCGCTTCGGTCAGAAGACGGCGCCCCTCGTTGGTAGCATCGATGGAAAAATCGGCTATGCGTCGCACTCCGGATTCCGGTTCCGCTATGGTGAACCAATCCTCGTATCGGACCCTATCCCTCAAACCCCAATCTGTTTCCGAATCGCCGGAGGGCAGCACCGATACT
>CAXNJE010000132.1:0-9170 GCA_964202565.1 Breznakiellaceae bacterium | reverse complement strand
AAAACCAGCGCTATGATGAGTGAACTATTGAACTGTGTAAGGGAGTGTGCCATTCTTTTCGACCACTTGGTCCCTATAGTTACGAGTAGGCCGGTAACGGGCAACTTGATGCGCTTTTCCAGTACCGATAAGCTCTCCCTGATTTCACTAGTAGTTGTCGTGGCGAACAGGACCGAACCGGCGGAGAAGGATACGATGATACCCATCGCAAAGAGCAGCCCTGCGTACAAACCCTTGGCATCCAGAGCTACGGGAGTCCATGAAAAAGCCCGTGCAAGCAGGACTATCCCGGTTGTAACCAGCAAGGGACGTGAACCGGCAAGAAGCTCCGAGGGTCCAAGTCTCCCTGCCATTGCCCCTACGACTACGATCGTGGCTGAAAGGACCAGTCCAAAAGGTCCACCGAAAAACGACACGAAAGACAACGTACACAAGCCAAATAATTTCATTCCGGCGTCCAGGCGGTGCAAGGGCGTTTTCACGGGCTTGTACGCATAGGCGATCAACCGAGCCATGAACAATCCCTGACGTCGAGATAGGCCCGGCGCGGATCCCGGACGCCGAAACGTTCGATCCCACGGGACAGGACCTCGTCGGGTGTTCCATCGTCCCGTATGCTGCCCTTGTCCAGGATGACCAGGCGGTCAGCGAGGGCCAGCGTTTTCTCGAGTTCATGGGTAAGGATGACAACGGTTTTCCCCGACGCTGCCAGAGCTTCTACCGCTTTCAGCACTTGCACCACTCCGGGCCAGTCCAGATTCGCGAAGGGCTCATCCAGGATCAATGCCTCGCAACCCATGGCTAAAACGCCAGCTACCGCAAGCCGTCGTTTTTCGCCTCCCGAAAGGCGGCGCGGTGGGGCATTGCGTTTGGCTTCCAGCCGCACCAGTGAAAGGGCCTCGGCAACGCGGCGTTCTATCTCGGGCTTTGGTAATTTGAGGTTTCTCGGGCCAAAGGCCACGTCCTCGGCTACGGTTTCCCCAACGATTTGGGCATCCGCATCCTGGAACACAAGCCCTACGGCCTTCCTTACCCGAACCGGATCATCCGCGACAGGCAAACCCCGGAAAAGGACCCGTCCAACACTTGGTTGGGCCAAAGCGACAAGTATGCGCATCAAAAGGGTCTTTCCCGATCCGTTGGAACCGGCTATCACCAAAAGCTCGCCTTCCCTGATCTCCAAGTCTACTGCGGATAGGGCTTCCGTCCCGTCGGGAAAGCGCTTGCCAAGGCCTTCCACCTTAAAAAGCATCTCAGGCATCGAGCTTGTCGGCGACCGTACGCCTGAGCCGGGGGGCAACCACCACCGCGATGACAACCTTCACCGCATCACCAGTGACGAAGGGCACAAAACCGAGGGCAAGCGCTTTGGACCAATCAGCACCAAGCACTGTCTTCAATCTGAGCAAGCCCGGGATGTAAATAGCCAGTGCTCCGGCGAGGGTCGCCAGCACAAGCCGCCACATCGCGGTTTTCACCTCCGGCCTCGGCCTGCCGGCTACCAGTCCAGCAACGAGGGCCGCCAGCACGTACCCGAAGAGATAGCCCCCGGTGGGCCCGAAAAAATGTGCGATACCACCCTTGGCTCCCGCGAAGACCGGCAGGCCGATGGCACCCACCAGGAGATAGATACCTGCAGCGGCACTTCCCATCAACGGGCCCAGTACAAGACCCGCGAGCAGGACGAAAAGATTCTGCAGGACCACAGGTACTGGCGAAACGGGGATGGGCACTGCGATGAAGGTTCCCGCCGCCATCAGGGCGGCAAAAAGGGCCACCAGACTCGTCCTCAATAGCGCGTGCGGTTTGTTTTGCAACGGGAACTCCTTGGAAATGGAGGAAACCTTAAAAACACCGCAGGTGTACATCATTTTTCCTGCTTTGTCGACGGCGGGTAGTCCAGGGGAGTGCTGCGGTCTTCCGGGCTGTAAACTGGATTGATGGCCCCATCGATTTCAGCTCTCTTCAGATCGGATTATGCCGTCCGCTCGTGTTTGGATACCGGCCAAGCCGTCATACAGCAGAAAAATCAATACCAGGATGGCCATCAACGATGGAAACCAATCACCCAGAAGGAAATACGTGGTAGGGGTGGATGAAATCTGGATGGGTACCAAAACCGGCAAGGACGCTTCAGTGAATAGGGGTAACGACGCGATCATGCGACCTTCCGCGTCCACGACGGAAGTAACTCCCCCGTTGGTAGAACGGACCAGAACCCTCCGGTTTTCCACAGCCCGGAAACGTGATGCAACGAAGTGCTGCGTTTCGGATGAGACGGTTTTTGACCAGGAATCGTTGGTCAGATTAATCAGGATATCCGCACCGTTCCTGTAGAAATCCGCGCATACATCCGCAAAGGCGTCCTCGAAGCAAATTGGTACCCCAAAGCGCAGGGGGCGTCCCGATGGAGTTTCGATCTCCATCACCGTCGCCTCGGTCCCGACTACCCATCCGCCTTCAAGTCCGACTACATCCTTCATGAAATCCCGCATCCACTGGTATTCCCAGAAGGGAATGGCCTCCGCGAAGGGAACCGGGTGGGATTTTGCATAGCTCGCCAAGACTTCCGCCCCGCTCGATATGAGCAGGGCGGAATTCGTCGCGTCGTAGCGTTCCCAGTCCAGCACCACCGGAGCCCCGGTCAGCAGGGGAGCCCCCAACTCTGACAAAAAAGGAATGAACGGATCCTTAGGTGGGTTTTTCCGGAAAAAAGGCCGGTAATCCTCAAAAGGTCGCCTGAGTACGGTTTCTGACCACACTACCAGGGCCGGTTTCATCCCGACACCTGAACCTGCCCCCGGTATTCCGCTTCCGGCGAGTGCGATATCGCCCTTTTCCATGCGGGCTTTGCCTTCACGGCTCAGGTCCTGACAGGTTTTCAAGGCCTGCAGCTCACCACCTGTCTCCCAGGAATCGCCGTTATGCTGGACCAATACAAAGGGCACGCGGTCCACGACTGGGGTCGGATGGGCCAGAACCCATGCCCCGTAAGCCAGAAACCATACCGACAAAGCCCCCAGCACGATGAAACCGTACCCTGCGGACCCGATCTTCCTCTCAACTGCGGAAAAAAGCGTGTCTTTCCTGAATATATTCGCTTCACTGATGAGTGCGTTCGCCAGGGCCAGCAGAAAGGTCAACCCGTATACGCCCATGGAATCAGCAACCTGGATAAGGGGGGAAACCTCGTTTACCGCATAGGCGACCAGCCCCCAGGGATACCCCAGGAAACCTATGGATTTTTGCCATTCCCAGACGGTCCATACCGCCGCGATCAAAAAAGGTCTGAGCGGATCCGATTCCGGCTGTAACGCGAAGCCGGTGTTTTTTTGGTGTATCCGGGTAGCGAGACTGAAGCGGCGCAGGAAAATGGCCAGGATCGCGTGGAGCAGTCCATAGGCAGCACTGGTGGCTCCGATTGTCCAAATGGCGAAATCCTGGAAGAAAACCAGCCAGTAGCTCGTGGACGCGTGGGATAGCACTCCGAAAACCACACCAAGCAAGGCGGCGTCCCGGTACGAGCGGCAATGCACAATTGCAGTGAAATACGGAACGAGACAGACGAAACCCAGGAGGGCAATCCCGTAGGGCGCAATTTCGTTCGGAAGGGCCAGCGCAAGGAGCCCCGTGGAAAAAATGGTCGCTAGCAATGGCATCTTGTTATTCTAACAGATAATTTCGATTGAATAATAGCGGCTTATAATCTATTATGAGAAAGATTAACAAGCAAAGCGGGAGCGTACCGAATGAAGGACATCCAGTCGATCCATCGGGAAGAATACGATACCTCCCCAGATAATCCAGGTCCCCTTATCGTTTCCGAAGCTCCGGGGAGGATGCATTTCTTCGGGGAGCATGGCGAAGCCGATGGCGGCTTGTTGCTTTCCATGGCCATAGACAGGACCATCCGCGTATCCATGGGAAGCAGAAAAGACAGTTCCCTGCGGTTTTTTGCTACCGATTTGGGCGAACGAAAACGGACGACTCTGATAAACCTCAAGTATAAACGGGAAGACCGCTGGGCGAATTTCATCAAACTCGCTGTCCATTCCTTCATCGAGCGGGGGTATCCCGTCAAGGGGTTCAATTTCACCCTGACCGGTGAAATCCCCCAGCAAGTGGGCTTGGCCTCTTCCAGCGCAATCGAAGTGGCCGCAGCCACCGCTCTCAGGGACTATTTTGAACCCGAAATGACGGACGAGACCCTGATTTCCCTACTCAAGGATGCCTCCACAGGTTTTTTCGGGCGTGCCGAGAGTTCTGTTGACCGGCTCGTGGCCTTAAAGGCCAAAGAGGGCTTGTTCATGGTTGTCGATGCCAGATCGATGACTGTCCGCCATATCGACCCCCCACTTGCAGGTTATCGCATACTTCTTACCGACTCCCGCGTTCCCCGCCTCGGTGTAGAATCGGAACTTAAACAGCGTAGGGGTGATATTCGACGTGGGCTGGATATACTTTCGAAAACCCGGCCGGGGGCGAGCCTTCGTGATTTCGAGACTGAAGACCTTATGGAATCCATGGGTGCCCTCCCCGAACAGATCCGGCGTCGCAGCCTGCACATAGTGCAGGAATCCCGCCGGGTACGGGATACGGAGGACTTTTTTAAAAAAGGTGATCTGCCGGCTTTCGCCAAATTGGTATACCATTCCCACGAGAGCCTTAGGGACCTATACGAGGTTTCCTGCCCCGAGATAGACTGGCTTGTAAAACGCACCCAGGAGATCGATGGGGTGCTCTGTTCAAGGATTACCGGTTTGGGCTTCGGTGGGTGTACCTACACGATAATCGCGGCAGATGCGCTGGGGGAATACCGGCGGCGCCTTGAGGATTACGAGCGCATTTTCGGTTTCAAGCCAATAATCCACGAGGTCTCCGCTGCGGGGGCGGCCCGCGTGATCTTACGCGAGGGGTCTGATGCGGATACTTCTGACGAATGATGACGGTATAGATTGCGACGGATTGCGCTTTCTGGCTTCCGCCCTCGAAAAACGTAAGAATGACCAGGTCTATGTCGTAGCGCCCGACGGAAATCGTTCCGGGGTTTCCCATTCCATCTCCATGCACGGTCCCATCCGTTTGGTACGCCGTTCGGAGCGCGTGTGGGCCTGTTCGGGAACGCCCGCGGATTGTACGATTGTAGCTGCCTTGGGAGCCTTGCCCTTCATTCCGGACTTGGTCGTTTCGGGTATAAACGTGGGTCCCAATATTGGTACGGATCTGGTCTATTCCGGTACCGCCGCAGCGGCGCGCCAGGCCGCCCTGCATGGCATTCCCGGAGTTGCCTTCAGCCTCGCTTGTTTTGAGGCTCCCTTTCAGTGGGAAACCGCAGCCCGTTTCGCGTCGGAACACCTCGATGACTTCGCCGCCCTCTGCGTTCCGGATATCTTCGTCAATGTCAATATTCCTAACCTGGCCGAAGGTCCCATCGACCTCCTGCGGACCTTTCCTTCCAGAAGACGCTACAACGATTCCCTCTCGGTTTTCCGGGCCCCCGACTCAAATGAATACTGCTTCATAGAAAGCGGCGGTATAGACACGGAGCCCGAAGCGGGTTCGGATCAGGACGCCGTATTGAGGGGTTATGCTTCGGTGAGTCCCATATTCATCCACCCCATCGTCCTTAGGGACGTCTGTACCGAAGCTCCCGACCACGCGGCGGCTTCTGCCCGTCCCTATGCTTCAGGTTTCGATTTCACCCAGAGAGAGGGAATTCCCAAGAGTTTTTCGGGTACCGCCGCCGCACAGGATGTGTCCCGGCCGGTACGAATTTCGGAAAGGGAAATTTTGGTCTCCTCCGATACCATCCAGCCAAACGGCACCGGTTCCCTTGGAACCGGAAACGCCCGGATAAGAGGGTAGGGGCATGGCCGGGAGCATACGAGAAGGCATACGCCTGTACCGTGCAAAACGCTGGGAGCTTTCCCTTGCAGAATTGTTGCAGGCAGAGCCCGCAGGTTCGGACCCACAGGATAACGCCGACCTTGCCTACTATCTGGGGCTATGCTATACAAAACTCCTCCGTTACGATGACGCGCTTTTGTACCTCGAACAGGTTGTGACTTCCGGTCTGGACCTGTTGCGCGGGTATCAGTGCCGCATGGCCCTTGCCTACGTGTATTCCGTTACCGGCCGATCGAAACTGGCGGAATTCGAACTCAACCACCTTATAGAAAAAGGTTATGAGAGTCCCCAGATATATTCCACCCTGGCGTACGCCGCCTGGAGCCAAAAGCGCGTGGATTCATCCGTGGATTATTACAAGAAAGCCCTTTCAATGGACGCGGAAAACGCCAATGCCCTCAACGGTCTGGGCTACGTATTGGCCGATTCTGATAAGGATGTGCGGAAGGGACTAGGATTATGCAAGCACGCTGTCGAACTCATCGCCCAGAATCCCGCCTACATGGATTCCTTGGGTTGGGCACACTTCAAGAACGGAGACCTCCCCGAGGCACGCACTTGGTTGCGCCGAGCCCTTGATCAGGCACCCCGCAACACCGAAATTTCAGCCCATATGCGCATAGTCCTCGGCGAGGCCCTGTCGTGATCCATGCCCATGGAAGTGCCCCCAGCAAACGCGTGTTTTTATGCACACTTTTTCTAATCGCCATCGTCCTGCCGAATACTTTTTTGATTGCCCAGCAGCAATCCGTCGACAGGGCTGCGGTTCTCGCAGCCGAGGAATTCCGTCGTGGTGTACAGGCTTTCAACCGCTTCGCCTTCAATGAATCCATCCTTTCCCTGGAGAAGGCCCTTTCCTGGAAACCGGAAGAACCGCTCATCCTCAACTGGCTCGGACGTTCCTACTACCGTAGTGGTTTGGAGGATACGGCCCTGCGCCAGTGGCAAGCGGCTCTCGAATTCTATCCTCCGACCGGAGCTGACGGCCTTCAGCTCGGAGGCTGGGTCGAAACGGTCAAGAACCGGCGCAGCCTGTATCCGGAACTGGATGAGAACGCGCGCTATGTGGATGCCGGTCGCTATCCCGGACAGAATGGTGATTTGGCCATTTTCAGCCAGCCAAGTTCGGTTCTTGCCAATGATGATGGTTCCGTATGGGTGGTCGCCTATGGAAGCAACGAGTTGGTTCGGATCGATCCCAACGGTATAGTCCGTGCCCGGGTCCGGGGACCCCTCAACGGTTTCGACCGACCCTACGATCTGGCCCGTGGACTGGATGGCAGACTGTACGTTTCAGAATACAAGGGAAACCGCGTGAGCATTCTGGACAAGAATGGTGCGTGGAAGGCTTATATCGGCTCCAAGGGTCGGGGAGATGGACAATTCGTCGGCCCCCAGCACGTGGCTGTCGATCCTGAAGGGTATCTGTATGTCGTGGATTTTGGTAATAGGCGGGTGCTTAAATTCGATCCCGACGGGGTGTTCGTACTTGGTTTCGGGGCGAAGGGCAGGGGCTTCGACGGCTTTCTCATGCCCACCGGCGTCGCCGCCATCGAGGATGAGGTTTTTGTCGCCGACGCTGCCAGAGCACGCATCGTCCGTTTCGACCGTAGCGGCAATTTTTTGGGGTATATAGCGGAAGGTGAACTTTCCAATCCGGAAAGCCTGCGTGTCTCAAATGACGGCAAGTTGCTGGTAGCCGATACCCGCCGCATCGTGTTGGTGGATCCGGCTACCGGGCTTCTGCGCGAGCTGGGTGGCTTGGGGAACGCCAAGGTACGCATCGTCTGTGCCGATTCGGACCGGAACGGCAATATCGCGGCTGCGGACTTCGGTTCCAACGAGGTAGCCCTATTGGCTCGCATGGACGACCTTTCGTCGGGCTTGTTCGTACAGATTGAGCGGGTGGTTTCCGATCGTTTTCCCGAAATCACCGTGGATGTAAACGTACAGGATAGGCGCAGGCGACCGATTGTCGGGCTGGATCAACGCAATTTCTTGCTGAGCGAGGGTGGCCGTCCGATTGCGGGCCAAACCTTCCTGGGCGCGTCCTATCTGGCTTCCCAGGTCGAAATAGCCATATTGGTGGAACGTTCCGAGTTGACCGCCTCCCGTACCTCGGAAATAGTTGATGCCGTGCGCGATCTGAAAGGCGCCACCGATACCCTGAAAGCCCTGATATCAGCGGGTGAACAGCCGGTGAAGGAACGCATAGCCCAAGCGGATATACTCGCCTCCTCCCGTTCGGTTCCCGCCGCCTACTCACGGCGCTGGAAATTTGACCTTGGCCTGCGTCTGGCCGCCACTGAATTGTTGGCAGGTGCAAAAAAACGGGCTGTCTTCTTCGTCAGTTCCGGAAAAATGGGAGAAAAAGCCTTTGAACGTTACGGGCTATCCGAACTGGCGGCGTACTTGGCTAACAATGGTATAGCTTTTTATGCTGCCATTCTTTCGGATGAGGTTCCCGATCGCGAACTGACCTATCTTTGCGCCCAGACTGGAGGCCAGCTCATACGCGTTTACCGGCCTTCAGGGCTTGCCCCGGCTTTGGAAGCCCTAAGATCAGCGCCGAACGGTTCCTATTCCCTTAAATACACCTCCAGCCTGGCCACGGATTTTGGACGCGCCTACCTACCCGTAGAGGCAGAAGCCTACCTGCTCACACGATCTGGTAGGGACGCCATTGGCTACTTCCCACCGCTGGAATGAACCGCACAGGCACACTGTGGGTGTTCCAAACGGAATGCATGCTTTTGACTTGACTCAATATATGAAAAATCATATATTACTCCCATCATAAGCCGACAGACGGCACAGGAGTGTATATGTCCGAACGAATAAACACAGTGGATTTCAAGTCCAAGGTTTTCGATTACGAGAAAAATCAGGAATGGAAGTACGAAGGCGACCTTCCCGCCATTGTCGATTTCTATGCGGACTGGTGCGGGCCGTGCAAGATGGTGTCCCCCATACTCGACCAACTCTCCAAGGACTATGAGGGACTACTGCACGTGTACAAGGTGAACACCGACGAGGAACAGGAACTATCTTCTGTTTTTGGTATCCAGAGCATACCTACCATCCTGTTCATACCCAAGGAAGGAAAACCGCAGGCGGCACAGGGAGCCCTTCCCAAACAGGCGCTCGAGAAGGCCATCAAGGACGTGCTTGGTGTGGAGAAATCCATTCAGGTCTGATCCGAAGGCTTGAACTACATCCATTGAAAACCGTGTATGTTAAGCCTGTCATGCACGTTTCACCTT
>CAXNJE010000131.1:0-9223 GCA_964202565.1 Breznakiellaceae bacterium | reverse complement strand
CATATTCAACCTAAGGATACCTCAGCCATGACGCAACAAGCCTCAAAAAAATCACGATCCCGTTCCAATGGTAGGGGTCCCCTGCCCTTCCAGACCCCCGGCGAGGAAATTGCCAATTCAATACTGCACGGCATGGGCGCACTTCTTTCTATAGCAGGACTCGTCCTCCTGATACTTCGCGCCAACGGTCTTCTGGGAGGCCGTGGACCCGATGCCTGGGCCATAGTCGCATACTCCATTTACGGAGCCTCGTTGCTGATCCTTTTTCTGGCCTCCACCCTCTACCACGCCATCGTCCCGGAGAAGGCCAAGCAGGTTTTCCGCGTGCTGGACCACGGGGCGATCTATATCCTGATAGCCGGCACCTACACACCGTTCTGCCTCGTGCACCTGCGGGGTTCATGGGGCTGGACGCTTTTCGGGATAGAGTGGGGACTCGCACTGCTGGGCATAATCTTTTACGCCACCGGAAGTTCATTGCTGAAAAAGGTAGAGGTTGCCGTGTACATCCTCATGGGCTGGGCCCTGGTGATGGGTGGAAAGGCCCTCATGTCCGCGGTCCCGTCCAACGCCCTCATCCCGCTCATAATTGGTGGCGTGTTCTATACCGCAGGAACCATCTGGTACGGCAAAAAGGCCCGACGGGGGACCCACGTAACCTGGCATGTGTTCGTTCTTGCCGGTGCGATCGCCCACTTTTGGTCGATTTGGTCGATCAGCTGACCCGAAACCTCATCTGACGGTAACCGCCGGCTGTCCGTAACGGGGTCCGCCCCTACTCCCCACGCAGAAGCTTTTTCTGTATAATCAAACCATATGGCTACCACCGTCGACGACAAGAAGATCATCTATTCGATGTACCGTGTTTCCAAGAAGCACGGTACCAAACAAGTCCTCAAGGACATCAGCCTGAGCTATTTCTATGGCGCTAAAATCGGCGTCATCGGCTTGAACGGCTCGGGAAAATCGAGCTTGCTGCGTATCCTCTCGGGTAGGGACACGGAATTCGCGGGCGAGGCATCCATCAGCCCCGGCTTTACCATCGGCTTCCTGGAGCAGGAACCTATCCTCGCCGCAGGAAAGACCGTCAAGGAAATCGTTTCCGAGGGCGTGCAGGATGTTGTCGACCTTCTGGCTGAATTCGACCAGGTGAGCGAGGCCTTCGGGGATCCGGATGCCGATTTTGACAAGCTGGGCGCCAAGCAGGCTGCCCTGCAGGAAAAGATAGAGGCCGCCGACGGCTGGAATCTGGACAACCGCCTGGATTTCGCGATGGAAGCCCTGCGCTGCCCGCCCTCCGACCAGGTCGTGGACGTGCTGTCCGGTGGCGAGAAACGCCGCGTAGCCCTGTGCCGGCTCCTCCTCAAGAAACCGGATATCCTCCTCTTGGACGAACCCACCAACCATCTGGACGCCGAGACCATAGCCTGGCTCGAACGCCACCTCCAGACCTACGAGGGCACGGTCATCGCCGTAACCCATGACCGCTACTTCCTGGACAACGTCGCCGGCTGGATCCTGGAACTGGACCGGGGTGAAGGTATTCCGTGGAAGGGCAACTATTCCTCCTGGCTGGAACAGAAACAGCAGAAGATGGAGCTGGAAGAAAAGGGCGAGAGCGAGCGACGCAAGGTCCTGGAACGGGAGCTCGAGTGGATACGCCTGAGCCCCAAGGGCCGTCATGCCAAGAGCAAGGCCCGCATCAACCAATACGAGAAGCTCCTGCAGGACGACGCCCGAGAGAAGGTGCGGGAAACCAGGATCACCATTCCGGCGGGACCGCGCCTTGGCCAGGTTGTAATAGAGGCCAAAAAGATCGCCAAGGCCTACGGTGACAAGGTGCTGTTCCAGGACATGGAATTCCTCGTGCCACCCGGCGCGGTGGTGGGCATAGTCGGCCCGAACGGCGCGGGAAAGACCACGCTCTTCAAGCTGTTTACAGGCAGCGAAAAGGTGGACGGCGGCGAACTGAAGCTGGGCGAGACGGTCAAATTCGCCTACGCGGACCAGATGCGCGAAAGGCTCGACCCGAACAAGACCGTCTGGGAGCAGCTTTCCGACGGGCAGGATCTGATCAAGCTGGGCGGCAACAAGGAAGTCAATTCCCGGGCCTATTGTTCCTGGTACAACTTTTCCGGTGCGGACCAGCAGAAAAAAGTGGGAATCCTCTCCGGCGGAGAGCGTAACCGCCTGAATATGGCGCTCATGCTGAAGGAAGGCGCCAACGTCCTCCTGCTGGACGAGCCCACCAACGACCTTGACGTCAACACCATGCGCGCCCTGGAAGAGGCCATCGAAACCTTCGCCGGTGTCGTCATGGTCATAAGCCACGACCGCTGGTTCCTGGACCGCGTCGCCACCCATTTGCTGGCCTTCGAGGACGGCGAGACCGTCTGGTTCGACGGCAACTGGACGGAATACGCCGAATGGCGCCGTGAAAAATTGGGTGCCGGAGCCGACAGGCCCCACCGCTACGTCTACCGGAAATTGGAACGCTAGGAGCTGGAGGCCTTGATTTCTCCGCTCACAGCCCGTCTGATCCGGGCAGAGGTGTAGGCGGAGAATTCAAGTTGTACGCCCAGGTACGCGAAACCCGGCACATCGGCGAGCGGCACGAGTTCGGTGCAGGAACCCTTCATCAGACAGTTGGCGTCGCCTTCGAAGGGCTCCAGCTCCACGACTTCCCCGACGGCTGGAAGTGTTCCCTCAAGCTCGCCAAAAAGCCGGATGCGCTTGGGTGATAGGTACAGAATTTTAAGGCGTTCACCGGCGCAGGCTTCCTTGAGCAGGCTCAGGTGCAGGCTGCCCAGCGCGGCGCTTATCTGTTCCGCGGACAGGGGCGAATCCGGAGCGGCCTGGAAAAAACGGTCCGCCTCGTCGGATTCCACAAAATAGCCCACCAGAACTTCCTTGAACGCCAGTGACGGTTCCTGGAAGACCACGTCTATGAAGCAATACGGGGAATTGCCCTCGTTTTTCCTGAAAGCGGAAATTCGGGACACTATAAAAAACACTTCCGGTTTCCCGGTATACGGCGAGATGCGGGTGAGTGATAGCTTTTGAGGCTTAGTGACGAATTTCTTGAAGAATTCGATTTCCTTCTCACTCAGGAAAGCCAGAAGACTCGCCTTCGTCAGGGAAAGGTCGAAGGGAATGCAGGAAATGGAAAATTCCTCCACCTTGAGCTGAATGCTTTTCTTCACAAGCCCCAATTGTATGAACAAGGCGGGGGTGAGGCGTAGGGTTCGATCCGCCCAAAGGGCAGCGTTCTGGTTTACCAAGCGTGAGTCCATCAAATCCAATGTACTTCATGCGGGGGCTCCGGTAAAGGGTCGCTCATTTTTTCTTTTTTTTCCGATCCGGAGTGGCCGAACGCTTGCGTGCATCCCATATATGGTGTATGGTCTCGCTCAATACACCAAGTATAAGGGAGTATCCCATGAAAATCGAGCGCCGATTCACAAAAGCGGGCGATGGTCCCTATGCGGACATCACCTGGGAAACCAGAAAAAGCGAAATACGGAACCCCGACGGACGCCTTATTTTTTCCCAGGAAGTGGTCATCGTGCCCACGTTCTGGAGTCAGATAGCAGCAGATATCATTGCCCAGAAATACTTTCGCAAAGCCGGCGTTCCCAAGGACAAGGCCCTGGCCTGGCAGGAATGGGCGACCTTGGGAAAGGGACCGGGGCGCAAACCCGATCCGGGCCGGAAACTGCCTGAGGACGATGGCGAACACGACGCGCGGCAGGTATTCCACCGCCTCGCCTTCACCTGGATGTCCTGGGGCAAGAAAAATGGCTATTTCGACACCGATGAGGACGCCCAGGCCTTCTACGACGAGACCTGTTACATGCTGGCCAGGCAGATGGCCGCCCCCAACAGCCCCCAATGGTTCAACACGGGGCTGAACTCCGTCTATGGCATCGACGGCCCAGCACAAGGTCATTATTTCCTGGATCCCGCAGACGGAAAACTCAAAAAATCCGAAAGCGCCTACGCCCGCCCGCAACCCCACGCGTGCCAGCCTTGGCATGCCCCCATTTCCACCCCCAAAGGACCAGTCCTCATAGGCGAGATTGTGGAACAGGGACTGCTGGGCCTGGAAGTGTACGACGGCACCCAGGGTGGATCCGGAACTACCCGGGTAGTGGCAGTCAAGGATAATGGCGAGAAACCGGTTTTCAGGGTCGTGCTGAAAAACGGCGTATTCGTGGACGCCACGGAGGATCACCTGGTATGGGCCCGCCAGGAACGGCGGACCGAGGGCAACTGGGTGCGTGTGGACGAACTGCGCCCCGGCATGCGCATGGACCTTTCCACCTCGACCACGGTGGGAATTCCTGCCACCGGAACTGGCGCGAGCGCCCAAAAAGATGCCGACCAAAAAGAAACCGACGAGGCCTTCCTGGCCGGCTGGATCCACGGCGACGGTTTTGCCGGCCAGTACGACGAAGGTAGCAACCGCAGCCTGACCCTGGAATTCATGAGCGTCAACGACGACGAATTCGATGCCCTGGTGGAACGCATCGAACGGGTATTTCCGCAGGTGCACTACAAGGTGCGGTCCGTGGAATCCGAAGATCCCGACCTGGACATCAAGCGCATCCGGCTGTACGGCGAAGTCCTGCGCCCCTTCGTGGAAAAATTCGAACTGCTCCGGGACGGCCACGAAATCACCATTCCGAAGGCCATCCGTACATCCAGTGCCAAGGGACAGCAGGCATACCTGAGCGCCCTCTTCCAGGCCGATGGCACGGTCCGGCTTCGCCGGCGGACCAGCACCACCAGCGACGTGGTACTCACCACCGTTTCAAGAAAGCACGCGGCTGACGTCCAGACCCTGCTGCTGAACCACGGCATCTACAGCCGCGTATCGGCCGGAAGCGACAAACGGGAAAACCGCAGGACCCCCTGGCAGGTTTCGGTGGGCTACGGTACGGCCCGCGAACGCTTCCGCGACCTGATCGGTTTCGTATCGGAAGAAAAGCAGGAGAAACTGGCCAAGGCCTGTTCGGCAAGTTTCCCCGGAAAACGCATCCCGGCGCTCAGGGAAGAATCCATCGTCCGTGTGGAAATGCTCGGTCCCATGCGGGTGTATGATATCCAGACCGAAAGCACCCGCTACCTGTGCAACAACGTCGTGGTGCACAACTGTTTCATCCTTTCCGTGGAAGACGACCTGGTGAACGAACGGGGCATCATGGACCTGATAACCCGGGAGGCTCGGCTGTTCAAGTACGGTTCGGGTACGGGTTCCAACTTCTCGAAGATCCGCGCGGCCAACGAGCATCTTTCGGGTGGCGGCGTGTCCTCGGGCCTGCTTTCCTTCCTTCGGATAGCGGACAGGTCGGCCAGCGCCATCAAATCCGGCGGAACAACCCGCCGGGCCGCGAAAATGGTGACCCTCGACGTGGACCACCCGGATGTGGAGAAATACATAGACTGGAAGGCCGAGGAAGAGCACAAGGTGGCGTCCATGGCCACCGGGTCGGCGATAGTGAAGAAGCACCTTGATGCGGTGAAGAAGGCGCTTGCCTCCTTCCGCGGCCCCGAGGCCGACCGCTTTGACGTTACCCGCAACCACGAGCTGGCGACAGCCCTGCGTTCCGCCCTGCGGGACCAGATTCCGCCCACCTACCTGTACCAGCTCCTGCGGATGCTCGAACAGGGCGACAAGTCCGTCAACCCCGCCGTCTTCACGACCGCCTGGGACGACGAGGCCTACAACACCGTTTCGGGCCAATCCAGCAACAACAGCCTCCGGGTGGACGATGGCTTCATGAGGGCCATCATCGACGACGGCACCTGGGACCTGACCGGCCGCGTTACCGGCCGCTTCCAGCGCAAGATACAGGCCCGCGAACTCTGGGACCGCATAGCCAGGGCAGCCTGGCAGTGCGCCGACCCGGGACTCCAGTACCATACGACGATAAACGACTGGCATACCTGCCCCGCAGGCGGCCAGATCCGCGCGTCCAACCCCTGCTCGGAATACATGTTCCTGGACGACACTGCCTGCAACCTGGCTTCCATCAACCTGCTCACCCTTTACGACGCGGGCAGCAAGCACTTTGACGTGGACGGCTACCTCCACGCCATTCGCATCTGGACCACCATCCTGGAAATATCCGTCGTGATGGCCCAGTTCCCCTCCCCCGACATCGCGCGCCTTTCCTACGAGTACCGCACCCTGGGGCTCGGCTACGCCAACCTGGGAAGCCTGCTCATGGTCATGGGGCTTGCCTACGACTCGCCGGAAGGCCGTGCCGCAGCCGGAGCGCTTTCCGCGCAACTTTCCGGTGAATCCTACGCCCAATCGGCACGAATGGCAGCCCAGTTTGGTCCTTTCGCACACTTCAAGGAAAACCGCGAGACGATGCTGAGGGTTGTCCGCAACCACCGGAGGGCGGCCTACGCGGCGGCCCCAGGGGAGTACGAGAACCTGCATACGGTTCCCGTCGCCATAGACCCAAAAGCTTGTCCCCCCTACCTGCTGGAAGCCGCGAAAGCTTCCTGGGACAGCGCGGTCGAGCTGGGCACGAAGCACGGGTACCGGAACGCCCAGGTAACGGCCATCGCACCCACGGGGACCATCGGCCTCTTGATGGATTGCGACACCACCGGCGTGGAGCCTGATTTTGCCCTGGTAAAATTCAAGAAGCTGGCCGGCGGCGGTTATTTCAAGATCATCAACCAATCGGTGCCTCCCGCCCTGGCGGCCCTGGGCTATTCGGACGACCAGATCGAGGAGATCATCGCCTTCGCCACAGGCCGGAAAACCCTGAAGGGAGCCCCCGGCGTCAGCTACGAATCCCTTGAGGCGAAAGGCTTCACCAGGGAGGCCTTGTCCGCGATCGAGGGTGCCCTGGAAAGCGCCTTCTCCCTGGAAGGCGTATTCAGTCCCTGGCTGATAGGCAAGGATTTTGTCGAAAATACGCTGAGGGTCCCCGAATCCACCTGGTCGCTCTCAGGCTTCAGCCTGCTCCGGCATCTAGGC
Organism: Breznakiellaceae bacterium; assembly: GCA_964202565.1. Taxonomy (GTDB): domain Bacteria; phylum Spirochaetota; class Spirochaetia; order Treponematales; family Breznakiellaceae; genus SZUA-426. Next base: position 2,223 of record CAXNJE010000131.1, on the reverse strand, counting down.
TACAGCGTTGCGGAAATAGAGGAAGCCGAGCGCTGGGCCTGCGGAACCATGGGCGTCGAGGGAGCGCCGGTGCTCAAGCCGGAACACCTGGCCGTTTTCGATACGGCCACGCCTTCCGGCAAGTACGGGACGCGGTCCATAGCCTGGCAGGCGCATATCGGCATGATGGCCGCGGTGCAGCCCTTCATTTCGGGGGCCATCTCGAAGACCATCAACATGCCCAACCTGGCCACCTACGAGGACGTCAAGGGCGCATATATGCTCGCCTGGCGCAGCGCCATCAAGGCGGTCGCCCTGTACCGGGACGGCTCGAAGCTGTCGCAGCCCCTCTCCTCCTTTGCACCGGGTACGGACCCGCTGGCGGATGCGCTCCTGCAACTGCAAAAAGACTTGGACGCACCGGATGCCCCCGGCGCCTGGGCGGCAGATTCCAGCGGCAAACAGGCTGGAGGCAAGCCTTCCGCGGAACTGCGCGGGGTACGGCGTTCCCTGCCGAACAGGCGGGCTGGCTATACGCAGAAAGCCAAGATAGGCGGACACAGCATCTTCATCCGTACCGGCGAGTACGACGACGGCCGTCTGGGCGAGATATTCCTGGACATGCACAAGGAGGGCGCGGCCTTCCGCAGCCTGCTGAACAGCTTCGCCATAGCCGTTTCCCTGGGCCTGCAATACGGCGTGCCGCTTGAGGAATACGTGGACGCCTTTACCTTCAGCCGCTTCGAGCCGAACGGCATGGTCCAGGGTCATGACTACGTAAAAATGGCCACCAGCGTCATCGACTTCATCTTCCGCGACGTTGCCATCAGCTACCTCAAGCGCACCGATCTTGCCCAGGTAAAACCGGAGGACCTCCTGTCCACCGGAACCAAGACCGATTCCCGAACCAACGGCAACGGCGGGGCGGGGAACGGGGCGGTAAAGGAAAGTGCGGGCTTCAGGCCCCATACGGTGCGGGAAGAAGCGAATACCGACGCCGATTCCGCGTCCAACAACGCCAGCAACGACGACAAGTATGCCTTGGTGGATATGGGCAGGACAGGCGAAAAGGGCACGACAGGCCAGTCTCAGGCTTCCGGTGGCAGTTCCCGCCCCAAGACCGAGGAGGAACAGGCGATCAAGATAGCCCAGGCCCGCGTAAAGGGCTACGAAGGCGACCCCTGCCCCGTCTGCGGCTTTTTCACCCTGGTACGGAACGGCACCTGCCTCAAGTGCGACACCTGCGGGTCCACCACCGGCTGTAGCTGAGATCAGGACCGGCAAGACCGGGAGACTGATATTAAACCCCGGGTATCGACCGCAATGTCGATACCTGGGTTTTTTTAATGACCGCCAACGGATCGGTTGCCAACGGTATGGATGGACTATTCCGGTTCAGCCGGGCAACCCCTGCTACACCCGGCAGTATTCCAGCGTCCTTTACATCTCACTCCAGCGTCAATCCGGCCACATATTTTTCGTATGCGGTCTGGGTGTCTGCCGCCGCTTTCCGGGCCTCCTCGATACGCAGCGCGAGCTTGTCCAATTGGGAATCCAGATCGAGCAGACGCGCTATATATTTCTTACCCTCGGCGCTTTCACGGCCCAGTGAAGCCAGGTTTTCCCTGGTCCGAGCTTGATCAGAAACAAGTTCGGTACGTTTGGCCTGGATTTCCTTATAGGCCCGGGAGGCATCCTCGGCCTTTTTCCCCAAATCGATGGCGATAGCCAAAGCATCCCGTACCTTCTGTGGTACCTCGGTGGAGGTCGAATAGCGGATGAAAGCGTCCATGCGGAGCGAGGAAAGCGTTATGGTTTCGCGTGCCGGCGAACGTTCCACGACCTCCAGGCTCGCCTGCTTGCCGGAGGCCAGAGGAAGTTCAAAGCGGTAACGGCCATCGGCGCGCTCCAGGTAAGAAGCAGGTTTGAACAATTCGGACCCTCCCGTTTCGGGATGCTCCACGATGATGTTCTTGTCCTTGGTACCGTTATTCCTGAAGGTGTACATTTTTATCCGGCTGACGCGGCGGACAAAGGTCATGACACCCTTGGCCACCGTAACCGCCGTGGTTTCCTGACGGCTCGAGGCATCCTCGACGATGGTCAAAGCCAGATCCTCGCCATAGGCCAGATAGCGTTCTTCCTTCTCGTTCATAAAATCCACGAGGGCGTCACCGGAGTATACGCCATCGTCAAAAACGGTAACCGGTCCTGCGGGAAATTTGATACCCATGGTATTCCTGA
>CAXNJE010000130.1:0-9272 GCA_964202565.1 Breznakiellaceae bacterium | reverse complement strand
GGCATCGTGGATCCCATGCAGATCAACGACAAGATCATGGCGGGCGTGGATTACACCGACGAACCCTACCGGCTCGCCAGGGAATTGCTTCTGGGCAACGATGAATGGGGCATGAACTACATTTCCGCCTTCCGGGAAGGGAACGCGTAATGTCCGCCTCCATCATAGACGGCACCGCCGTCTCCAAGACCATACTCGCCGAGATAAAGGCCGAGGTCGCGGAAATGAGCGCCAAGAAGGGCGTGGTGCCCGGTCTGGTCACCATCCTGGTGGGAGCCAACCCGGCGTCCATCTCCTATGTGACGCTGAAGATAAAGACCGCGCTGGATGTGGGCTTCAAGGAAGTGCAGGAAAACCTGCCCGCCGACGTCAGCGAGGCGGACCTGCTCGCCACGGTGGAACGCTTCAACAAGGATCCCTCCATACACGGCATCCTGGTCCAGCTGCCCCTGCCCAAACACATAGACGAGAAGAAGGTCATCTACGCCATCGACCCCGACAAGGACGTGGACGGGTTCCACCCGGTTAACATCGGCAGGCTGCTTCTGGGTGGCGATGAGGTGCGTTTCCCGCCCTGCACCCCCGCTGGCATACGGGAGCTCATCGTGCGTTCCGGTGTCAAGACCGACGGAGCCGAGGTGGTCGTGGTGGGAAGGTCCAACATAGTTGGCAAGCCAATCGCGAACATGATGTTTCAGAAGGGCTACGGCGCCAATTCTACGGTCACCGTCGTACACACCGGCACCAAGGACCTGGCCAGCCATTGCAGACGAGCGGACATACTCATCGTCGCCGCAGGCGTGCCCGGACTCGTCAAACCCGAGTGGATCAAACCGGGTTCCTGCGTCATCGACGTCGGCGTCAACCGGGTGGGCGAGAAGATCAGCGAAAAGACAGGAAAGACCATCGCGATCCTGCGCGGCGACGTCGATTTCGACGCGGCCAAGGAGATCGCCGGTTCCATCACCCCCGTACCCGGCGGAGTGGGACCGATGACCATCACCATGCTCATGAAGAACACCCTTGCATCCTGCAAGGCACACCTTAAAGGCTGACATAAGGAGAATTATATGGCGAAACTTGACCCCAAGACGATGAAGGACTGGGAGATCGCGAATGCGGCCCTGGATGACATGAAGAAGATCCGCGTGGTTGCCGAAGAACTCGGCATCCGCGAGGAAGAACTGTTTCCCTACGGACATTATATCGGCAAGGTGGACTACATCAGCGTGCTCGACCGGCTGAAGAACCGCCCCGACGGCAAGTACATAGACGTTACGGCCATCACCCCCACGCCGCTGGGCGAGGGCAAGACCACCACCACCATGGGCCTCGTTGAAGGCTTGGGCAAGATTGGCAAGAAGGTCACAGGCGCCATCCGCCAACCCTCCGGCGGACCCACCTTCAACATCAAGGGCAGCGCCGCCGGCGGCGGACTCGCCCAGTGCATCCCCCTCACCGAGTTCAGCCTGGGCCTCACCGGCGACATCGACGCCATCAGCAACGCCCACAACCTGGCCATGGTCGCCCTCACCTCGCGCATCCAGCATGAATTCATCAACAACGACGAGTTCCTCGCCAAGCGCAACCTGAAGCGCCTGGACATCGATCCCTGCAACCCCGCCATGGGCTGGACCATGGATTTCTCCGCCCAGGCCCTGCGTGAGATGATCATCGGCATCGGCGGCAAGATGGACGGCTTCATGATGAAGAGCGGCTTCCAGATTACCGTCTCCTCCGAAGTCATGGCCATCCTGGCGGTAGCCAAGGATCTTGAGGACATGCGACGCCGGATGGGCAAAATGACCATCGGCTACAGCAAGTCCGGAGCCCCGGTTACGGCGGAAGACCTGGAAGTAGCGGGCGCCATGACGGCGATCATGCACAAGGCCATCAACCCGAACCTTCTGCAGACGGTAGAAGGCCAGCCCGTCTTCGTGCACGCCGGACCCTTCGCCAACATCGCCATCGGCCAGAGTTCCATCATCGCCGACCGTCTGGCCCTGAAGCTCGCCGACTACCACGTCACGGAAAGCGGCTTCGGCGCCGACATCGGCTTTGAAAAGTTCTGGAACCTAAAATGCCGCTTCTCCGGTCTCGTGCCCAACGCCGCGGTCATCGTCTGCACGGTGCGGGCACTCAAGATGCACGGCGGCGGACCCAAGGTCGTTCCCGGCAAGCCACTGGACAAGGCCTACACGGAAAAGGACGTCGGCCTGGTGGAAAAGGGAGTATCAAACCTCCTGGCCCACATAGAGACGGTCAAAAAGAGCGGCATCCAGCCGGTAGTCTGCATCAACAATTTCTACACCGACTCTCCTGAAGAGCACCTAGCCATCCGCCGGGCGGCGGAAGCTGCCGGAGCCCGGGTTGCGGTAAGCAAGCACTGGGAACTCGGAGGCGAAGGCGCCACGGAACTGGCTGAAGCCGTTGTCGAGGCCTGCGAACAGAAACCGGCCTTCAAATTCCTGTACGGCAATGAAATACCGCTGAGGGAGCGGATCCAGAAGGTGGCGGTGGAAGTCTATGGGGCCGACGGCGTCAGCTATTCCCCCGAGGCGGAGACCAAGCTGAAGGCCATCCAGGAAGATCCGGAACTCAAGGATCTGGGTACCTGCATGGTCAAGACCCAGTACAGCCTGAGCCATGATCCGGCAGCCAAGGGCCGCCCCAAGGGCTGGGTCCTGCCGATCCGCGACATCCTGGTCTATCGTGGCGCGGAATTCATCGTACCGGTTGCCGGCGACATCAAGCTGATGCCGGGAACCTCGTCGGATCCCTCGTTCCGGAAGATCGATGTGGACACCAAAACCGGCCGCGTCCGCGGCATATTCTGAGGAGAACGGCGTGAGACAGCATATAGAGAACAAGACCTACCACGTGGAAATCCTGCCACCCAAGCAGGATTCTGAAAAACTCGACGCGGATCTTGAAGCCTTTGGCACCAAGTTCAACCGCGTCATGGAAAGCGGTTACTGCGCCTGCCTTACCGACAATGCCATGGGCAATCTGGCCTTCCAGGGCACCGAGATGATCGAAGAGCTGGGTCTGGAACCCAAGAAAGACCTGGTGATGATCCACCTGAACACCTTCCACACCAAGGAAGACCTGGACCGCATCCTGAATTCCTGCAAGACCCTCAAGATCCGCCAGCTTCTGGTAATCTCTGGCGATGGTTCCGACCGCCTGCCCAAGCTCAGCCCAGCGGACGTGGGCGCCCACAATACCGAAGCGGTCACCTCGGTGGAACTGCTCCAGTACATAGTGCGCGAATACCCCGGCGACTTTGAGCTGGGCGTGGCCTTCAACCCCTACGAGCCGGAAGAGCACGAGTTCGCCAAGATGGATCGCAAGCTGGCCGCCGGAGCCACCTTCATCATCACCCAGCCCGTCATCGAGCGGCACGAGGTGGTGGACAAGCTTCTGGTCAAATACCCCAAGATTCCCGTCATCGTGGAAGCCTGGATGAGCAAGAAGATTGACCTGCTCTCCGAGGCTGTGGGTTACGAGATCAAGACCGCGACCGATCCCTTCGATCCCATCGCGACCCTCAAGATCCTGCACCAGAACTACAAGTCCTGCGGCATCTACCTGTCTCTTCTGGGCTTCAAGACGCAGTACGACTTCATCAAGGACACCTGGAAATGAAAATAGTCGTATGCGTCAAGCAGGTTCCGGGGTCGAACGACGCCAAGATCGATCCCGAAACCAAGCGCATCGTCCGTGAGGGCATCAAGGCCGTCACGAACCCCTTCGACACCTACGCGGTGGAAGAGGCGGTGCGCATAAAGGAACAAATCGGGGGAGAGGTGGTCGTGCTGACCATGGGACCTCCCCGGGCGGACATTGTGCTGCGGGAAGGCATTTCTGTAGGTGCCGACAAGGCGGTCCTGCTGAGCGACCGCGCTTTCGGCGGTTCCGACACCTGGGCTACCAGTTACGCCCTGGCCAAGGCCATCGAAAAGATTGGCGGCGTGGACCTGGTGATCTGCGGCAAGCAGGCCATCGACGGCGACACCGCCCAGGTGGGTCCCGGCATAGCAGCCCAGCTGGACTGGCCCCAGGCCACCTACGTCATGGCCGTGCCCGAAGTGAAGCCTGGCCTCATCCAGGTGAAGCGCATGCACGAGGATGGCTGGGATCTGTGCGAGGTCAAGCTGCCTGCGGTGCTCACCGTGGTCAAGGACATCAACCAGCCCCGTATTCCCACCCTCAAGGGCAGGCTCGCGGCGCAGAAGATCGAGATTCCCACCTGGTCCGCCGCGGATATCGGCGCGGAAAGTGAATTGATAGGCCTGAACGGTTCACCCACGCGGGTCGTCAAGACCAACCCCCCGCCCGCCCGCGAGAAGGCCAGCCTCAAACTGGACGGAACGCCTGCGGAAACGGCAAGCAAACTGGTGCACGAACTACGCGTGCGCGGTCTGATATAAGGAGCGCGGAAACATGATAGCCAATACCAATGAAGCCCGCGATTCCTACAAGAATATCTGGGTAGTCGCGGAAGTGCTGGGCGGAAAAGTCCAGAAAGTTACCTACGAGCTCATAGGCGCCGCCCGCGTCCTGGCCGACAAGCGCAAGTCCGAACTGTGGTGCGTCGTCATGGGCGACGGTGTATCCAGCCAGACGGCGGAACTCTTCCACGGCGGAGCCGATGTGGCCCTCGTCATAGACGACCCGCGGCTCGCCCGCTTCCTGGACGAGGACGAGGCTACCGCACTGGTACGCCTTATCGGCAAATACAAGCCGGAAGTCGTCATCTGCGGGGCCACAACCCGGGGCCGTGCCCTGATTCCGCGGGTCGCCGTCAAGGCGAATTGCGGGCTCACCGCCGACTGCACCGGCCTGGACATAGACCCTGAAAACGGCGATCTCCTGCAGACCCGGCCCGCCTTCGGCGGGAACATCATGGCGACCATACGCTGCTCGAACCACCGGCCCCAAATGTCGACGGTCCGTCCCCGCGTCATGAACGCCCTCGACCCGGACCCCAAACGGACGGGACGCGTCATCAAGGAAAGCCTGCTGCAAACGGAAATTTCCGGTCTAAAGAAGGTTCTGGAGGTGTTCCACGACACCGAGAACGCCATCAACCTGGCGGATGCGCGCTTTATCATAGCGGGCGGACGCGGCGTGAAGGGGCCGGAAGGCTTCAAACTGCTCAAGTCCCTGGCCGAACGCGTAAATGGCGCTGTGGGAGCCAGCCGCGCGGCGGTCGACTCAGGATGGGTGCCCTACAACCACCAAGTCGGCCAGACCGGGCAGACCGTCCAGGCCACCGTATACGTGGCTTGTGGCATCTCGGGGCAGATACAACACCTTGTCGGGATGCAGTCTTGTGATTACATTATCGCCATAGACAAGAATCCCGATACGCCGATGATGCAATTGGCGGATGTGGCCATCGTGGGCGACCTTTTTGAGGTCATACCCGCCATTGTCAACGAGATTCCAAGGACCTAAGTTGAGAAAACTGGACCCCCGTGCGAAAATCGCGATCATCGTCATGCTGTCCGTCGTGTGCTTCCTTCTGGAAGACGCGGCGACCATTGTGGCGGTTTTCGCGATCACGCTGGGGCTCTGGTTCCTCGCACGGCTCACGCTGCGCGATTTGTACGGCTATGTAAAACCCATGCTTTTCCTGTTCCTCTTCCTGATTCTGGCGCAGGGCTTCTTCTACCCCGGCGCGACCAGGCTTCCCTTGCTCGCTTTTGTACCTTTTACCTTGGAGGGCGCCCGGTACGGAGTCCTGCTTTGTGTGAGGGTCCTAACACTGGCCTGTTCCTTTCCCCTGCTGCTGGCCACTTCCAGCGTCGAGGAGCTCGCCTTGGCCCTGACTAAAATGGGCCTGCCCTATAAAACCGCCTACACCGCCATGACGGCCCTGAACCAGGTGCCCGTCCTGCGTTCCGATATCGCTTCCATAATTGCCGCCCAAAAACTGCGGGCCTGCCCCGCCTTCGAGGGCAGGAACCTCCTGAAAAAACTGAAAGCCTATCCTGCCCTGGTGATTCCGCTGGTGATGAGCTCCATGCGCAGGGCCAACCTCATGGGAACCGCCATGGATGCCCGGGCTTTCGGCTGCTCGCCCTCCCGTACCTCGATCCACACGCTGCGTTTCAGGATGCCCGATTTCGTCGCGACCCTCGTGGCGGTCTCGACCATGGCCGTCCTCGTTCTCGCCGACCGGTTCCCGTGGGTCTGAAACGATGCGCATAAAATCCGTCCTTGAATTCCGGGATGTTTCGTACCGCTACCCCAGGGGAACAAGCTGGGCCTTGCGGGATTTGAATTTTACGGTAGCCCAGGGCGAGTTCGTGGCCGTGATCGGACCCAACGGTGCGGGCAAGACCAGTCTGTGCAAGTGTGTGGACGGCATAATTCCCCATTCCGAGGGCGGCCTGTTCAAGGGTCACGTTACGACCTCCGGCCTGGACACCCGCACGCATACGGTGGCGCAGCTGGCCCGGCATTCGGGCCTGGTCCTGGAAGACCCCGACGCACAACTATTCGCCACCACCGTCCTGGACGAGGTAGCCTTTGGCCCGGAAAACCTGGGACTGGACCCGACTTCCATCCTTCCAGCCGTCCACGGTGCCCTCAAGGCTGTGGGCTTGTCGGGTTTCGAAAGGCGGTCCCCCACGACGCTATCCGGAGGCCAGAAACAACGCCTGGCGGTAGCGGCTGCCCTTTCCATGCAACCCCGGCTTCTGGTGCTCGACGAGGCCACCAGCCAACTCGACGGCGAGGGTGCGGAGTCGCTCATGGACCTGGCCAGGGACCTGCGCAAGGATCAGGGCATGACCGTGATCATGGCCACCCACGACGTGGACCTGGTCCGTCGCTATGCGGACCGCGTCCTGCGGCTGGAAGCGGGGCAGATCATCGACTTCGACCGTCCGGAGCGCGTCATTCCGGCCGCCAGGGTTTTTCGGGGTTTTACCCGTCCGCAGACTTCGACAACCCACAGGACCGATACGGGTCTCGTTTTCGAAAAACTCCACCATGCGTATCCGGGGGGGATTGTCGCCCTCCGCGGGGTTGACCTGCGCTTCGGTGCAGGGGAGTTCGTCGGTGTTGTAGGGCGGAACGGATCCGGAAAGACCACGTTGCTGAAATGTGCGGTCTCCCTGCTTTCACCTTCCTCCGGCCGGGTCCTGCTTAATGGCAGGAACCTGAAAACCATGAAGGTCTTCGAACTGGCCCAGTCCGTCGGCTACGTCCAGCAAAACCCGGACCTGCAGCTTTTTGCGGATACTGTCCGCAAGGAAGTGTCTTTCGGTCCTGAAAACCTGGGTTATTCCAACGCCGAGGTCGGACGGAAAACTGACGCAGCCCTCCGGACCGCAGGTCTGGAGACCATGGCCGACGAGCATCCCCTGGGTTTGGGCCGAGGAGAGCGGGGCCTCACGGTATTGGCCTCGGTCCTGGCCATGGAACCGGCTGTCTTGCTTTTGGATGAACCCACCCGTGGACAGGACGCCGACGGGTGTTCGCGCATAATGGAGATCGCGCTCAAGGCCCGGGATGCGGGTTGCGCGGTAATCGCCGTCGGCCACGATCTTGGTTTGTTGGCCGAATACGTGGATCGTCTGGTGGTAATGGATGGTGGCCTGGTAGTCGCCGATGGTCCGCCGCGAACGATACTTGAGAATGTCGGGCTCCTCCGTTCAGCCGGATTGCGGCCGCCGGAAAAGAGCGGAAACCTGGTTGTCCCGGGACGGAGAGGCGAAGGCGTGTACGTCGACGAGGCATGTGAGGATATTCAGGAGACGGTATGCGCACAATAAGGGAAGGCGACGTGTTTGTTCCCCCCCGTTCCGGCAGGATTGGAACCCTGCACCCCGCGGTCATCGCCGTGTGGGCAGCGCTGATCGCCACCGCGAACCTGCTTCCCGCCATACCCATGGTAGGCAGCACAGGAACGTTCAACGTCGGTGCGGTTCTGGTGCCACTGGCGGGAATATTTTTCGGTCCCCTGGCCGGAGCGCTTTGCGCTGCCATAGGCGGGGTCATCTCCCAGGTAATCGCGCCCCACGGCGCCTGGTTGGGCCCGGCCACTTTCCTTATATCGACGGTAAACGCCTTCGTAGCCGGAAGCCTGGCAAGGGGACGTTGGTACGTTTCCGGCGCGGTCATCCTTATAGGGTACGGACTCTGGTTTCTTTTGCCCATAGGCATGGAAGCCATGCTCTTCCCGCTGATTTTTTATTCCCTGGGCTTGCTTGCCGTCGCCATCGGCGCTTTCGTGTGGCGGAAAGGCGGGCCGGGTGCGACACAGGCTTTCTTCAGGGCAGTCGGTGTATTCACCGCCGCGTACGCGGGTTTTGTCGGTGCCGCCTCGCTAGCCAATTTCGCGGGCACCCTGCTCTATAAATGGCCGGCAAAAATGTGGATAGGATTGGCCTTCGTCTCGCCGGTGGAACGGGCGATCTTTTCTCTCGGAGCGGTGATCATCGGGGTACCCTTGCTGATCGGCTTGCCCAAGATTGGCGTCTGGGTGGGACCGCAACCGGAAGCGATACAGGAAGACGAAAAGGCCGAAGGCTCAGCCGAACCGAAATAACCCTGACCGACCCTGTGGCCAAGGTCGCTGGGTCGGCCGTCAATCCAGCTTCCTATGACGATCCGATAATGGTCCTGTAATCCTCTATCGTATTTATATTCCGGTACCAGTCGGCGCCGGAAAGGGGTACTGTCCGGACCCGCACCCTTTTCATCAACTCGATGATGCGCCGGCCACCCTGATCAAGTATTTGCCGTATCGCGGGTATGACCGTCGTGCGGTATACCGCGAACAGGGGTTCGTACTTGTCTTCCCCGGTAATAGGGATGACCGCATCGTAACCTTCTGCGTTTTTTAGTAGGTCGCTTATGAATTCCGAGTTCATCGTCGGGATGTCGCAGGCTGTAATGAAATTCAATTCGTGTCCTGATGCCGAAAGCCCCGAGAGTATTCCCATCAGGGGACCCAGGCCTGCTTGCTCATCGGGCACTATGCGCAGACCAGCCTCGCGGTAGGGTTCCGCATCGTTGGCGACGATCAGGCAATCGGCAAACAACGGGCTCAACTGGTTTGCGATATGCCTGAAAAGGGGAATCCCGCCGATCGGCAGGAGCCCCTTGTCCTGGCCCATGCGCAGGCTTTTACCGCCCGCGAGGATGATGGCCCCTGCGTCGTGACGCGGAGCCATCATACACCGATCCCGTACGATCCCGACAGCCGTATCACGCGGGAGCGACGTGCACCGCACAAACCTTGAACTCGGGTA
>CAXNJE010000129.1:0-9435 GCA_964202565.1 Breznakiellaceae bacterium | reverse complement strand
CATTCTTGCGCGTTTCAGCTTTGGACAGGACAAGCTCGACCAAGGCAAACGCATCACCGCCGTTAACTACCGTAGTTTTTTCTGTTTGGGGTGCCGTTTCAGGAACGACATAATTGCGCAAAAGGCCAAAAGCGGTTTCAGCTTTAGCTTTCTTGTCGGTGAGACGCGATAGGACTTCAGAGCTTACCACTCTCTTTTCCAGGTGGACGACTCCGAGGGATCGCAATTCGGTCAGGGCAGCCTCACGCTCGCGATCCATCAGGACCAGCGAAACCTTTTTCATGGGTACTATCATTGGGCTACCTTTTCCATTCCGCGTTTGGCGATCTTGCCCCTGACAACCGCGGCAGTCTGTTGATCTCCCAGGTAGACACGGATCACCTTGATGTTCGCCCGCGCCTCCGGGATCTTCACCTTTTCAAAAAGATTGACTCTTTGGGTTGTTGTACGCAACTCGCGATCCAGTCTACGCCGTTGTTCCTCGAGCGTGCCTGCTTCCAGGTCGAGCAGAAGCACTTTTCTGAGATTCTCTACAGCAGCATCAAGCCATAGGGGGTTGGATACCAGATCGTATTCCTGCACGGCAAAATCCGCACCTTTGAAAACGGGTATCTCTACACCGGCAATATTGCCGGTTTCCGTACGCAGACTAACGACACGCAGCAAGCCTGGTACGAATACGCCGGTTTCCCCGAATACTGCTATCCATGCCTTGAAGGACTCATCGATGCGGTCCTTCTCGATCATAAGAGCACGTATTCGCGCTTCAGTGGTGCGTATTTCCATTTGCAGTTGCTGTTTCTTGAGCATCAAGGTAGGAAGATAACGCATGAACATCTTAAGTTCGTCTTTCTGCTTCTTGAGCTCGTTTTTGGTCAGCTTTATCTTGGCCATGTCCGTCCCCGGCTCACGCCGTCTTAGGCCAGAATTTCTCGATGAGCTCGGTCCGCAGACCGGTCTCTTCGGGAGCAAAACACGATGCCAGTATTTCCCAGCCCAAGTCCAGAGCCTTTTCGAGGGGGATATTGACGGAAAGATCCATCATGCCCTTCTCGAATTTTTCGCCGTACTTCAGGAGTTTCGAATCCCACTCGGACATCATGAAGCCCATGGCCTTCTTTTCCAGCGTGTCCTTATAGGCGGCGTATAGTTTGATCATACCGTCCATAAGGGAGCGGTGGTCGGCCCGGGTTTTTCCGTTGACCTGTTGTTTGAGGCGGGAAAGCGAACCGAAAGGTTCTATGCGCCCGTTCTTGAGATAGTATTGGCCTTCGGTGATGTAACCTGTATTATCCGGCACAGGGTGGGTCACGTCGTCGCCGGGCATCGTGGTTACGCCCAGAATGGTGATGGAGCCGGAGGTATCGAAGTCGACCGCCTTTTCGTAACGTGAGGCTAGCTGGCTGTACAGATCACCGGGATAACCGCGATTCGAGGGAACCTGTTCCTGGGTGATGGCGATTTCCTTCATGGCATCGGCAAAGTTGGTCATATCCGTAAGCAGTACAAGGACATCCTTGCCCTGAAGCGCGAACTGTTCGGCAACGGCCAGGGATACATCGGGCACCATAAGGCATTCGACAACGGGATCAGCAGCGGTATGCACGAACATGACCGTCCGTGACAGGGCACCGCCGTCCTCCAAGGTATCCTTGAAGGAAAGGTAATCGTCATACTTCAAACCCATGCCGCCAAGAACGATGACGTCAACCTCGGCCTGCATGGCGATACGCGCCAAAAGTTCATTGTAGGGTTCCCCGGATACTGAGAAAATGGGCAGCTTCTGGGAAACGACCAGGGTATTGAAAAGGTCGATCATGGGGATGCCGGTCCTGATCATTCGGCGTGGTATGATACGCTTCGCGGGATTTACCGAAGGGCCGCCGATTGGAATCAGGTTCTCCCGGAGGGTTGGCCCCTTGTCGCGGGGATCGCCCGAGCCGGTGAAAACGCGGCCAAGCAGGTTATCGGAGAAAGATACCCGCATGGAAGTACCCAGGAAGCGCACCTCGTCCCCGGTGGATACGCCACGCCCACCTGCAAATACCTGGAGTGATACCAGGTCGTCCTGCAAACGGATAACTTCTGCAAGGGAAGTACCGAACTGGGTGTCTATTTCAGCCAGGTCGCCGTAACGGATTTCGCCTGCGCGAACCGTTATGACGTTGCCGGTTATGGATTCGATCTTGCTGTAAACCTTTTTCATGTCGTCCTTCCCGTCCTAGGCGCTGGTCTTGGCCGCGGCTTCGACACCTTTGGCACGTTCCGCAAAGGTTGCGCGAATATCTTTTTCCGCCGCCGAAAAGCGCTCGCTCTTCCACTCGGAACCATTGAAGTCCAAAAATTTCTGCCTGAGCCGGTTGAACCAGGTACGGGCTTCTTCCTTGTCCTTGAAGGAGAAAGATGCGCCCAATATTTCCCGGATGATGGCGAAAATATGTTTCTGCCTGTCCGGGCTGACGGCGGAATCCACTGCGTCGAAGGAATTCTGCTGAAAATAGACGGAATCGAGGAAGCTACCTTTCAGGAAGACGACATAATCGTCCAGGCTCGTGCCCTCCTCACCGACTACCTTCATCATCTGTTCCACTTCGCTGCCCCGGAACATGAATCCATGGGCGTACTTGACCAGTTCCGCGTCGATGATGCCCTTGTACTTGGACCAGGAATCCAGCGGATGGATGGCCGGATACTTGCGCGCATCGGAACGTTCACGGGAAAGACCATGGAAGGCACCCACGACTTTCAGGGTGGCCTGGGTTACGGGTTCCTCGAAATTTCCGCCAGCCGGACTGACCGTACCGCCGATGGTTACCGAACCCGTACCACCGTCCTTGAGTCTGACGATACCGGCCCTTTCGTAAAAGCCCGCGATGACGGATTCGAGATACGCGGGGAAGGCTTCCTCGCCGGGGATCTCCTCGAGCCGTCCGGACATTTCGCGCATGGCCTGGGCCCAACGACTGGTGGAATCGGCAAGCAGGAGCACATGAAGTCCCATCTGTCTGTAATACTCCGCCAAGGTGACAGCGGTATACACCGACGCTTCGCGGGCGGCTACCGGCATGGAAGAGGTATTGCAGATAATGATGGTTCGTTCCATGAGGGAGCGGCCGGTTTTTGGATCAAGCAGTTCCGGGAATTCCTTCAGGGTCTCGACTACCTCTCCGGCGCGCTCGCCGCAGGCTGCGACAATTACGATGTCCACATCCGCGTGGCGGCTCGTGATCTGCTGGAGCACGGTCTTTCCTGCACCGAAGGGTCCTGGAATGCAGTACGTTCCGCCACGGGCGACAGGGAAGAAGGTATCGATAAGACGAACCCGGGTGACCATGGGGTCCACCGGTTTAAGTCTTTCGGCGTAACAATCGACAGCGCGCTTCACCGGCCAGCGGAAGGACATGGCCACCTGCTGCACCACACCTTTTTCGTCTTTCAGTTCGGCGATGGTATCGCGTATGCGGTATTTTCCCGCTCCCTTGATCGAAACGACCGTGAAATTGCCATAGAAATTGAAGGGCACCATGATGCGATGGACGAAGGAGCCTTCCGGGACCGTGCCCAAGGCATCACCGCGGCTTACCGTATCGCCCGCTTTTGCCACGGGGGTAAATTCCCACTCAGTCTCTACCGAGAGCGCTTCGAGGTAGATTCCGCGCTCCAGGAAATAGCCGGCTTTCTCCGCCAGCTGGGGCAAGGGGTTCTGCAATCCATCGTACACCTGGCCGAGGAGTCCGGGCCCGAGTTCCACCGCAAGCATATCGCCTGCGAACTCGACAGTGTCACCAACCTTTATTCCCTTGGTCATCTCGAAAACTTGTAGCTGGCATACGTCCCCTCGGATGCGTATCACTTCGCTTTTCAAGCTTTTATCTTCCACTTTGACGTAGCCGACCTCGTTCATGGAGACGACGCCCTCGAAGCGGACGCCGACCATGTTACCGTTCACGGCGACTACGGTTCCTTTCGTTCCGGTCATTTCGGTTCTCCCGCTTGCATGTTGTTTGGAGCGGCTTCCATGACGGAAGCATATATCTTCTTGTATTCCATAAAACCTTCCTCGACGCGGAACAGGGTTTTCCTTTCCAGAATGAGGAGCTTTAAGAGGTAGGCATAGAGCGTGTCCCTGCCGAAATAGTCGAAACCCTGGAAACGCTCGAGGGCTGCCCACCTTGCAAGATCCAAGGTTTTTTCTGCTTCCAGTGGAGAATCCAGCGTCATCACAAGTTTTGCCAGTGTGGAAGCATCGAGCGGATCTGATGGAGCTTCGGGAAGGGTTGCATCGTCTCGCTTTAGCTTTTGGGATCTATTATGCGCCAGGTTGAGCCGTAAGGACCGTTCCCACCCCAGCCAGGAATCGATCAGGTTTGATCCCGTAATCTTTCCTGTTTCAGGCTTTAAAACGCAAGCGTCGAGCAATGCGAAATCTCCGGCGTTCATCAAAGTGGCGCATAATGACCGGAAATGTCCTGAACTCATGGGAGCCGGAGCTCCCCAGGACAGCGTCGGCAATTGCGATACCAGATAATAATAGGAACCCACTCTCAGGATCCTTTGACCGAAGCCTTCAATATCTCTGCCAAGCGCGGATTAAGGTAGGCGGACAGAAGCTCGGCGACCGAGTCCGCTGAAAAGTCATAATACGAGGATCCGTCTTTAGTGGCTATACGGAAACCGGCCCCAACCATGCGGTCGCCTTTGAGGGTAACGCCTTTCTTAAGCTCCGCTGTAAGCTTCTGGGTAAAAAAGGATTCGAGTCGTGCGAGGGCTTCCGGTGGGAGCAGCAGATCCAGGGAATCAACTCCCTTGGTGGACCAGGCTTTGAGAATTTCCGGAACAACCAGCTTGAGTGAATCGTCGGAATAAGCTGCAACGGCTTCCCTCCTGATTATGAGGGTCAACAAGTTTCCGATCTCATCCTTGAAGGAGAGCACGAGGTTACGGGAGGCCTGCTCGAGGGCGGCGGATGCCGACTTCTCGAAACGATCTGCGTCCACCTTGGCCTTGGCGATCAACGCATCGGCTTCCTTGCGGGCGCCATCCACGATTCCACGGGCTTCGGCCTGCGCTTCCCTGCGTACCTTTTCGGCGTCCATCCCGGCCGCCTCGATCCCGTCTTTCTTGATTTTATCGATAAGTTCCTGCAACTGAACGTCCATAGGCTCCTCTTCGACTTTGTATGATATGGTTGCTTCAAACCCACGGATGGTCCGTCAGCTGGCAACCGTAAACGCAATCTGCTTAGACGGAACGCTCCGATACGTACTTGAGTACTTTCAGGAGTTTTCGTTTGGCAATACTGTACACAGCTTCGGGATCCTTGAAATCCAGTACTTTCTTTTGGATTACTGCATCCACCGCAGCTGCCAAATCATCATAAGAAGCATAGCTTTCCAAAACGACATCGTCAATCGATGCAAGAACATTCTTGAGCCCATTCAACTCCTGGGCGAGCAAACCCTCGTTCTCCTGATACACGTAATTGGAAATTTCATCGGATCTGCGACGGCGTTCGTACAGGTTTGCCAGATCTTCAACGTCTTCAAGGCAATCTTCAAGTTCAGCTTTAAGTATTTTAAGAAAAAGCCTTTTACGTTCGGACATCGAAAATCGCCTCCCGAAAAGATCTACAATTACTCTAATTGAGAGGCATGCCGCGCGCAAGTCCCGGCAACAAATATTAATTCACCGGAATTACCACTCAAAACCGAATACGGTCCTTTCGTGGTATTTTCGATCTGGACCAAAAATGCAGTCCGGGAATTCACTGCGGTTGGGTCCGTCGGGGAAGTGTTGGGTTTCAAGGCAGAAACCTGCATGTTTTTCGTAATTGGAGCCGAGTTTCCCCTGGACTCCATTCAGGAAATTGCCGGTATACAGCTGGACTCCAGGTTGCGTCGTGCAAAGCTTCATGGATCGTCCGCTTGACGGCTCGAATACTTCCGCGCAAGGACGCATCTTTCCTTCTTCCCCATCCACAACGAAACAATGGTCGTAACCCCCGGCAGCCGCGATATCGCGCCCCAAGGATTTTCGTGTACGGAAATCGAAGGGGCCACCTGCGACATCGGCGCGTTTGCCCGTGGGGATGAGGTTCGCATCCACGGGAAGGTAGGCTGAAGAGGAGAGGGTCAGTTCGTGCCCCAGAATGTCACCCCGGCCTTCGCCTTTCAGGTTGAAGTAGGAGTGGTTGGTCATATTGACAGGACAGGGTGCATCGACCTTGGCGCGATAGTCGGCAAGCAGTTCGTCGTCCCCGGTAAGACCGTAGGTGACGGTCGCACAAAGCGAGCCAGGGTACCCCTCATCCCCATCCGGGCTTTCCAGGCTGAGTCGCACATAAACGCCGCCTTTTTCCTCGTAGGCTTCCGCATCCCACACCAGTTTGTCAAAACCATGAATTCCGCCGTGCAGTGTGTTTGGTCCGTTATTCTTGGCCAAGGCATAAACCACCCCGTCGAGCTCAAAACGGCCTTGGGCGATGCGGTTTGCGTAACGTCCGATGGTAGCCCCAAAATAGGGTTGCTTTTGTGTGAACGGTCCCAAGGTTGAAAAGCCCAAGAGAATATCGTCGCGACGACCGGAACGGGATGGGACGATGAGGGATACCAAAGTAGCGCCGTAATTCATTACTCCGAGAGTCAGTTCGCCGGCTTTTAGAAGATACAAAGAAATTTCTTCGCCGGAGGCGAGGGTTCCGAAGTTTTTTTTCTTTATTTTCATGACGAAGCTCCTCATGGATCATGATCGACACAATATTGATTCCATTCTACTTGCTCGTCCATAGCCCCGCAAGAGGGTCGACGATTTTTGGCCTATTCTCGCCTTAACCATTCAGGAGTGCACCTGATTGGATGCATTGACCAGCGATTTATGCTATCTTTAGTATGATATAGAGGATGGTTTTACGAGCCGATCTTATTTCAACGAAGGAGATACAGCATGTGGATACCTATAGCCCTTGTAGCTTATGCTTTGGTGATCCTGGGCATCGCGCTTATGAGCCTGCGGTATGCCGACAGTATGGAAAACTTTCTCGTCGCAGGCCGAAAACAGCGAAAAATACTGGTCGTCGCCTCCATGTTGGCTTCCACCATCGGCGGCGGTATCACGATTGGGACTGTCCAGAATGCATCAAAAATAGGTTTCCCGGCTTTCTGGTTTGTCGCAGCCGGCGGTTTGGCCCATTTTTTACAGGGCTTCCTTCTTTCCCGCAAGGTCCGTGAGAGCGAAGCGCTGACCATGGCGGATCTGGCTGATAAGGTTGCCGGTCCACAAGCCCGATTCTGGACCTCCATAGTCGTACTTGTCACCTGGACAGGAATAGCAGCAGCCCAGTTCACCTCGGCAGCTCGCATACTAACGACCTTGGTGGGCATACCACATTTTGGGGCCGTAGCCATTGCGGCTGGATTCCTGGTAATATACACCCTTATTGGGGGGCAGAAATCGGTACTCCGTACCGATCTGTTTCAATTTGGATTGCTTGCTACGGCAGTCCTTATTACCCTTGCATACCTCTTCATCGCCAAGCCTCCCGCGACAGGTTCCATGCCACTTGAACTCTTCAATAAACAATTCGGTCCTCTGGACTTGGTCTATTACGTTGTCGTACTGGGCGGCTCATACTTTATTTGCCCCATGATGTTCGGGCGCATCCTTTCGGCCGATACTCCCGCAAATGCCCGAAAATCCAGCTTCATGAGCGGAATCGGCATGTTCCTTTTCGCCTTCGCCTTGGCATTCATAGGTTTATGGGCAAAAGCCAGCTCTTTCTCCGTCGGCAATCTTGACCCCCTGAATGCCATCGCCAAGACTGTTCTGCCCCCGGCGCTTGGTATTCTATTGGTGATCGGCTTGCTGGCTGCGATACTCTCCACTGCGGATACAGTGCTGCTGACTGCGGCGGGAATCCTGGAAAACGATCTGGTAAAGCGAAAAACCGTGAATGGGGTACGCTTGTTTACGGTCCTTATCGGTGCGATCGCGGCATTTATTGCCCTGTTCCAGAAAGATATCATCGCCTTGCTCATCAAAACCTACAACGGATATACGGCCGGACTTGTACCCGCACTCTTCGTGGCCCTCAGTTTTGCCTCTTTCAAGGAAGGGGCATCCGTGCGCCGTCCGCAGCCCTTGGTCTTTTCGGCTGCCATCATCATCGGTTACGGTTTTGGTCTGGCCGGCAGCTTCGCACCTACAGGAACCATCGCCAAGCTCTTGCCCCTTGCTGGTATGATAGTATCCGCGTGCCTGGCGGTATTGTCATTTACCGTTTTTAAGCCTAGAAGCGCCCACGCATGACAATCCTTTATCTAGTAAAACTCGGAGAACTAACGCTCAAGGGCGGAAACCGGGAAGAATTTGAATTGCGGCTGAAAAACAATTTACGGGGTTTGCTGAAAGGTTCTGCTACGAGTATCGAAATGAGGCAAGGCAGATTTTTCCTTCGCTGTCCGGATGCATCCCGGGAGCGGGTAGAACTGGTACTTAGCCGGACCTTTGGAATTGCCGGTTGGGCCCTTGCACGGGAATGTCCCAAAACAGCCGAGGCTGTTTTTTCCATGTGCGCAAAACTCGTAGGGGAAGCGGCGAAAACCGGTGCCCGTACTTTCAAGATCGAAGCTCGAAGGACGGATAAAAGCTTTCCTCTGGATAGCTATGCGATCATGCGTGAGGCAGGTGGGGCGGTTTTGGATGTCTTGCCGGAACTTCGTGTGGATGTGCATACACCGGACTGTAAAATTGAGGTGGAAATTAGGGAAAAGGCCTATGTGTACGGGGCTACCAAACAGGGTTTGCGTGGACTTCCTGTAGGATCCGAGGGTCGTGGTCTGCTCTTGTTGTCTGGTGGGATCGATTCTCCCGTAGCCGGCTATCTTATGGCAGCCCGGGGGATGCGCCTTAATGCGATTCACTTTCATGCATACCCGTACACATCCCGTGAAGCTCTGGAGAAGGTGGCTACCCTCTCTGGTCTGCTCGGGCAATTTTCCATGGGTGTGGAATTGACCAGAATACCCTTCACGAAAGTCCAGATGCACATAAAGGACAAGGCCCCTGCGTCTTGGATCACCTTGCTGACCCGGATGGCCATGATGGATATTGCGGAAAGATTGGCCCGTGCGGTTAAGGCCCAATGCCTGATCAGCGGCGAGAGTCTGGGTCAGGTGGCAAGCCAGACCATAGAAAACATGGCCTGCGTCCAGAGCAGGTGCACATTGCCTGTACTCCGCCCCCTGATAGGTACGGACAAGATCCGCACCATCGAACTCGCAAAAATGATCGGGACCTACGAGACTTCCACCTTGCCTTGGGAAGACTGCTGTGTTGTATTCAGCTCTTCCCACCCGGTGCTAAAGGCCGATGTTCGGGAAGCGCTCTTTATATTTGAGAAACTTGGGCTGGAAGACCTCATGGAAGAGGCCTTCCTTA
>CAXNJE010000128.1:0-9469 GCA_964202565.1 Breznakiellaceae bacterium | reverse complement strand
CAGGTTGAAGCTGTCCAAAAAATGCCGGTTGAAATCCAGGGGGCCGCCCATGTCCAGGGAATTCCTGATATATATGGTGTCGCTGCCGGCGATGTCCGGGCGGCGGTTTATCCCTGCGCCGGAAATGTCGATGACGATGAGCTTCCTGTAGCCGCGTTTGCGGGCCATCGCGTAGGGTATGTTGTCCCAGAATCCGCCGTCGATGTATTTCTTCCCGGCTATCTCGGGACGCTCGAAACCTGGGAAGGCCGAACTCGCCATAAGGTAATCGATGAGTGTGCCCTGCTCCATTTCCTCGATGAACAGTTCCCGGGGTTTCATGTCCGACAAGTTTACGGTAACGAGGCCAAGATCAAGGCCCGAGTTCCGGATACGGTTTTCGTCCAGGATGGTTTCAAGGGCTTCCCGCATTGGGGTCGTGTCCAGACCTTTTTTTTCCACAAAGCCATGATACAGCTCTCCCAAGCGGGGAAATTTTGCGGGGACCAGTTTGATGACCCCATCTTCCTTGAAACCTTCCGGAAGCTTGACTATGCTGTCCACGGTTATGGTCCGGCCTATTTCCTCCAGCGCAGCATCCTTGCCATCCGCCAGGAAGGCTGCCATGATCGCACCGATGGAATTCCCGACGAAGGCATTGACGGGGACGCCCAATTCCTTGAGCGCCCTCCAGGCCCCGATATGGTAGACACCCTTGGCTCCGCCTCCGCTCAGCACCAGGCAATACGGTTCATTGTCCATGGGTATATTATATCCTTTCTTTCTTTTTGTTGAAAATGCCGGCCCAGGTTTGATCCACCGATTCGTGCCTGATGAGGGCTACCTTGAATTTCAGGACTTTGAACGTAGTCTGGACGCTTAAGCCGATGGCCACGGCGTAGATGACCGTGCCCGCACCTATCATGCCTCCCAAGCGCCAGCCCACCAGCACGGCCACCAATTCGATGGCCCCCCGGCACACTCCCACCGGCAGTTTCGTCTTTCTCGTCAACGCCACCATCAGGCTGTCCCGTGGACCCGCTCCGAAAGCGGACCCAATATAAAAGAAGGTGGCCAGCGAGATGATGAACAGCCCGACGACCATCATGGCAATCCCCACAACAAAATTGTCTGCCTGCGGGACCAGACGGAAACCCAGCAGGATATCCAGGAATACCCCGATCAGCAGCATGTTCAGGATGGTGCCCAGCCCCAGCTTTTCGCCCATCAGCAGGGCTATCAAACCCAGCACGACCCCGGTAATTATCGCCGCCAGCCCCACGCTGATCCCCACGGTATTCGCGAAACCCACGTGGAACACCTCCCAAGGCGCGTACCCAATCCGGGCCGCCATGGTAACGACTATGCCCAACGCATACAGGAAAAGCCCCCACAAAAGGCGCAGTAGACGGAAGAAGGTTTTCATTGGGCTCTAGTATACGGGTTTGAAGGGGAAGTGTCGTGGGGAGGGGGAATTGGTGGTTGAATTAGTCATATTTTTTAACTTATCGTGCTTGCCTCCTCCCCCGCCGCCGCGTACACTTGCTTCCATGACTGCACAGCTTGAAAGATTTTGCGCCGCGCTTCGCATCGATACCATTTGGCCCGATTCGGCCCTTCCCGGTTCGCCGGAATTCGAGAGGGCCGAGGCGGCCTTGCTCGGTTTCCAGGCGTTGCTCCAGAGTAGTTTTCCGGCCTTCCACGCCGTCACCGAACGGACGGTGCTGGGACCGTATGGGGTTTTGTACCGCTGGCCGGGATCCTCGGACGCCGCTGCAGCGGATAAGCCGGTGCTCCTGTTGGCGCACTACGACGTGGTGCCGGTGGAAAAGGAAAAATGGACGGTGGAGCCTTTTGGGGCGCAGGTGAAGGACGGCTATGTGTGGTGCCGGGGAAGCCTGGACACAAAGAATACGCTGATTGGCGCGCTGGAGGCCGCGGAGGTCCTTGCAACGCAGGGCTTCAGGCCGAAACGGGATCTGTGGTTCTCTTTTGGCGGGGACGAGGAACGGTCGGGGGCCTTGGGTGCCAAGAGGGCTGCTGCCTGGTTTGCCAAGCGGGGCCTTTCCTTTGCGTGGACCCTGGACGAGGGTAGCGTTGTCGCCGATGGCCTTTTGTCGGGCATTAAAAAGCCCCTGGGTCTCGTGGGGGTGGAAGAAAAGGGTATCCTGAACATCGAGTTGACGGTGAGGCAGAAGCCGGGACACGCGTCCATGCCCCCCCGCGTGCAGTCGGTGGCGATACTCGGACGCGCCCTGGACAGGCTTTCGCGCAGGCATTTTCCATTCCAGCTTACCTCGACGGTGGAAGCCTTTTTCAGGAACCTAGCCCCCCACGCGAGCGGCATCCGCGCCTTGGCGATGGCGAACCCCCGGGTTTTCTCGGCCCTCCTGTTTGCCAGCGCCGCCAGCTCTCCCCAGACGGCTGCCCTTCTGCGGACCAGCGTCGCCATGACCAAGCTCCAGGGAAGCCTGGCGGACAACGTCATGCCCTCGGAGGTCAAGGCTGTGCTCAACCTGCGGCTCTTGCCGGGCTGGACCATAGAAAAATCGGTGGATTTCGTGCGTAGGGCCATCGCCGACCCCCGGGTAGAGGTAACCGCGAGTACCGTGAGTGCGGGCAACAACCCGGTGCTCGCGGGTGCGAAAAACACCGAGGGCAGGGGACCCGGCTGGGCTGAAATCAAGGGCGCCATCCACGCGAGCTTCCCCGAGGCGGCGGTCATGCCCTTCCTCGTGACGGTGACCACCGACTCGCGGCATTACGCCAACCTTTGTGACGCGGTCTACCGCTTTGCACCCCTCAAGCTGAATTCCGAAGAACTGGCCCGCATACACGGCCACGACGAGCGCATCTCCATAGCAAACTTCACGGCGGGCATCGAGTTTTATCGGACCCTCATTGCATCCCTTTAGATAGATAGCATTCCCGAAAGGAGCCTCCATGTCCAACACCAAAGGTACCGAAATACCCAAGAGCGCGCTCAAGATAGGCAAGGCCGCCTTCCTCATGTCGGCCGGTATAATTCTGGCCCTCATAATCGTGTCGGGCATACTCACCCTGGTGTTGCCGGCGGGTGAATACGAGCGGGTCGTCACCGATGGCCGCACCCTCGTCGTGAACGGCAGTTACCGAGAAATTGCCCGGCCGAACTACCCCATCTGGCGGTGGCTGGTCGCCCCGGTGGAGGTGCTTTTCTCGTCGGGGAATGCCTCGCTCATCGTCATCATATTGTTCATTTTGTCGGTGGGGGGCTCCATCGCCATCCTGGAACGGGCGGGGGTGATGGAAGACCTGGTGCGCCGGCTGGTGGCAAGATTTTCGGCCCGGAAATACCTGCTCGTGGCGCTGGTGATTTTCTTTTTCATGGCGGTGTCCAGTTTCATAGGCGTCTACGAGGGCATGGTGCCCATGATCATTTTCGTGGTGCCCCTGGCCATCTCGCTGGGCTGGGACTCGCTTACGGGACTGGGCATGAGCCTGCTTCCACTGGCCTTTGGATTCGCGTCGGCTGTCACAAATCCCTTCACCATCGCGGTTGCCCAGCGCATTGCCGACCTTCCGCTCTTTTCCGGCGCCCTGTTGCGGATCGTGTTTTTCTTCACCGTGTACGCCATCGTGACGGCCTTTGTCATACGACACGCGAAAAAGGTCGAGGCCAACCCGCGCGCCTCCGCGACCTTCAAGGAGGACGAGGCTATACGGGCCCGGCTCGCCTCGTTGTCTTCGGGTAACGCGGCTTTGGGCGACTCAGCCGCCTCGGGCGCGCTGGTGAAGGAACCTTCGACGGTACTGGTCCGCGCGCGCGGCCGTGCCCTCATCTGGTTCGCGTCCTGCGTAGGCGTAGCCATGGCGGTAGTCTTCGTGACCGCGCGACTGCCGGGGCTTTCGGACCTGGCCTTCCCGGTGATGGCGCTGCTGTTCCTGGTGGGCGGAATAGGCGGCGGCCTGATAGCCGGACTGAGCGGCGCTGAGGTTGCAAGGGCTTTCGGCAAGGGCGCCCTGGACCTGTTCCCCGGTGTGGTCCTCATCCTGATGGCCTACAGCGTCAAGCACGTCATCGTATCGGGCAAGATCATGGACACCATACTGTTCGGTGCGGCCTCGCTCATCAGCGGAGCGACACCCATGCTGGCGGCCTTCCTCGTCTACGCAACCACACTGGTGATGAACTTCTTCATCGGCTCCGCCAGCGCCAAGGCCTTCCTGATGATGCCCCTGCTGGCACCCCTCGCAGACCTGGTGGGCATCACCCGGCAGACCGCCGTGCTGGCCTTCGATTTCGGCGACGGCTTCTCGAACATGATCTTCCCGACGAACGCGCTTCTGCTGATCGCGCTCTCGTTCACGGTGGTGAGCTACCCCAAATGGATGGTCTTTACCTGGAAGCTCCAGCTCCTGATGCTCGCCCTAACCTCGGCCTTTCTCGCCTTCGCCGTGGCCATCAACTTCGGACCTTTCTAGAACGGCATTACCCTTACCGCCTCGGTCCCCGGGTGAAATGCCGGGCGAGCACCGCGACCATACCCTCATGATCCCTTACCCCTGCGGTCTCCCTGGCGGAGTGCATGGATAAAAGCGGGTGGCCGATATCCACGGTGAGTATCCCGGTGAGCGAGGCGCTCATGGGGCCGATGGTGGAACCGGGGACCATATCCGCCCGGCTCATGAATTTCTGGTAGGTCACACCCGATTCCTCGCAGAGCAGACGGAAAGCCGCCTCCGAGGCGGCATCGGTGGCGTACTTGAAATTGGCGTTGGCCTTGATGGCCGGCCCGCCGTTCAGCACCGGTACGAAACCCTCGTCAAATTTTTCAGCGTAGGACGGATGGAAAGCCTGGGCGACGTCGACGGAAATGTTGAAGGACGAGGCCAGCGCCCGGTAGAAGTTTTCTGTCTCCGATTCCGACAGCGTGTAGGAAAATGAGGGCGAGACCGACAGGGCGTTGATGCGGCTGAGCACATCGCGCAGGAAGGCAGAGTCCGCACCCTGGGCGGTCCGCGAACCCACCTCCTCGTTATCCAAGAAACAGGCTACCTGCGTGTGGGATCCTGCCTCCGAGGCGAGAAAGCCCTCCAGCACGGCGTGGCAACCCAGAAGGTCGTCCAGCCGGTAACCGTTGACCAGTTCTTCCTCTGTCCCCATCAGGCAGACCTTCTGGGCATCCACAAAAAAGAGGTCAGCCCCCAGTATGGCCCCTGGGTCTACACCGAGTTCGCGGGAAATCAGCCTGTGGAGCCAACTGGTTTCCGAACCACCGGCTTTCACTCCATCAGTTTCCGACGGCGTCAGGCCTATCGTCGGCAGGGCTGCCACCAGGACGGGTAACTGTCCCTGGGCGTTGTACTCGAAACCCTTGTTTATCTCCCGGTTCAGGTGGATGGCCAGGTTCGGGATGACGCCGATGGGTCTGGCCAGTTTGACCAGCCGGGTCTCGGTACGGTTCACAGTCCCGGCATAAGAAGCGGCAGAAGAACCGGGCGAGCGGAGGACAACCCTGCCGGCCAGCGACAGGGGACGATCCATCCAGGTCGAGATTATGGGATTGCCGTAGACTTCGACGGGTACCCGCTCCAGGCCCTTGCCGCTTAACGACTTGCCCAACCTGGCCTTTAGACCCGGACTGTCGGTATGTGCCCCCGCCACCGCAAAACCCGCAGCGGCTGGAGGTTCCAGCCCTGGTCTGAAAGCTATGAGCGACGACCCCGCACGCCGGGTAAAATAGAGGGCCCCTGGTTCCAGCTTCCAGTCCGACCTCTCATCCAGAAAACGGGCACCCCGGGACTCCAAGTCTGTCGCTATGGAATCGGTCGCGTGGAAAGCGGTTGGTGAGGCGTCTATGAAATCGCAAAGCCGCTGCGCAAGCATGGTGGTCATGGTCGGTCTACCTCTTTTAGGTTTTGTCGGATGGGGAAGTCGCGCCTGCCGTACCGGTCGAAGTCTGCTCCGCCGCTTCCCCTATCGCGTCCCGTATCGCCTCGTAGCCGGTGCAGCGGCACAGGTTGCTTTCCATCCATTCGCGGGTGGTTTCCGGGTCCGGGTGGGGGTGAATGGTGAGGAGTGCGGCGGCGTTCAGGATCATGCCGGGGGTGCAGAAGCCGCACTGGAAGCCGTTCTTGTCGGAGAAGGCCGCCTGGACGGGGTGGGACCGGAGTCCTTCGATGGTGGTGATGGCGTGCCCTTCGTTCTCGGCGGCCAGTGTCATGCAGGATTTGACGGGCACGCCGTCCACCAGGACTGTGCAGGCTCCGCAGTCGCCGTTCTCGCAGCCGCACTTGGTTCCCGTCAAGCCCAATTTTTCACGCAGCACCCGGAGTAGGGTGTCGCCGGGACGAACGGCGACCAGCCGGTCCTCGCCGTTCACGGAAAGCTTCAGGTTTGTGATGCCGGTATAGGCGGTCATGCAAGTTCCTCCTGGGCGCGGCGCACCATATCGCTTATCAACGCCTGCCGGTATTCGGCGGACGCCCGTTGGTCGGACCGGACCAGGCCCGGTATGGCAAGTGCGGCGTTGGCGGCATCCACCGACTCGTACCAGGTTGGGTAGGGGAACAGGCCGGAAAAGGCAGCCGCGATGACAGCTCTACGTGCGCCTTCGCGTGCGTTATCGCCACCGGCAATACCCATGAAACAGGCGGTGACGAGGGGGTAATCCACAGGTCCGGTGCGGGTTGCGCGGTAATGCCTCCAGGGCAGGGCCGCAGCCTCGGCGGGGAAGGAAAATCCCAGGATCAGCTCGCCTGCCTGCAAGGGAAGCCGCTTGTTGAAGATTTCCCGTAACAGGCGCTCCTGTCGCAGCGAGAGGTTCAGGTCATCCGCCAGAACCGGCCTCATGGTGTGGATGGTCGCATCCGCCAACAGCAGGGGCAGGACGGCTTCACGGTAGGGTAGGGTTCCCGCGATGTTGCCGCCCAGGCTCAGCCTGTTCCGGGTCGTGCGGTCGGCGATGTTGCGTATGGTGGCGGTGAGCAAGGGGAAGATGCCTGAATCGCCGATTTCGTTCAGGGATAGGGTGGAACCCAGAAAAATGCGGCCCCCGGAGTTTTCCATCCGCCGGGTCTCGCTTACGTGTTTGAGGTCGATCAGCACCCGAAACGGCTTGCCGGTGAGACCGGTCTTGCGGGCACCGGTGATCAGTTCAGTTCCGCCTCCGAGGTAGCGCACCCCATCAGTATTGACCGCTGGCGTATTTTCCGATTGCGCCTTTTCTGTCTGCCCCTTTTCTGTCTGTGCATTGCCTGCAGGCCTGCCCGTGTGCTCGGCCCAGGCCTGCATCGCCTCTTCCACCGTTTCGGGTCGTATGTAGCTGATGTCCTGGCTGATCATGCGTTTTTCTCCCTGCTTTCCTGCGCGGCGTGCCAGATGGTTTCGGGCGTGATCGGAAGGCTGTTGAAGGCCGTCCCTACCGCTCGCGACAGCGCCGAGGCCACCGCGTTGGGCATGCCGATGATGCCCTGCTCGCCCAGGCCGCGGGCGCCGAAGGGACCGTCGCCCTGGGGCGTTTCCAGGAAGTCGACGAAGTACTCGGGCTCCTCGCCGAAACGTAGGATCTTGAAATCCCGCAGGTTGCCGTTCTGCACCCGCTCGTTGGAATCGAAGGTGAAGGCTTCCCGGGTGGCGTAGCCTATGCCCATCGCCATGGCTCCCACAACCTGCCCCCGTGCCAGAACGGGGTTGATGACGCGGCCTACGTCCATGCAGCAGGCCGCCTTTACTATTCGGTAAGAACCGTCGGCCAGGTCCACCTCGGCTTCCACGCCTTCCGCGCCCAGGGTCCATTCAAGGCCGGGCCTGCCGGCACCGGTTTCCGGGTCGATGCCAGTCAGGTGGCGGGCGATATATTTGCCGCGGCCGATAACCGGTCCGCCCACCGAAACCCCGTCGGGGTAGACGTAGCCCAGGGCGGCGCGTTCGACGGGTAAGCCCGTACCGGGATCGTCCCGCAGGAACACGCGGCCGCCGGACACTTCCAGGTCCTCCTCCGGGCAGCGGAGGGGCGCGCTGGCGGTGTGCTTGATCTGCGCCACCGCGTCGGCCACTGCGTCCAGGGCCGCCCGCCCGGCCATGAACAGCGAGCGGCTGGCGGCGGTGGTCCAGTCGTGGGGGGCGCGGTCGGTATCCACCTCGGGTACGACGCGCACCTTGGCGCTCTCCATGCCCAGGGCTTCGGCGACTATCTGTTTGAGTCCGGTGAAGGTTCCCTGGCCAATCTCGACAACCCCCGTCACCAGGGAGACACTGCCGTCCTCGTTGAAATAGAGCACCGCCCCCGCGTCGGTGAAGGTGGGGATGGCCGGGGCTTTCCAGAAACAGGAGATGCCCTTGGCCAGGATCTTTTTCCTGCCGTCGAAGCCCGTTGCCTCGGTCCGGGTGCCTTCGTCCCAGCGAAGGCGCTCTTTCACTTTGGCGATGCAGCCCGGCAGGTCACCGGTATTCTGGTCCAGCACCGCGCCGGTGGGGACCGTATCGCCGGCCTTGATGGCGTTTCTCAGCCTGAGTTCGGCAGGGTCCATTTTGAGCTTTTCTGCCAGCATGTCCATGGCGCGTTCCATGGCGAAGGACAGCTCGATATGGCCGAAACCCCGGTAGGCCGTGGCAAAGGGATGGTTCGTATAGACGCAGACGGCGTCGGCCTTTACGTTGGGGATGCGGTAGGGACCTGTGCAGGCGTAGCCCGCCGCGCGCGCCACGTTCACCGCGTAGTCGGCATAGCCGCCAGAGTCGAACAGGAACTCGATGTCCGCCGCCAGGAGTATTCCGTCTGCGGTGGAGGCCAGCGCGACCTTGGCTTCCAATCCGGGGCGGCCGGGGCTGGTGAGCAGGTCTGCTTCGCGGGTGTTGACCAGCCGGACCGGCCTGCCGCCCATGGCCTTGGACAGGAGGTAGGCCAGTGGTTCCAGCTGTATTCCGGCCTTGCCCCCGAAGCCGCCGCCCACGGGACCGGCGATCACCTCGATCATGCCCTCCGGTATGTTAAAAGCCTTGGACAGCAGGGTGCGCACGCCAAAGGGCGACTGGGTGGAGCTGCGGATGAGGAGCCGCCCGTCCGTCCGGACTTCGGCCTCCACCGCGCGGGGTTCCATCGCCACATGGTCGCCGGGAGGAAAGGAGAAACGGCCTTCAATCGTGACGGCTGCGGACTTGAAGGCGGCAGGCGCGTCGCCCTTGCGGATGCGGGTACGGTTGGCCACGTTGGTGCCCGGTTCGGGCAGGATGGCGGGAATGCGCCGGTACGAGGCAAGTTTGGGGTGCAATATGGGCGCTCCCGGGGCGAGGGCCTCGCCGGGGCTGCGGATGGGTGGCAGCTGCTCGTATTCCACCTCGATCAGGCGGAGGGCGTTCAGGGCAGAGGCCTCGTCATCGGCGACCACCACCGCGACGCCTTCCCCGTGGTGGCGCACCTCCGTTCTGGCCAAGGGAGGCTTGTCACCCATATACAGGCCGATAAGCGCGTCCCAGTCGGCGCCGGTAAATACCCCCCGTACCCCG
>CAXNJE010000127.1:0-9492 GCA_964202565.1 Breznakiellaceae bacterium | reverse complement strand
CCGAGGCTGACTTCGCCCGCGCAGGAAGGCTATATAATCCGATTAAAAAAGATATCCATATCCGCTTGGATGCTGACGTAATCGAATGGCTTAAACGAAAGGGAAGTGGCTACCAGACAAGGGCAAACGAGATTTTGCGACGTGCCATGTTGGCTGACATCTGATGGAAGGATCATGTTCCAATTTTTCGGCAGAAGTCCTCGTACAAGGTGTCCGAGAGACGGAATCCGTTCTGCACCGCTTCATCGATCAATGCACGTGTTTGATCCATATCAAGCACGCCTCTTTTTCTGAGTGCCAAGAGTATGCCTACTAGTCCGATAACCGTGATGCCCAGTGAACGGGCTATGTTCCGTCCTTTTTTTTCGTCAATCAGCAAGGGCATGCCTTCCCTTGCCGCCAGCGCGATTGCCTCGCTCTCTCCTGGATCGAGTATAACCAATAGGGAATGGTAGAGATCGTCGTTCACGGCTTTCTGGATCGAAAAGAAAGGGTCGTCCCAAACGGATATATCGTGGTCAGCCTTGGTGGTGATCTCTAAAGATACCGTCGAAGGTATCCAAATGGATGTAAAAAGATGCTTCAGCAGGTTCTGCTGTCCTGATTTTGCCAAGACGATCAATGCCGTGGCGTCGCTGACAAGGGGCGTCATAAAGCCAAGGTCGCTATGGCATCAAGCTCCTCTTCGATACGGTAATCTGCGATGGGTATGTGGAGCCTGCCAAGGGTTTTCATGATCTCCGTCCGGGTTTGACCGAAGCAGGCTGCAAGCTCGCCCAAACTCATATCACCATTGGAAAAAGCCTTCAAGGCAAGAAAATGTTTGAGTCCTTCATCTATCAGCAAGGTATCGAATCCGACTGCGACACCAATTGGGGAGCCATGCTTGGTGATGAGTGAATATTCCCCCGATTCAAAAGCCTTTGTAAGGAGGGATGGATTGGTTTGGAGGGCTTTGATGCCGAAGGTTCTCATACATTATACTCCTATGTAGGAGTATAATGTATGAGCCGTGTTGAAGCAACCCTTCCCCTCTACTTCACCAGGATGAATTCCACGCGGCGGTTCTTCCACCAGTCTGCGCGCTCTTCCCATTTGACCACCGGCTGGGTGCCGCCGCGTCCCACTGCGGAGAGGCGGGGGGCGTCCACGCCGAACTCGACCAGCTTGGCAAGGACGGCTTTTGCACGGCGTTCGCTGAGGGGCTGGAGTTCTTCCTTTTCCTCTTTCGCGGTGCGGCTGACGGGGTTCGCGTGGCCTTCCACCTTCACCTTGTAGTCCCTGAACTTGTTCAGGATCTGCGCGATGCGTTTTAGCACGCGTATGTTGTTGTCCACCGTATCCTGGGCCAGGCCGAGGAAGTCCGCCTCGTTCTCGCGGAAGATGATGGACGGTACCTTGATCTTGAGGATGTCGCCCTCGCGTATTACCAACACGTCGACGCCCACGATGCCCTCAAGCTTGCGGGTGTTGCCCCAAGCGTCGGTGGCGGTGAAAAGCAGCGGATAGTCGGTGGCTGCCTGGACCAGCTCGCCCTTGTTGGACCTGCCGTCCCAGACTACCCGTTCCGCAGGGGCACCCTTGCCTTCGATGCGGTAGAAGGTGTTGAAGGGGGCCTGGGGTTCGCGTATCTCCAGGCTCCAGGTATCGATGGCCGACGCGTCCTTCGCGGCCGGGGAGAATATGAGCTCGTCCTCGACGCCGTCATTGTCGGGGCTGAAATAGCGCGGATTCGTCTCGACCGAGAGTACCGGCGCGGTGGCGTCCACCATGAAGGGACCGGCGTTGGCGGTAGTCAGATCGCCCTTGAGGTAGGCGACGGAGAGCCGGGCGGTATATTTCCCTTCCCTCAGGCTGCCCAGGGAATCCAATCCGTTCCAGGTGATGGCATCCGGAGGCAGATCCGAGCGGGAACCCGACGCATCCTGGGTCCCAAGGGTGCGGCGAAGCATGCCGTTCTCGTCCAGGATGTCAAGTTTCCACGCCTCGATACCCTCTTTCAGGGTGACCACCAGGCCAAAGCGCTGGGAATCGAAGAGTCCGTCGCTATTGGGCGACAAACCCTGGGAGGCGGCGGTGAGGAAGGCCCGGGTCGTCCGATTGTCTACCGTAAGGCCTTCCGCCGAACGCTCGGTATGGTTGCCCGCAGTGTCGGTCGACCGCACCGAGAATCGGTAGCTTCCATCGGGCACCGTGTTGCCCGCGCTGTCCTTGCCGTTCCAGGCGATGGTCGGGGCCACAGCCTTCCATTTCCAGCTGGCCAGGACTGCCCCATTCTTGTTGAGCATGTTGGCTTCCCAGTCGTCATCCCCCACCGTTTTGATGTTTACGGGTAGCTCGTCCTTCCGCTTGTCGCCATTGGGCGAGAAGAGCATGAAGGGGAAAGCCAGGTCCAGTTCCGGTGCCTTGGTATCCAGCAGCAGGTTTCCAAGGGAATATTCCGAGCTATTCCCGGCCTCGTCACTGGATTTAACCAGGTATTTATAGATTCCATCTGCGCTTATTACACCGGTATCGTTCTTGCCGTCCCATTCCAGGTCGTCCGCGGAGCCTTTCCAAATCCAGGTGCGGACCGTAGTGCCGTTCGCCGCCTGCATCCGGCCTTCCCAGGCATCGTTGCCCACAGCCTGCTGGCTTATCGAGAGCATGTCCTTCCGTCCATCCGCGTTCGGCGAGAAGGCCGGATCCGCAACCGCCAGATCCATGATCGGTGCCTGGGTATCTACCACAAGCCCGGACACGACAGCCTTTTTAGTGTTTCCGGCATTATCCTTGCCTTCGGCCACAAACGAATAGGCACCGTCCGCTACTATGTTGCCCGCGGAATCCTTTCCGTCCCAGGTGAAATTGCCTGAGACGCCCTTCCAGGTCCAGGTGCGGACGGTGATATCCTCTGAATTCTGTGCCAATAGGGTCCATTCATCGTCACTGCCCTGCGAGAGCCGTTTGACCTCAAGGCTGTCCTTGCGCTTGTCTCCGTTTGGCGAGAAGTACTGGTCGGCGACGGAGAGCTCGATGGCCGGTGGGATCGTATCGACTATAAAGGGGGTGGAGGTCGCTTGGGGGCGGTTGCCCATGGCATAGCGGAGTTCCGCCTTTGCAGTATAGCTTCCATCCTTGACGGTCGCTCCCCGGGAGTCCTTGCCGTTCCAGATAAGGGGCGACGGCGCTCCATTGGCTCCTTCGAAGGTCCGGATCGCCTGGCCTGTAGAATCAAGTATGTCGACGCGCCAGCTGTTTATGCCTTCAATAAGTTTGACTTGGGCTGTAATGGTCATTTCGTCTTTTTGCTTGTCACCGTTGGGTGAGAAGGCCCGTTGGTCGACCACCACGAGCAAGGGGGTGTTCTCCGTCGTCAGGGTAAAATCCGGCGCATTGACCGACCCGCGATTGCCCGCGCGGTCGGTGGCGGACAGGCGGTAGCCGTAGGTTCCATCGGGAGAAAGCCGTCCCGCGTCGTCCAGGCCATCCCATTCCAGGCGTGGGGAAGGTGTGCCGGTGAAGGTCCACAAGCGCACAGGCCTGCCATTCGAAAGGATTTCTCCCACCCAGGTGACCTCCTCGCTTCCATTCTGGACGAGGGCCAGCAGGTCCAGGTTTCCGTCACCGTTGGGTGAGAATACGGGGTTTTCCGCCTTGGCACTCGCAATGGGCGCCGTCAGGTCGATGATAAATTGAGGGGATAAGGCGGAAGAGATATATCCGTTGCGATACTCGACAGTGATTCTGCCCCGGTACTCACCTTCGCCCAGCCTTTGGTTCTTATCGTCCGTTCCTCCGAAGGTCAGGCGGTCGGGAGCGGTCCCCGTTCCCTTGAAACTCCTGAGGGAAGTGCCTCTCGTATCGACCAGTTCGACCGACCAGGCTTCGGCGGCAGTCGCATGCGCCACACTGGTGATCACGGGAAGCTCATCCAGAACCCCGTCGCCGTTGGGCGAGTAGTGTCCGTAGGCTATCGACAAGGCGACTACCGGTTTGGACGTATCCGCGATGATGCCTTCCATCGAGGCGGAAGCGCTGTTTCCCGCGCGGTCCTTGGCTGCTATGTTGTATCTGTACACGCCGTCCGGTACGGTACGGCCTGAATCATCGCTCCCGTCCCAGACGAATTCAGGGGGCGCCATCCCTTCCCAGGAAAGGGTTCGGACCGTCTTGCCGGCGCTATCCTGTATGACCGCTGCCCAGCGGTCTTCCCTGCTGCCGGTCTGGCTGATGGTAAAACTGTCCTTGCGCTTGTCCCCGTCGGGGGAGAAGGTTCGCAGGTTTTCGGAACCCGGGCGGAGAACACTCACCACCGGGGTGCTCACATCGATATTGAAGAGCGGCGATTTTGCCTTGGCCTCGTAGCCGTTCCTGTAACGGGCGGTCAGATTGCCCTGGTAGGAGCCTTCTTCGACCGGGCTTCCGTTATCCGCCTTGCCATCGAAGACTACCCGTACGGGAATGTCCGCTCCCCCCGTAAAGGTTCTGCGTACCGTATCCGTGGAATTCCTGACTTCGATGGTCCAGGAAACGAGCCCTTCCGTGATCGGGACACCCGGGCTGAAGGCCAGTTCGTCCTGGATGCTGTCGCCGTTGGGCGAGAAGTCCGAGCCGTCGATCAACAGGCCAACCGGGGGACGCTCGGTGTTCAGGATGATGTTTTCGATGAGGGCGCTGCTCTGGTTGAACGCACGGTCGGTGGCTTCCATGCGGTACTTGTACACGCCGTCGGGGACGACCAGTTCCGCATTATCCTTGCCGTTCCATTCCAGATTGGACGGAGCCGCATTCTCGAACTTGAAATTCCGCACCGTGGTTCCGGCCGAATCCTGTACCACGGCTTGCCAGAGGTCTTCTTCGGAACCCGACTGCGCGATGGGGTAGCTATCCTTGCTGCCGTCGCCGTCTGGAGAAAACACGCGGAGGCCGTCGATTTCCGGCCCCGAGACTTCGATCTTGGGCGGGGTGTTATCGACGAATACTTCGAATTTGTCGGTGACGGCCTGATTGCCGTTGTCGTCCCTGGCTTCGACATGGAACAGGTAGCGCCCGTCGGCCACTACGGCGCCGCCTTCGTCCACGCCGTCCCAACGCAGGCTCGGGGGCACTTCGACCCCGGATTTGACGTCCAGGATGCGGGCCATTATATCCCGGAAACCCTCATTCTCCGGTCGCCGTTCCTTGTTGCTCAGCAACCTGACCATCTCGCCTTTTTCGTTCTCGACGATGAAGACCCATGAGGCTACGTAGCGCTTATCCGTGATGGAGAGGTCGAATTCAAGGGCATCCGCCTTGCCGTCGTTGTTGGGGGAAATCCAGATTGGCTTGGGGTATCCTACAGAAATTTTGGGTGGAACACGGTCCACCACGCCGAGTACGACCGTCGCTCCGGTTCCGAATGCCCAGATATCGTCGTACAGGGGCCTTGCCGAAAGGTTCGTCCGCACCTCGCCCTCGGTACCTTCAGTCTCACCAGCAAGGGTGAAATTCAGGCTGAGCCCGAAGGAGGGAATGGGCGAAGCCGCCTTGCCGTCCAGTGCTTCGACCAGGTTGAAACCGACAGAGGAGCCGATGCTGGCCAGGCCCAGGATATTGGCCTGCAATCCCAGCTTGCCGCTAAGGTTGGTAAAACCGGGGAAACCGAGTTCGGAAGCAAGCCCCAACTTGAAGGCGTCGCTCTTGCCTTCCTTGCCGGCAACCCGCACCAGATCGAAGGCGGCCCCCAGCTTGGGCGTGAACGCCGAAGGAGCCCAGCCCTTGCCCAGGCCGCCCAATGTCGCGGCCCAGTAAAAATCCTTCATGAAGGAAATGTCACCCAACCCCTGGCGCACACCCAGATCCAGGCCAACTGACCAGTCGGTGCCGACAGCGGCACCTAGTCCGACCCCCAGGGTGAGGCGCGGGTACACTTCCTTGGCTGCGGAAAGTTTCAGGCCAACACCGGTTCCTATGGGGTAGGAATCGAAGGGTGAGCTGAGCATGCGCAGGGAGCCAGAAAAGACCCCATACTTCGTGGGCAGGATTCCACCCAGATTGACCGCGTGGCCAAAGCCGCTTTCGGTTCCCAACCCTGGAAGTATGGCGTAACCCCCGTCCAGCACTATGCGCTGTTCAGCGCCATTAGCCGCTGGATTTACCGCGTCAGCCTGAGCATTACCCGTAGCGGTAACGAAGGCACCGCCTCCCATGAACTCAGGCGAGTACAAATCTTCCACCGAATTGGCGCCCCGGGGCGTTTCCTGAGCCAAAAGAGGCGTGATGGCAAGTAGGGACGATATGATTAAGGCACATATTCCGCGAACTGGACGGGGAGAACCCATGGAATGACCTCCGGGAACAAATATAACTACCTTCAAATATAACAAAGATCGGCAGAATACGGTACAGGTTGAAGCCGTGGATGCCACCCTCATTTGACCCTTCCTCCATCTTAGTTTAAAATTCGTGCAAAACAAGGAAGGAGCAATCCATGGCCAGCGATACCTCCATGCTTTTGAAGGGCAAATCGATCTACCAAATCTTCATAAGGAACCATACCGCAAAGGGAAGCTTCGATGCGGCCATTCCAACCCTGGCTGCCGTAAAAAAGATGGGCTTTGATTTCGTCTACCTGACCCCCGTCCATCCGACGGGCAAGGTAGCCCGAAAGGGTTCCTTGGGCAGTCCCTACGCGATTTCGGATTACCGGGCCGTGGATCCGGCCTTGGGCGGCGCTGCCGGTTTCCGCCGTTTTATCGACGCCGCCCACAAGGAAGGCCTGAAACTCATCATGGATGTGGTCTACAACCATACGAGCCCCGACTCTGTGCTCGTGAAGGAACACCCGGACTGGTTCTGGAAGGGCGCCGATGGAAAACCAGGCCCGAGGGTGGCCGATTGGAGCGACGTGGTGGATCTGGATTATTCCAACAAGGCCCTTTGGGATTACCAGATTGGAACCCTGGAAAAATGGGTGCGCTTCGGGGTGGACGGTTTCCGTTGCGACGTGGCCAGCCTGGTACCCGTGGATTTTTGGGTGGAAGCCCGCCGCCGCATCGCCGCACTGCCGCGGCCTGCCGGTTCGGGCGCCAGACCCTGCCTGTGGCTGGCGGAAAGCGTGCATAAGGAGTTCGTGGCTTTTTTGCGGGCCAGGGGCTTTTACGCGGCCAGCGACGCCGAATTGCACCAGGCTTTCGACCTGACCTACGACTACGATGGCCGCCACGAACTGGATGGGGCCTGGGCGGGGACTCTGCCCCTTTCGGCGTATCTGCACCACCTGGACCTGCAAGGTTGCATGTACCCCGCGACGGCCATAAAGGCCCGTTTTCTTGAAAACCACGACCAGCCGCGCATGGCCGGACGGGTAGGCCGCGGGACGCGTTTGCGGAACTGGACGGTCTTCGCCATGTTGTTGGACGGAACCTTCTTCGCCTACGCCGGGCAGGAGCGGGGCATCACCAAGACTCCCAGCCTTTTCAACCGTGACCCCGTGGACTGGAAATCCGGCGATGATGCCTTTGAAGTCTGGTTCGGTGCGGCCCACCGGGCTACCAAGGCGGTGCGCAAGAGGGACCCAGGTTTTGCCGCCAGGGAAATCGCCACCGGGGTGGTGCTGCTCGAAAGGACCGGCGGGTCGAGTCCGGTTCGGGCCCTGCTCAATCTGGACGGTCGGTCGGGTATGGTTACCCTTCCATCTCCCCTCAAGGGGCGGGATATCCTGACCAAAAAGCGGATCTCACTGGAAGGGACGGTTCCCCTCTGCACGGAACCCCTGGTAGTCGAACTGGATTAGCCTGAGTGTCAGGACGAGGACGCCCATACAATCCATTGTTGCCCGCCCTTATGCCCGCATGGGGATGAAGGAATCCGAAAAAGCTGGTTTTCCAAAAAAAACGCCGGGAAACCGTTGTGGCGGGTGTTTTGATCACCAACCACACAGTTTCCCGGCGTCGCCGGTTCAGGAATACGTTCAGCTCAGCAGTGATAACAGAGAACTGGCTTGCGCGCGGCCGCGGTTTCGTCCAGACGGCCTATGGGCGTGTCGTGGGGCGCCTCGTGGAGCAGTTCCGGGTTGCTGCGGGCTTCTTCCGCAATCTTGAGCAGGACCTGCGCGAAGGCTTCCAACGTTTCCTTCGATTCCGTTTCCGTGGGTTCCACCATCAAGGCTTCCTTGACGATGAGGGGGAAATAGATCGTAGGCGGATGGTATCCGTAGTCGATAAGGCGCTTCGCGACGTCCAGTGTGTGGATGCCTGGTGCGAGCTCTCCGGATGAGACGAATTCGTGCATGGAGCGCCGGCCCTTTCCGTAGGCAACCGGGTATTCGTGTTCCACCAGGGAGCGCAGGTAATTCGCGTTGAGTACCGCGTTTTCCGCCACCCGCCGCAGTCCTTCCGCTCCCAACAGCCTGATATACGCGTGGGTGCGTACCAGAACGCCGAAGTTGCCGTGGAAGGCTTTCATGCGGCCTATGGACTTGGGGGGTGTCATGAAGGTGTAGCCCTCGCTGGATTTGACCGCCAACGGTCCGGGCAGGAAATCCACCAGCGCCGGGCCGACGCCAACCGCACCCGCACCGGGTCCGCCGCCGCCGTGGGGCGTGGAGAAGGTCTTGTGCAGGTTCAGGTGCATCACGTCGAAACCCACTTCCGCAGGTTTGAGCACCCCTACCAGGGCATTCATGTTGGCGCCGTCACCGTACACGAGCCCGCCGGCGGCGTGCACCATGCGCACGATCTCGACTATGTTCCGCTCGAAAAGGCCCAGGGTACTGGGATTGGTGATCATGAGCCCCGCGACGGTCTTGCCGTCGTCCTGGGCGCAGGCCGCGCGCAGGGCTTCCAGGTCCACCCCTCCCGACGCGTCGCTTGGTATGGTCTGGGCGATGAGTCCGGCCATGGCGCAGGATGCCGGGTTGGTGCCGTGGGCCGAATCGGGGATGAGGATGCGGGTCCGCTCGGGTTGGCCCCGGGCGATCAGGCAGGCGCGCATCATGAAGACCCCAGCCAGCTCGCCGTGGGCGCCGGCCGCGGGTTGAAGCGTCACTGCGGTGAAGCCGGTTACCGCCTTGAGCTCTTCCTGGAGTTCGTACAACAGGCCTATGGCCCCCTGGTTCATGCTTTCAGGCGCCAGCGGGTGGCTGCGACGGAAACCACTTAGACTGGCCGCGGCTTCGTTCATCTTGGGGTTGTACTTCATGGTGCAGGATCCCAGGGGATAGAACTGGCCGTCGATGGAATAATTCTGTTGTGACAGCAGGGTAAAGTGACGGACCACGGACAATTCGTCCATTTCCGGCAAGGCGAGGGAAGGCCGCAGGAAATCCGCAGGGATGGGGGTTTCGGGGACGTCGAGCCTGGGGAGCACCGCGCCGGTGCGGCCGGGAACGCTCGAATCCTTCAGCAAGGGAACCGAGGGGTGGATCATACCGATGCCTCCCTGAGGGCAACCGCCAGACCGTCGATGTCCGTGCGGGAGTTCATTTCCGTGACGCACACCAACAGTTCGTGGGTACGTTTGGAGTCGTAA
>CAXNJE010000126.1:0-9629 GCA_964202565.1 Breznakiellaceae bacterium | reverse complement strand
AACTGGTGGTACCAACAGAACGGCAAACCTCCAACAGGTCAAGGCAGCCAACAAGGGACTCCTGTTCTCGTTGATCCATCACAATGGTCCCCTTTCCCGCGCCAGCCTCACAGCCAGGACCAAGCTGAGTCCGACTACAGTCTCGACCCTCGTTGCGGAGCTGATCGGGCAGGGCCTGGTCTGTGAGCTGGGGCCAGCGGAGACCCCGGGCAGCGGACGAAAGCCGATCCTGCTTGCCCTCGTTCCGCGGGGTGCCATCTTCCTTTCTGCCGAGCTCGCGCGGGAGTATTTCGAAGTGGCCATCTTCGACTTGCGCGGCACGGAGTTGGGGAAGTCGAGGGAAGGGATCGTGGATTATGGGGAGGTTGGAGGGCGGCTGATACGGGTTGCCGAACGATTGATGGCGAACCTCAATCTCGATGAGGGGCGTCTCAGGGGCATCTGCATCGGCGCACCGGCGCTCATGGACCCTGAACGGGAGACCATCCTTGCTTCCACTGTCCTGCCCATTGTACAGGGGAACGATTTTATCCCAATCCTTCGCAGGCGTTTCGAGGACGCTGTCGTTCAATTGGAGAACGAATCCATACTCAGCGCGTATGCGGAAATGGAATTCGGAAACGTCGCCGGAATCCGCGACCTGCTGTATATCGACATCGATACGGGTATAGGCGCCGGAATCGTGCTGGACGGCCATCCCTACCGGGGTTCTTCCGGCATGGCGGGTGAGATAGGGCATGTATCCATCGATATCGACGGTCCGCCCTGTCCCTGCGGCAACCGGGGCTGCGTCGAACAATTGGCGAACGTACCGGCCCTGATACGCATGGTAGTCCACATGATCGAGTCGGGCGGACCTTCACCTCACCTGAAGGATTTTGGGGGAAATGCCTGCCAGATCGATTTCGGGTCCCTTTGCCGTGCGGCGGAACAGCAGGATCCGCTGGTGCTGGAAGCCATAGACGAGATATCCCGCAGGCTCGCTTCGGGAATCAACTCGGTATTGAACGTCCTCAACCCGCAGGCTGTGGTAATCGGCGGGGCGATGGCAGAATTGGGCGATATCCTTTTTGACCGACTGGAACGGCATCTGGCAGGGATCGCCCTTCAGCCTTGGGCGGGTACAAGGCGCATCCGACGGTCGTCCATCGAGGGGAATCCGGTAACCATAGGCGGTGCCCGACTCCTGCTCGATCAATTTCTCGCATTACCGGCCCTGGGTCGTCGGGCCGGAACTGAATAGCTGTGCATCAGGAAATGGAAAGGGGAGGGTTTATGGAAAAGGAACGTGTGATGAACGGGGCCGGAATCGTGGACATGCATTTTCCCATGTGGCCGCAATTCGCCGAGGAAACTTTTACGGATATCCTGGAGCCCCTGCGCACCGGAAAGGTCAATTATTGGACAGGCAAGAAAGGCATGGAATTTGAGGCGGCCTGGGCTACCTGGATAGGCGCGAAGATGGCAATATCCTGCATGAACGGGACCGCCGCCCTGCATATAGCCATAAGCTCCCTTGGGATCGGCCCCGGCGACGAGGTGATAGTGCCTTCCTATTCATTCATCGCCTCTTCCTTCGCGATAGTCCAATCCGGGGCGATTCCCGTGTTCTGCGACGTCACCGACGACCATACGATCGATCCCGCGTGCATCGAAGCTCTCGTCACCAAGCGGACCAAGGGTATCGTCGTGGTCCATCTGTACGGCGTCGTCTGTGACATGGGTCCCATCCTGGGCATCGCAAAAAAGCGGGGACTCAAGATCATCGAGGACTGTGCCCAATGTTTCGGCGGGGAATACAAGGGCGTGAAGGCAGGCTTGATCGGGGATGCAGGCTGTTTCAGTTTCTGCCAGAGCAAGCATTTTACCACTGGCGGCGAAGGCGGCATGGTGGTGACGAATGACGAGAATCTCGGCTGGGAATGCCGGTCCTTCCGCGACCACGGCTACGATGTCAAGTCCAGGCTCAACCTCCTGGCTTTGGAAGAAAAATTGAACTATGTCCACAACCGGGTAGGTTTCAACTTCAGGATGACGGAGTTGCAGTCGGTCATAGGCATCAACGAACTCAAGCGGCTGGATTCCTGGAATCTCGCGCGCAGGTTCGCTTACGCCCGCATGTACGACGATGCCTTTTCGGGGCTGAAGGGAATAAGGAAACTGCCCCACAATTCAGTGGAGCGCAAGAACGCCTACTGGTGGTACCCCATCATTCTGGATACCGACGTCCTTGACATCCAGGCAGGTAAATTCATCAAGGAACTCACCGCTCTGGGCGTACCCTGTTACGGGATACAGTGGCCCGAGGCATACGAGGAGCAGGCCTACCGCCAGCTCAACGGTTTTGGAAGCGCCAAGTTTCCCTTCCTGTCCAAGGAGTACACCGATCCCGCCGCCGTGCGCTACGGCGAGAAAATCTGCCCCAACGCGAAGCGCCTGCGGGACGTCACCTTCAGCGTGTTCCTGCACCCCACTTGGGAACCGGAACACATCGAACGTGTGATCGCCGGGGTCAGGAAAGTCCTGAAAGCGCACCCGAAGCGGGAAGCCTGACATGAAGCTTTCGCAGACCTCCTGGCCTGACTTGCCAGTGAAGGAGTCCCGTGTCCGGACAGGAATCAGTTGAAGTAGCCTGAGTACCGTTCCATCGCGTCCATAAGTGCCCGGGCGTTCTCCAGGGGAACTCCCGGGTACAGACCGTAGATCAGCATGAGTCCGCCCGTCCTGTCTCCAAGGCGTGATACTTCCTGACGGATAAGCTCGTCTATCTGCCTGGGGCTTCCACTGTAGGTAATCCCCTGCCTGTCCACGTCAAGGTCCAGGCACACCTTGCCTTTGGCCTCGTGTTCGAG
The DNA here is from genome assembly GCA_964202565.1 of Breznakiellaceae bacterium. GTDB lineage: Bacteria > Spirochaetota > Spirochaetia > Treponematales > Breznakiellaceae > SZUA-426. Next base: position 6,777 of record CAXNJE010000126.1, on the reverse strand, counting down.
CCAATCCAGACCATTTACCACATCCTGGATGTTCAGCACCTCAACACCGCAATCAAGGATGTCGAAAAATAGCGCCTTGATGTCTCCATCGGAATGCATATGCACTACCGCATTGGAGTGTTTTGTAAGATCCATCAGTTTTTTGTAGCTTGGCTTTATGAATGTATGAAAAAGATCGGGGGATATCATGGGGCCTCGCTGCATGCCCAGGTCCTCCGCAAAACCGAGCCATTCAACCTTGGCGCGGTCCAGGAAATTCCGGGCCAGGGCAAGATTGTACTCTTCGAGCAGCCCGATGAGTTTAAATAACCTGGGTTCCCCATCCATCATATCAAGCAGCAGGTTTTCATATCCCCGCAGGTCGATAAGTTTCAGGAAGGTATGTCCATGTCCTATCTCGCCTGCACGCAGGCAGGAGAAGAAGCCTATGGGGTTTGAGCCCTCTGCCTCCCTTTCCCAGTCGATTGGTCCCCAGTGGGTTGTTTTTTCGGGATCCGGTGCAGTGAAGTCCGGAAACCTATCCCAGGAATCCAGGGCATGTTCAACCACTGCCCCGATTGTGCCATTCATGGAGGTCTTCCACACATTACCCCATGGGTCGGTGAACGGGGTACTTGCGTCGGCAAATGGAGGATAAACAGGTGTATAGGGTAGTGTATGGGGCTTGTAGTCCGGAAAAAGCAGACGGTGCTCCATTATGAGATCCTGTAGGGCTGCCTGTCCGTAGTGTTCCCAACAAGACTGGTTGATATGGAAAGTCATGGGTATGTAATCGGGGGTCTGAAAGCGCACTGTCCTTAGCAGGGTCTCCCTGTCCATCATGGTATGGCATCTCCATCAGTAGTATCATTGAATTGTCCGCATTATACAAATTCAAGGCGACCGAAATACTAAGGTGCAGTTCCAGGTTAAGGGCCTTACCGGACAAGCCTGCAGTATCGGAGGACCATGTTGGAATCAATGCCTCAGTTTTCAGCAGCTCTGGTCTGTTTCAAAGCCGAATAAACTTGACAAATTCTCCCCCATGCTTCAAGCTGATTTAAGCTAACGTACCGTTAGTCACGTCGCATTCCATGTCCGACCCCATCGGTCTGACATGCGACGGGACCGGCTTTCCGTTGGCTATTGCATCGGATCGGGACGCAAATCATACAAAGCGACCCGCATCACGCAGAAAAAAGGAGTGGGAAATGAAAAGAAGCCTCAATGGAAAACACCTTACGGTGTTGCTCGTCATGGTAGCCCTGCTGGCATTGCCCAGCCTGGGTTTCGCCGCAGGCAAGGCGGATACCGCAGCTGCCAGTAAATCTACGGCAACGTTCTTCTGGGCCGGCTATGATGGTGTTACCGAGGATTACCGCAAGGGTCTGCAGGATGCTTTCAACGCGATAGACCCGAATGTCCAAATCGATATCGTTCCGGTTCCGTGGGACCAGATGAAGGACAAGCTGACCACCTCCCTCGCAGGCGGAAAGCCGCCCGACATTTCCATCATCGGTACCCGCTGGCTGCTGGAATACGAGGATCTGAAGCAGCTTGCGGAGCCTTCTGCGTATGTAAGCCAGGCAACGATCGACGATATTTTCTCCGGCGCCAAGGAAGGCGTTGTCAAGGGGAAATTGATGGGCTTGCCGGTAGCGGCTGGTGCGCGCTTCATGGCCATCAACAACCGTATCGCCCAGGGTGTTCCGAAGACTATGGAAGAACTTGAGACGATGGCGATAGCGGCCAACAACCCGCCCAACCATTACGGTCTTTTCATGGTCGGGCAGAAAAATACCGAACTTACCGAATTCGCCTACTATTTCTACGCCGCGGGCGGCGACTTCTTTGCCAAGAATTCCGATGGCTCCTACGGCAAGAGCCTTGTCAATTCTCCCGCCGGCATCAAGGCACTCACCTTCATGGACAAGCTTGCCAACAAGGACAAGGTTGTCGAGGATGGTTATTTGGGCATGACCCGCATCCAGGGTCACCCCCTCTTCTACGCCGACAAGATTGGGTATGTAATGATCGGCGCCTGGGTGGAATCGGCCATGAAACAGGCCGGATCTACCTTCCCGGTAACCTATGCGCAGATTCCTCCCTTTGCCGGGCAGAAGTCCGCCCCTCTCATCATCACCGACTCCGTAGCCTTCTTCTCGGGCGCCAAGAACCTCAAGGCAGCCGGCAAGTTCATCGACTTCTGGTACCAGTCCGAATGGAAGGGCAAATTTGACGAGCTGGCCGGTTTCCCGCCGGTTACCAAGAAAGCCTCCACCCTGCCCGTATTCAATACCCCGATGTACAAGGTCATGAGCGAAGCCTCCGCCAATGCCAAGGGTTGGCCGCTCATCGCAACCTGGGACCAGTGCCAGGATGTCATCTGGGATGCGATATCCAAGGTATACCTGCAGACCGAGACCCCGAAAGCCGCCTTGGACGCTGCTGCGGCTGCGATAGACAAGATCAATAACATCAAATAACGAGAAGTAAATCGTCCATGGGGGCTGCCGGAAAAGCCGATCGCTTTTTCGCAGCCCCTATCTTTGAGCCGGAGGTGTCATAGTGAACAAGGGTACCCCGACCGCGAACCGTCGGCTTCTGACCAAGGAAGCGAGACTCGCATATCTCCTCCTACTGCCTGCGGTCGTGTGCGTATTCGGCTTCATGGTGTATCCCCTGGTCTATGTGGTCATGATGAGCATTTTCAGGACCAACAGGCTTGGATGGCTCCAGAATTTTGTAGGCCTTGCCAATTTCATCGATGTGATGGGTGATTTTGAATTCTGGCGCGTAACGGGCAGGTCGCTTTTTTGGACCCTGCTGGCCGTTTCCCTCAAAACCTTCCTGGGTATGATAATAGCCCTTCTATTAAACGTCGAGTACCGGGGCAGGAAGATCGCCAGGATGCTGTTCATCGCGCCGTGGGCGTCTTCGGTTCCCATAAGCGTACTTTTATGGAGTTGGGTGTACAACCCCCAATTCGGCCTTCTGAACCACACGCTGAGGATTACCGGCATTAGCGCCAATCCTCCGATCTGGCTGGGTTATCCCATTTCCGGTTTCATCGCCGCGATCTGGGTGGATATCTGGATCGGCATTCCTTTCATGGCACTGGTTTTCCTTTCCGGCATGCAATCCATTCCGGATGAATTATACGAATCCGCCGATCTGGACGGGGTTACCGGTTTCCAGAAATTCATCTACATTACCCTGCCCAGCATCGTCCGGATACTTCAGATATCTACCTTGCTCTCTGCCCTATGGACCTTCAACGATTTCAACTCCATCTATATCCTTACGGGAGGGGGACCGGTCAATACGACCGACATTCTCATCACCTCCATCTACAAGAACGCCTTCGTCTATGCACGTTTCGACAGGGCTGCCGTAATGGCGGTCATAACCTTCTTCATACTCACCGCCCTGAGCGTCGTGTACGCGCGGCATTATTTCAAGGAGGAGTCATGAAGTTCAGGCCCACAAGGTCGAAATGGCGCAACAGGGGCAAGCCCCTTGTCCTGCTTCTTACACTGGCGTTTTTGCTGGTCATGCTTTTTCCGTTTTTTGTCATGATCACCATGATGCTCAGGTCCAGCCAGGAAGTGTACGTAACTCCGCCACGGTGGATTCCCCATGCCCCTACGCTCAGGAATTTCGCCTTGGTCTGGTCCCAATATCTTCTGGCGGGATACTTTAAAAGCAGCGCGATAATCGCCATCGGAGCCAGTGCGCTCAATATGCTGCTCAGCATACCCGCCGCCTACGCCATCGCCCGCCTCAGGTTCAAGGGGCGGCAGGTAGCGCTGTACCTGTTCCTCGTGGTTCAGATGTTCTCGCCCGTAGTCGTGGTGATTTCGCTGTTCAAGACCTTCGCAAGGCTCAACCTCCTGGACAGCTATATCGGTCTGATCGTCATCAATGCGGTTTTCAGCATGGCTTTCAGCATCTGGTTGCTGAGTGGCTATTTCAAGAGCATCCCGGTGGAGATTGAGGAAGCCGCCTTCATCGACGGGGCGACCCGCTGGCAGACCGTGATTCAGGTGATCCTGCCGATTGCCGCACCGGGGCTCGTAACCACGACGATCTATACGTTCATCGCCGCATGGAACGAATTCCTGTTCGCGTTGTCCTTCATCCAGAACCAGACCAAGATGCCCCTGACCCTTGGCCTGTACCGCTTTGTCGGTCGCTGGTCCAGCCAATGGGAGCTTCTTACCACGGCCGCGTTCCTTGCCATCATTCCGGTCCTCGTCCTGTTCTATGTGATACAGCAACGTCTTGTCGGCGGGCTCACAGGCGGTGCCGTCAAGGGCTGAAAAAGTGAAAATACACATCCGATGTCCGGTAGAAGCCTAGGCATTCAAGGAGTTTTGCATGAAGAAGGGCATTAATTATTGGGCTTTTCCACCCGGTGCTGACGGTTCGCCCATCAGCCAGGTATCAGCCATGGAGAGGGCAAAGCTACTAGGTTACGACTGCCTTGAACTGACGGTCGAGGCAACCGGCGCGCTTACCGGTGCGACCACTATGGAAGAGGCCTCCGCCCTGCGCAAGGCGGCCGATGAAATCGGCATCGAATTGGTCACCGTCGCGTCCGGTCTTGCCTGGGGCGAATCGCCCACCGATCCCGATCCTTCCGTACGTGCGCGGGCGATCGAAAGCTACAAGCGTTCCCTGGAGCTCTGCGCTGCCCTGGGTGCCAGAACCCTCCTGTATTTGCCGGGTATGGTTTCGGCGTGCTTCGTTCCTTCCTATGCGCCACAACCCTACGAGGCTGTGGCAAAAAGGGCCAAAGAGGCGGTGGAAGCCCTGTTGCCGACTGCACGGAAACTAAGGGTAACCCTCGCGGTCGAGAACGTCTGGAATCATTTTCTGATGAGCCCTGTCGAGATGCGGGACTTTATCGACCAGTTTGGTTCCGAATGGGTAGGGTCCTATCTGGACCTGGGCAATATCCTCCAATTCGGGCAGCCGGAAGACTGGATACGTACTTTGGGGAAACGCATAGCCGCTGTCCACATGAAGGATTTCAGGGTCAATGTTGGTACCCTGGACGGCTTTGTGGACCTGCTTTCCGGCGATGTCGATTATCGGTCTGTAATGCCCGCGCTCCGTTCTGTTGGCTATGACGGTACGTACACTGCGGAAATAGTGCCCGGCAGGGATGGCGCTGCCGAGAAGGCCATCGCCGCCTTGAAAATAATCGAAGGTTATTGAGGGGAATTAAATGGTGCGAGTAGCGTTGAGCGGTTTGGGATTCATGGGCAAGACCCATTTGGGTATATACCAAAAATTGGGGAATATCGAAATCGTGGCCCTGAATGACCTCCGCAAGGAAAACATGGACATAACCAGCCTCGACGCGGGCGGGAATATCCAGACCAGTTCGGCTTCCATCAATCTGGCCGGTACCCGGAAGTATACCGATTATGCGGCCATGCTCAAGGATGGTGGTTTCGACTTTGTAGACCTCTGCCTTCCCACCTTCCTGCACGCCGATTACACGGTGAAGGCACTGGAAGCCGGTTTCCACGTGTTCTGCGAGAAGCCCATGGCGCTGTCGAACGAAGAGACCGGTGCCATGTTGAAGGCCGTAGGTAAGAGCGGAAAAATGTTCAGTGTGGGGCAATGCCTGCGCTTCTGGCCTGCCTATGTGGAGGTGAAGAAAATCATGGACTCCAAAAAATACGGCAAGGTGAAGTACGCTGAATTTGCCCGTTTTTCGGCACCCCCCACCTGGGATTGGGATGGCTGGATGAGCGACGGGAAGCGCTCCGGAAACGCGGCGCTGGACATGCACGTGCACGATGTTGATATGTTGCTCTTTCTGTTGGGAAAGCCGGATTCCGTCCGGTCCAACGGCGTCGTGGAGAAGGATGGCAGCATCTCCCACATCGCCTCGATATACGCCTACCCGGATTTCGTTGCCTCCTCCGTTGGGGGGTGGATCTGTTCCGATTCCTTCGGCTTCAACATGCGCGCGTTTTTCGTCCTGGAGGGCGCGACGATCGAACTGGATTTCTCCAAGGATCCGGTACTTGTCCTGGCTCCCAAGGGCGGGAAAAAAACTGCGGTAGTCCTGAGCGAAGGCGACGGCTACCATCACGAACTCGCCGACTTCACCGCAGGCATCGCCGCGGGAAAGCTTTCCGGCACGGTGACGGCCGCCTCGGCGGCGGAATCTGTACGGTTGACATTGGTGGAGATCGAATCGGTCAAAAAAGGCAAGGAGTTGCCGGTGGCATTCTGATGCCCGGAATCCTTATTTGAATTGCTGCGTGCTGACAGGAGGTACTGTATGAAGCGTTTGATGCTCGCGTTGGTGATTGCGGCTGTGTGCGTTGCCGGTGTATCCGCAATGGGACAGGGAGAGGCGAAGGCAAGCCCCAAGGTACGGATAGCCATCGTTCCCGTCGCGCTGAACAACCCCATTTTCCTCGATGCCATAGAGGCCTCAAAAAAGGCAGGCGCCGAGCTGGGGGTGGAGATAATTCCCACCGCCTCCGCGAATCCGGACGCGGCCGAGCAGGTCAAGGTGATCGAGGGACTCATCGAGCAGAAGGTGGACGGTATCCTGCTCTTTCCCGTTGACTCAAAGGCCCTTAAAGGCGTAGTCGACAAGGCTATAGACAAGGGTATAGTCGTTGGCATACTCAATAGCGACATTCCCGATTCCAAACGCGCTTTCTATGCGGGTACGGATAATTATACCCTGGGAAAGACCTGCGGCGAACATATGGTGAGGCTCATGGGCGGGAAGGGCAAGGTGGTCGTACAGACCGGCGTGATAGG
>CAXNJE010000125.1:0-9717 GCA_964202565.1 Breznakiellaceae bacterium | reverse complement strand
GTTCGGCGACGTCAAGACCGGCGGCATGGTACAGCACATCACCTATCCGGACGATTTCATGTCCCAGCAGGAAACATTCATTTCATCCGTGGTATCCCTTGCCGACGATCCCCTCATGAAGGCGATCGTCATCAACCAGGCGATTCCCGGCACGACAGAAGCCTTCAAACGCGTCAGGGAAAAACGGGCGGACATCCTGCTCCTTGCCGGCGAAGCCCACGAAGACCCGCTCGTCATCCAGAGCGCCGCCGACCTTGCGGTCAGCGCCGACTTCGTATCCCGCGGATACACCATAATCTGGGCCGCCAAGCAGTTGGGAGCCAAGACCTTCGTCCACATCTCCGTCCCCCGACACATGTCCTATGAATCCCTGGGCCTGCGCCGCCAGATCATGGAACAGGCCTGCAAGGACCTGGGCATCAAGTTCGTGTTCGAAACCGCTCCCGACCCCACCAGCGACGTCGGCGTAGCCGGAGCCCAGCAGTTCATCCTCGAAAAGACTCCCCAGTGGATCCAGAAGTACGGCAAGGATACCGCCTTCTTCTGCACCAACGACGCCCACACCGAGCCCCTGCTCAAACAATTGCTCGCTTTTGGCGGCTTGTTTGTCGAAGCCGACCTTCCTTCCCCGCTGCTGGGTTACCCGGGAGCCCTCGGGATCGACCTCAAGGAACAAGCCGGCGATTTCCCCGCCATCGTCAAGAAAGTTGAGGAAGCGGTGGTCGCCAAGGGTGGTTCCGGCCGCTTCGGTACCTGGGCCTTCTCCTACGGCTTCGTGGTCACCGCCGGTCTGGGCGAATATGCCAAGCGCGTAGTCGAAGGTACCGCGGAAAAAGGCAGCATCGCAGCCCTGTATGACGCCCTGGGTGTATTCACCCCCGGTGCCAAGTGGAACGGTGGTTTCTACGTAGACGCCGCCACCGGAGTCCGCGCCAAGAACCAGATGCTCGTGTTCATGGACACCTATGTGTTCGGCAAGGGCTACCTGCCCACCACCGCGCAGAAGTTCCCCGAGCAGTACTACAACATCAAGTTCCAGAAATAATTTCCCTTATTGCCGCCCCGGTTGCTGTCAAAGGTTTCCGGGGCGGCTGTTTTTCCATAAAGGTTCCACGATGGCGAATGCAGGGCCCCTCCTTCGGCTGGAGGGCATTTCAAAGGATTTTTACGGTACGACCGTACTCAAGGATGTCTCCCTCAGCCTTGAAAAAGGGCAAATCCTTGGTTTGGTGGGCGAAAACGGCGCGGGCAAGACCACCCTGATGCGTATCCTGTTCGGCATGCCTGTAATTGCCGAAACGGGCGGCTACGGCGGGCACATCCTGATTGACGGGGAGCGTGTAAACTTCTCGAATCCCTTCGACGCCCTCGACGCCGGCATTGGCATGGTCCACCAGGAATTCTCTCTCATCCCCGGCTTCACCACCACCGAGAACATCATGCTCAACCGGGAGATAAAACGGCCCGGTATCGCAGTCGAACTTTTTGGCGAACGCCTGAGCGTGCTGGAAAGGGCGACTATGAGGACCCGCACAGAAAAAGCCGTGCGGCGCCTGGGCGTCAAAATAGACCCGGACATGCTCGTTTCAGAGATGCCTGTGGGGCACAAGCAATTTACCGAAATAGCGCGGGAGATTGACCGCGAAAACGTCCGTATCCTCGTCCTGGACGAGCCTACGGCGGTACTCACCGAGACCGAAGCGGAAATCCTGCTGGCCGCCCTTAAAAAGCTGGCTGCCGAGGGGATCTCCATAATCTTCATATCACACCGATTGCACGAAGTCATGCAGATCTGTGACAAGATAGTAACCCTACGGGACGGAACCGTCGTCAAGGACGTACCCGCTGCAGGGCATACTGTCCGGGATATCGCGTCCTGGATGGTGGGCCGCGATATGGGTGCCGCCCATGCCGCGCAAAGACGGACGCTTACGTCAGCCGAAGTATTCCGCGTGGAAAACCTCTGGGTGGATATGCCGGGAGAAACCGTCAAGGACGTATCGTTTTCTGTCCGCGACGGGGAAATCTTCGGGATAGGCGGCTTGGCGGGGCAGGGCAAGCTGGGCATTCCCAACGGCATCATGGGGCTATTTCCTTCTGGCGGCCGGGCCGTGCTGCACGGGAAGGATCTGCCCATGGGCGACCCCAAGTCGGTGCTGGACGCGGGCATGGCCTTCGTGTCGGAGGACCGGCGCGGAGTCGGACTGCTCCTGGATGAAAGCCTGGACTGGAACATAGCCTTTACCGCCATGCAGGTTAAGGGCCAATTCCTCAAACCCGTGCTGGGCGGCCTTTTCAGCCTGCGCGACGAAAAGGCCATGCGGGAACTCGCGGAAGACTATATAGGCAAGCTTGAAATCAAGTGCACCAGCTGCAAGCAGCCGGCCAAGGAACTTTCGGGCGGGAACCAGCAGAAGCTGTGCCTGTCCAAGGCCTTCGCCCTGACGCCAAAACTCCTGTTCGTATCGGAACCGACCAGAGGGATAGACGTGGGAGCCAAAAAATTGGTGCTGGATACCCTGCGCCATTACAACCGTGATTTCGGGACAACCATCGTGATGGTTTCCAGCGAGCTGGAAGAGCTTCGTTCGATCTGCGATCGGGTCGCCATCGTGGATGAGGGCCGAATAGCAGGAATACTCGACCCCGACGCGGATCTGGCGGATTTCGGCCTGCTCATGTCAGGCCTTGGAGGTTCCCGATGACGGACACGAGCCTCAAAGGGCGAACCCTGGCGGCAGCTCAGGATTTCGGCTGGCCCCGGATCATCATTTTCCTTTTTGTGGTGCTCCTTTTCGTGGCGGCGCCTTTTGTCGAAGTATCGGTGAGCGCATCCTTCAGCGATGTATTCAACCGTTTTGGCCAGAACGCGATCATGGTGCTGGCGCTGGTGCCCATGATGCAGGCCGGGGCGGGGCTGAACTTCGGGTTGCCTGTCGGCATCATCGCCGGGCTTTTGGGCTCCACCTTGGCTGTCCAGTTCGGGCTGACCGGCTGGTTGGGCTTCCTGGGAGCGATCGCACTGTGCATGCCCTTCGCCATCGGTTTCGGCTGGCTGTACGGGAGACTCCTCAACAAGGTCAAGGGTGAGGAGATGACCATCGCCATGTATGTGGGCTTTGCCGGTGTCACCTTCATGTCCATACTCTGGATTATCCTGCCCTACTCCAGCCCGAACATGGTCTGGGGTTACGCCGGAACAGGCTTGCGTACGACCATAACCCTGGACGGTTACTGGACCAAGATACTGAACGATTTCCTTGCAATCCGTATAGGACAATTCTTCGTTTTCCCCACGGGTATCCTGCTCTTTTTCGTGCTTGCCGCTACGATCATGCGGCTTTTCATGCGCAGCCGCACCGGAACCGCCATAACCGCGGTGGGTTCCAACCCGGATTTCGCCCGGGCCGGCGGAGTATCCGTGGACAAGATGCGGACCATCAGCGTGATCGTTTCCACGATTTACGGCGCTGTAGGCATCCTGGTGTACCAGCAGAGCTTCGGTTTCATCCAGCTGTATAACGCCCCGCTATATATGGCCATGCCCGCGGTGGCGGCCATTCTTCTGGGTGGTGCCTCCGTGAACAAGGCCTCCATGATGAACGTCATCGTGGGAACCTTCCTGTTCCAGAGCATACTCACCATGACTCCGTCGGTCATCAACAGCGTCCTTAAAACCGACATGTCGGAGGTGATCCGTATCGTCCTCTCCAACGGCATGATCATCTACGCGCTTACACGAAAGACCAAGGTGACCAAATGAAAAAGCCCGTACAGTTAAGGACACTATTAGCGGATAATCTCGTGGTCGTCATCTTTCTGGTCATCACCGGGGTGGCCGTACCAATCTCCGGACTCCCGCTCCTTTCCATCACGCAGGAAATATTTACCAGGATCGGCCGCAACGCCTTCCTCGTCTTCAGCCTGATCCTGCCCATCATGGCGGGCATGGGCATCAACTTCGGGATGGTGCTGGGCGCGATGGCGGGCCAGATCGGCCTTATTTTCGCGGTGGACTGGAACATCATCGGCGTGCCCGGCCTGATTTTCGCCAGCCTGATCGGCGTTCCCATCGCCGCCCTTTTCGGCTGGATGGCGGGCGAAGTCCTTAACCGGGCAAGGGGTCGCGAAATGGTCACCGGCTTTATCCTGGGCTTTCTCATGGACGGAGTCTACCAGTTTGTGGTCCTGTACCTGATGGGTTCAGTCATTCCGGTACATTCGATAACGATAAAATTATCCCGGGGCTACGGTATCCGCAATACCCTGAACCTGGACGTGCTCCGCCAAACCCTGGACCGGCTTCTTCCCCTCAAGATCGGCGGGCTAACCTTCCCCATGGCGAACTACCTGGTCATGGCCGTACTCTGCGTGTTCATCGTCTGGTTCCGCAAGACCAAACTGGGGCAGGACATGCGCGCGGTGGGTCAGGATCAGGCCGTTTCCCACGCGGCGGGTATCCCGGTAGAAAAGACCCGCATACTCGCCATCGTCATGTCCACCATTTTTGCCTGCATAGGCCAGATTATCTTCCTGCAGAATATGGGCAACATGGCCACCTACAACGCCCACAAGCAGACCGGTTTCTTTGCCGCCGCCGCCATCCTCGTGGGGGGCGCGTCCATCGCCAAGGCCACCATTCCCAACGTGTTCGTAGGCGTCGTGCTGCTGCACCTGATGTACATAGTCGTACCGCGGGCGGGTACAAACCTGTTCGGTTCCGCCATGATAGGCGAATTTTTCCGCGACGCCTTCAGCTACGGCGTCATCGCGCTGGCCCTGGTTCTCCACGCCTGGCGCAAACGGGCGAACGCCGACTCCGCCCGTTCAGGTCTTCGCGGCGGAGTTGCCGGAAACCACGCCGAAGCTCCACCGGCACTGGCTTCCGCCGAGGCAGGAGCAATCAAATGAAAACGGAAATGAGAACGAAGACGCAAATGCAAACGCAGGTAGAAACAAGAACCCGCCGGATCCTGCTGCGCTCGGTCCTGGTCGTCGTGTACGTCGCCCTCGCCGTAGTCTTGTTCGTTTTCAACCGGGGACACACGGTACTCGTCGACAACAAGGGCGATCCCGCCGGTGTATACCAGGCCTTTGAGCTCATGAAGGTCAGTATTGACGGTGGGAAGGGGATGGAATTCTTCAAGGGCGACCGGGATAAGTTCACCGTAGTCGGCCAGCGCCACCGCATCCGAATTGAATTCCCCGACGGCAGCAAGCCTGAGTTCGAGGGGCGCTTTTCTGTCCCCTTGGGCGGCGACCTGTTTTTATTGTCCGTACCCAAGATGATTGCCGGCATCGAACCTTTTATCGAACCCTTCGTGGTCGCCCGGTCGCCCTTGCCGTCCGAGGAAGATGCCCTGCCCTTGGCACCGGACATCCCGGAGCCTATCCTGGGACCCGACGGCAAGCCGGTCCTCTCGACGCCGGCACCCGAGCCTGCGCTCAAATAGACCGAAAGCACCCAATGGCAGAAAGCACCCCTGAGTTGCTGGTCGTATCGGACAGCCACGGCGATACGATCACGCTGGGGGCGGTTTTCGCCTGGGGCAAAGCCCGGGGCATCAGCGCGGTGGCCTTTCTGGGAGATGGTGCCGAGGATCCCCGCAAAGCCTTCGACCAGGCCGCTTTCCATCCTGTCTGGAAACGGGTCCGCGGAAACGGCGATAGCGACCACACCATCCTCGCGCAGGATATCCTGGAACTGGGTGGCACCCGCATTTTTCTGTGCCATGGTCACCTGCACGGCGTTCAGGACGGTTTTTTCTCCCTTTCCTCGGCTGCCCGCTCCTTCAAGGCCCAGATCGCGCTTTACGGACACACCCACCGTCCTTTCTGGGATGAGTACCGTGGGATTTTAATGCTGAATCCGGGAAGCGTATCCCGTCCCCGCGGTGATTTCCTGCCCAGTTTTGCCACGATCGGCTTTCCTGCGGATGGCTGGTACGAGCCACGATTCTGGACTTTCAGGGATGGATCCATGGTCAAATCGGCTGTGCGGGAATATGTGCTATAGTTAAGCCATGAGATCCAAATTGTCCGTATTGATTTCCATGGTCTTCTCGTTGATATGCTATTCCCTCCCGGGTCCGGTTCAAGCCCAAAATCTAAGGCCCTTCACTGCACTCAGGGAATTCGATACTGCCCATTTCAGGATCATTTTTCCTGAGGAATCGCGGCGGAGCGCGGAAGCGTTGGCCACTTTTGCCGATAGCGCCTACGAGCGGGTTTCCTCGCTGTTGGGTATCGAGGTTCCGGGCCGCATTCCGGTTACCATCACGCCCCATACCGCTCGTCTGAACGCCTACATGAATCCCGTACCGTACCCGCACATCGTCCTGTTCGACACGCCCATGGACATCGAATGGACCTCGTTTGACGATGCTTTCCAGAGCCTGTTCCTGCACGAGTTGGTACACGCGGTTTCCCTGAGCACCCGCAGTCCCTTCCTCCAGGTCCTGCACGGGTTCTTTGGCGGCTGGGTAGTGCCTGCGGCGTTTACCGCGCCACTTTTTATGGTGGAAGGCGTCACGGTAAGTTTTGAGAGTCTGGACGGTTATGGACGCGCCAACGACCCCTTGGTGAGGCAAAACATAGCCCAGGCTGCTCGGGACGGCACATTGCTGGATCCCTTCCAGGCCTCGGGTCTGTACGATCTGCCCCCGAACGGAAACGCGTATTATGAATACGGCGGCCTGTTTTCTGCCTATATCCAGAAGCGTTGGGGCATGGAGAAGTATGCCGAACTCTGGAAGGCCATGGGTTCCCGCTTTCCCCTCTCCATAGATTTTTACCGCACCGGCTTTTTCAGGCTTTTCCTGGATGTCTACGGCATGGACATCCGACAGGCCTGGGCAGCTTTCGCTGATTCGCTCTACGTTGCGGGTCTTGAGGATAACGATGAGACGGCACCCATTGTGGGGGATACCAAATTGGCCTCCCTGGAAGCGGCGGCAGGGAAGCTATACTGGCTGGATACATTGGCAAGGGGGATTTTTGTCCGGGATCCCCTGCTGGGAAAAGTGGAACGGGTAATCAAAACCGACGCCGGGGCGTATGGTTTCTGCGTATCCGGTGATGGCGAATTACTGTTGTTGTCGGGGTACCGGTTCAAGGGGGATCTCGCCGAAGCCCAGGTCCGGGAATACGCCATAGCCGATGGGCGTGCAACCGGGCGTGAGTGGATAGGCCTGTACAAGGCGCGCTTTTTCCGCGACGGCGTTGTCGGCATAGCCTCCAACCTGCACGCGACGAATCTTGTGTACCGTGACGCGGCCGGGCAGGAGCAGCTCCTCTTGGAAGGTAACGACAGTTTGCTCTTTTCCAATCCCGCCGTACTCGACGACCACCGTATAGCACTTATAGCTTCCGAAGCCGGCGAACGCTTCATCGTTATCCATGATTTCAATACGGGACTCAGCGCACGCCTTGCGACGGGTTTGGGAGGGGATGCTTCACTTTGGCGTCATGCACGGAATTTGCGTGCCGTCGAAGGGAAACTGCTTTTTTCCTTTGTGGACGACGACCGCTTTTACAAGTTGGCGATAGTCGATGGGGAACAGGCTCTTTTTTCCAGCCGCGATTTTTCCGGCGGCGTCTTCGACCCGGTGCTTCTAAACGGTTCCATATATTATCGGGCAGCATTCTCCACCTGGGACAGCCTGCTCGAGTACCCTGAAAAACTCGGTGAGCTTACCGGGGCACTGGAACAGGTTCGGCTTATTCCTCTCCCCGATACCTGGGGAAAAAGAGCCGGTGCATCAACTTTTGCCCACAATGCATTGGACGATGCCTCGGGAAATAACACGCCAGGCTTCGTGGAGCGCGGGTATGCACCCCTGCTTTGGATGAACCCCTTCAGGCTTTGGCTGCCCTTCCCGCTGCTCAGGACTTTTGGGACCACCACCCGGATTGATGGCGGCGGCCTTGTGTCGTACCTTTCAGACCCAACGGATACGACAACACTGCTATTAATTGGCGGCGCGGACACCTACTTCCAAACCGCTTTCGTGGATGCCCAGGCTAATACGTACGTGTTTGGTCCGCCTCTGGGCTTGAGTTTTTCTGATAGCGTCGAGTACGGAAACGGTGCCGGGACGGCATACCGGGCTCTAAGATTCTCGGCTTCCCTGAGTTTTGAACGTGGAATCGGGGGTGAGGGTCTCAGGTATTCGCTCAACCCCTTTGCGGCTACCTCGCTTTTTGCAGGCGATCCGGGTGATGGTTCATCGGCCTTTACTTGGGGTCTGGAAGAATCTGTTTCCTTGTTAGGTTTGGGCTTTGGAATTCGGGATTACCAAAAAAAGGCCTGGAATCTATTCGGGACTGGATTCTCCTTGGATCTGAGCGCCCGAACGCTTCTGCCCTTGGCAGGCCCGCTGAGCGAAAATATCAGGATCGATTCGGTACTGAAGGCTGGCTTCAATCCCTATATTCCTATACGCACCACCGTTTATGGGGTATTCGATGGCCGCGGCATGGCTCTTGCCGGTAATTCGCGCGTTTTTGGCGATGCCGATTTCGAAGGTCTGAACGAATACGCGTCCCAGTACCCTGCGGACTTGCTCTGGTTGGCTGGTGGCGGAGCGGAAATCAGGATTTTTTCACTGGAAACGCAAACACATCTGTCCCATGTCTATTTCAACCGCCTGTTTGGAACGCTTGCGTGGAAGGGTGTTTTCTTTGACGAGTCTTACCTGGATCTTTCGGGCAAGACGGAGTTCGTCCATGCCCTTACCCTGAAAACCGGGGCTGTCCTTGGGGCCATCCCTGCGACGGCGTTGCCCCTGCGGTATTCGCCCTATGCATGGGCTTCCCTCTTGTTTTCTAATCTGGATGATACCGATCCGGACAATGATTATGTGTTCGGCTTCGCCTTGTCCATCGAGTGGTAGGGCGGCACTTCGCCGCTATCTTTGGGTCTCTTTTCGATGGTCGCCAAATACACCCCGGCCAATACCACCGCAGCTCCCAGCCATTGCGGGGCAGCCAGCCGGTCGCCGAGTATGACAAAGCCCGCAGCCACCGTCACCACCGGAATCAGGTTGATGAATACCGTGGCGGTCCCGATTCCAAGGGTGCCCAAAGCCAGGGCGTACAGCCAATATCCTATGGCGGAACAAAAAAAGCCCAGGAAGGCTATGTTCAGGATTACGATGATTGAGGGACTGCCCCAGGAGGGTAATTCCGCGATGGTGAAGGGCAGGAAACCCAGAAAACCGAAGATCGATTGCCAGAATACTATATAGATGCGGGACCGGGATGCGAACAACGGTCGTGTAAGAAAGGTATATGCCACCCAACTGAGGGCGGCACCAAGCATGTACAGGTATCCCAAGGCGCTTCCGGTCACCACGACGGCGGTTCCGGCTACCAGCCAGACACCGACCATCGAGAGGAAGGCTCCCGCCCAGCGGCGTTTGGCTATCCTGCCGCCGGAGAATACCCGTTCCGCCACCATCATAAGGACCGGAATCGTGGCGATGATGATGGAGGCTTCGGAGGCACTCACCAAGAGGACCCCGTTATTCTCGAAAAAGAAATAGGCGGTGACACCGATCAAGCCTGCTCCGGCGAGGTAGGGCAGGTCCCGTACCTGTAATTTTTCTTCCGGTGCGGTTTTGTGCTTTATTACCCAGAGCAGGAGTATCGCCAACGCGAAACGGGCGACACCCAGGCTCATGGGTGGCAGGACGGCTACGGAAATCTTGATCGAGA
>CAXNJE010000124.1:0-9723 GCA_964202565.1 Breznakiellaceae bacterium | reverse complement strand
GGAGTTCTTTCTGTTGAGATTGAAGTTCCTCGGTCATGGCCCGGGACAGCTCCAGGCTATGCGATAGTTTCTTACGGTTATTGGCACTTTCCACGGCAAGCGCCAATGCAGGCATCGCCTGGTTCAGGTATTCCATCTGCTGTTCGGTTATTTCCCCCAGAGAACCCAACTCGACAACACCCTTGACGCAGTTTTCGTAAACGAGAGGTGAAACACAGATGAATCGTGGAATGCTCTCCCCAAGAGAGGAAGTAATCCTGATATAATCTTCCGGCACGTTACGGATCAAAATCTGCTTTTTTTCCAACGCAGACTGTCCGACGAGTCCTTCGCCCAAAAGGAATACATTCGACAGATTCTTGCGCTTGGAATAGGCATAGCTTCCCATGAGGGTGAGTGTGCCGCCTTCATCTCCGTTCGTCAGATAGAGCGTCCCGATTTGCGCTCCGAGATACGTGGAAATCTCCGAGATCGCAATCGACGACAGTGTGGCGATGTCGGGATCTCCGCTCATGGCGGTATTCAATTGGGCGAGGCCTGTTTTCAACCAATCCTGCCGCTGTACGAATATCTGATTGTTTTTCAGCGCGGCAACCATTTTACCGAAGGATCGGGCGAGTTCCCCCAATTCATCCCTGCGTTGTAGAGTGTCGGAAAAATAAACGTCCAGATCTCCGGATGCAACTTGATTGGCCGCATCCATATTCAGGTTCAGCGGCCGAATTATACTCAGGGTAAGTAAAACGGTAGTAACAACAGACAATGCCATCGCAATCGATGCGAGTATGAGCATAATAGTTTGTGCTTGGGATGCAGCTATCTCTGTCTGATTATAGCGAAAGGCATTCCTCTCCAGGTTGTATTGTATGAGGGAAGAGACATCGCTTATCCAGAGGTCCATAGCGGGCGCGGCGGTTTCATCAAGAAAATCAAACGCTTCGCTGAGTTTCCCATCCATAGCCAATTGGATCGCTGTATCCTGATGCAGTTTCGCCTCTGCCGCGGAAAAAACGAGTTTGGATAGCATATCGATTTGTGTCGTATCATCCTGATCAATGAGAAACCTGATTTTTGCCAAGGAGTCAACGTACCCCTCTCTGTTTCTTTTCAGATCTTCCAAAGTACTTTCTATAATGCTTTGGGAATTGTCAACGTATTTTAATATAAGGAGCTTTCTGATTGCGATAGCCGTTTCTCTCGCGCCATCGACCATATCATGGGCGATGAGCAGGCGGGCGTTATTTACATTGACTATATATCGAAGTTGCTCGTGGCTGACCTCTGTCTGAATCATGCTTGTCACGATTATGGCGATCATGAACGCAAGAATGATTCCGAAGCCGAGAGCCAGACGCACCCCAACTTTAATATTTTTCAGCATGGATACTTATTCCTCATCATGTTTCCTCCTGCGAAGATCTGTCCTTAGTGGCGATGGATGCTGAGCGTACACCAACCCCGCACCACTCCCTGCATATTCTTCTGTCGTGTGAAGTCGCTGAAAAACGCAAAAAAACTTGCGCATGAATTTCATATTGTATTTCAAATAAAATAATACTCCGTCATCCTTGAGTTATGCATGACTTTCAAATCTATCTGGAAACTCCCGATTTCGATCAGCGCCGGGGGGGGTATCCACAGTAAACTTGAAGGAATTGGAAAGCAGATTTGTCAAAACGACGGGAAGATGGCCGCATCGCCGTGAATGGGTTAAAGAGCCCCGATAGTAAGCTCCCCTTCTCGCCTTGATAAAAGCGATAGAAGTTCTCTCGCAGCAGAATCGACCATGCGTGTCATGTTGATATCCGAAGCTTCCAGTTATTGTCGTCCCAGCAGGGAATAGCGCGCAGATTATCCATCAGGCGTCACATACACCGGGTTTCACTGGAGATGACGCCAAGAAGCCGGCGTCCTTCCTTAATAAAACTGGTTTTTAAAATTTTCCGTCAGGATACGTCAGAAACCATCTATCACGTGCAAAGGAGCCCGAAGGTCGCGCGAAACGGAACAGCTGAACGCCTCAAGGTCCTTGTTTAAGGTTTCAAGTTCGTTAGTTTAACCTAACAACAATGATCCGATTCGACAGTCACTGTCAAGAGGGAGCCCGCACGCACGGGCGAACTTCACCAGCACCGGGAGGCTCACCGCTTGATTCTCGCGCCGTAAAGCAAGGAAGGACGCTTCTATGTCTTCACCCAGAGAACGGCTGGCGCCCCGGTCCTTCCACGGCTGGGGCAACAATGACTTCAGCCGCTCTCCTCCCCGCTTGTACAGGAACAGCCACCGAAGGACGATCGACCGCGCGATGGATGACCGGGGAGAGCCGGGTATTTCCCAAGTCCTCGCGGTGATCTCCTTGATGCGCGCTTCCTGTTTCCCACGGTTCATGCCTCTCCGGCTTACCAGGGGACTGATGAGGGCGAATCTGAAGAGGGTGATTTGATAACGTAATTCCTTGTCCATTTGGTACCACCTGCGGCCATCATGGGGCCTCAGGGTGGTCCTGTCGCCGTTAGCCTTGGGTGGGGCGGCTCCGGCCAGGGTCGTATCGCACGATCGGTGGGCGAATGCGTAGCCGCAATGATGCCCGCATCAAGCAGTTCCTGCACCGTCGATCCGGGGAGTCCGAGGACCAAGCTCTGGATACGGTAACCACGCCTCCAATACTGCCTGCTCTGGCGGTTCACGGACGGCTGATCCAACTCCGATCCGAGGATGATGGTTGTGATGGAAGTCCAAAAGCGTCGCCAATGGGTATTTGGCCTGCAGGGATGCACTGCGCCACAGTCCGGGCAACGCCAGCGTTTCACCCAGGTGCCGTCGTTATAGCTGTCGAAGTATCACCATACATATCCATGTCCCCACATCCTCGTGCTTCCGCAACGGGGACAGTGGTGCGGACAAGCTGGACACGCCGGGGCGGAAGATGGGCATGTTGAGGACGACTGTGCCCGGCAGGCCGAACTGTTTATTGAACCCTCCACGTCCATGTGTGTGGGTCCCATGTTGCGTTGAGCTCGTCCGCGAGCACCGGATCCAGAAAGGACCGCACTGCCCTCGTGACGTCGGCGAGCGTATCCCAGAAGAGCGGGTCTTCTCGCACCATCGCTGCATACGGGGACTCCCACGCCGGTGGCGGCGCGGGCACCAATGACGGTAGCGGGTGGGTCTTGCGGAACGTGAAGGTCTGCTCGAGCGCCGAACGCGACGTCAACTCCGAAAGGCTGGCCGTACACCTTGCCGGCAAGCCCGCACTCGGCACGGAACCTCAGCCCGTCATACTGCATCCCGTCGTTCCGGATCTCAGGGTGATCATCGTCGGGGCTGACCTCGAAGGTCATGAAGTCGCCGAGCGGAGGCGCTGCTCGAGCGCCTGCTTGAAGGCTTCGGGGGACGAATAGGTTCGAACAGTCATATGCCGAGTCCTCCGAAGGGGCTCAGGGCCTCGTCCACGTCATCGAGCTCGGCCTGCGTGACGAGCCCCCGGCGGATGGCCTGCTGCGCTGCCTGGCGCAATAGGTCGGGAGCCATAGACTCTCGGGCGCAGTCGTTCAGCGTTCGCCGGGGATTGGTGGTCGGTGCCGCGCCGAACCAGGCACGATCACCTGGCGGCACGTCCGCGTGGTGGAGAACGATCCCGGTTGGGACCCTGAACCCTCGGCGTCGCCAAGCTTGCGGCAGCGTCAGGTGCACCTTCGCCGGCAGCGCGTCCGAGAGTTGGTGCAGGGCCAGCGCGGTCTGGTGCGAGATTATGCCGGCCTGATCCGACCAGAGCCATGCGGTGATCAGTTCCTCATGACCGCCAGCGGGGAAGTGGACAAGGCGGTGGATGCCACGGCGTGTCCGCACGACCCGCCCGGCGCGGATGTGCTTCAGCAGTAGCTGGGTCGAGTATCCCGCCTCTGCCGCTTGCCTGGTTGTGAAATAGCTTTACTGGGCGCAAGCGCGTTTCCGCTGGATGGATCCCTCTGGGAGCATCACTAAATAGCGGCGTACACCCGGAAAATGGACCATGTGGAATAACTTGTCCCAGGAGCCTGGAAATGCTACTCTGAGATTATGGCTGCTGACATACCGGCAATGGCGGGTAGCGTTGCCGCTCCTGCCTTGAGGTCGGAACCAGCTCTACGCCCCTATCCATCCCGCTTGATCGTAGAGACAACCACGCGCTGCAATCTTTCCTGCGGGCACTGCCCCAGGCAGAGTGCGGGGGCGGAATACGACAACGCGGATATGGACGAGAAGTGCTTCGCCTCACTTGCCGAAGCCTTCCCTACCCTGGAAGCCCTTGTACTGAACGGCATTGGCGAGCCGCTGATGCATCCCGGACTGGAAGGCTTCATACGTAGAGCCCGGGCAACCATGCCTGAACGGGCAAGCATAGGATTCCAGACCAATGGCCAACTGCTTGACCCCAAGCGAGCCCGTTCGCTGCTGGAGGCTGGCCTCAATCGCGTTTGTGTCTCGGTGGATGCCCTGGACTCATCCCTCTTCGCCGCGATCCGTGCAGGAGGCAGCCAAGGAGCTGCCGAACAGGCCATTGCAGCCCTCTGTGCCGAGCGCGGGAAGAGGCAGGAAGGAACTGCCGCCGACAGCCATGGATGCGGTCCATCTTCGATCGAAATAGGCATGGAATTCGTAGCCATGAGGCAAAACCTTACCGAACTACCCAAACTTGTTCGATGGGCGGCAGAACGAAAAGTGGATTTCTTGCTGGTAAGCCAACTCTTTCCCTACGAGCCCTCGGCCATGCAGGACGCCGCCTGGGACACAAACCTTGATCTTGCCGTGCTCCTGAGAAAGAAGTACGAGAAACGTGCCCGGACACTGGGCCTGGATCTTTCGCAGTACCCGGAAATCTATATGCGCTTGAATAAAAGCGCTGCCGAAGCAACCCTGGTGCGGCTGGTCAATGAGTTGCAGCAGGAGGCAACAGCGCAAGGCATAACGGTTCACGTCCTGCGGCTCCTATCCGCCGACCTGGATATATATGAACAAAGTGCCGCCGCTTTCTCGGAGGCTGCCCGAATCGCCGCGCTGGAAGGATTGCGCCTTGAATTACCTGAAATCAAGCCGCGGAGCGCACGGTCCTGCGAGTTTGTGGAGGGTGGCAGTGCCTTCATTTCCCGGGCTGGAAAGGTACATCCCTGCTACTTCCTCTGGCACCGTTATGCCTGCTACGCCGGCGGGTGGGAGAAGCGGGTAGCCCCCATGAGCTTTGGCACCCTTGGGGAGCGAGGAATTCTGGACATCTGGAACACTCAGGAATTCTCTTCCTTCAGGACGAATGTGCTCCGTTATGACTATCCCTTCTGCCTCAATTGCAATCTCGCGCTCTGCGACTATCTTCAGCTTGAGGATTTCGAGCAGGACTGCCATATCAACGCCGAGCCCTGTGCAGCCTGTCTTTGGTGCATGGGTCTCTTCAAATGTCTGGCCTGAAAATACATGCAGGAATTGCCAATTTCCGGCGCACAGGAAAAGCGCGATCAGGTATACTGAATGCAGGCAAAGGAGGCATCCCATGGCCGATGAACCCCGGAAATTCGACAAGGGCTACATAGAGCGTGGCTTCCGGCGCTGTGAGGACTACGGTGTGGAACCCGACCGTGTCTTTTCCCGGCGCATCCTCTGCGGGGCCGAACTGACGGAGCGCTTGTCAGCCCGGCGGGAACTGATCATCACCGCCGAGCCCTTCATCAGCCAGCTCTGCGACTTCCTCAAGGGCTCGGGCTTCTTTGCCATACTCACCGATGAAGAAGGATGCATACTATCGGTCATTGGAGATGACCGCATCCTGGAGCAGGCCTTTGAGTTGCGCATGGTTCCCGGGGCCTTTATGGATGAGAGCAGCATAGGCACCAATGCGATGGGTACAGCCCTGGCCGAGGAACGCCCGGTGCAGGTATCGGGCACAGAGCATTTCATAAAAGCCTACCACCGCTGGACCTGTTCGGGTGCGCCCATCCGCGATCCCGATGGCAAGCTCATCGGAGCCCTTGATCTTACCGGCAGCAAGGAGGGGGTGCACCTCCATACCCTCGGCATGGTGATGGCCTCTGTCAACGCCATCGAGAAGACCTTGGCCCTCAACACCCGCAACGAGGCCGTAATCCGCCAGGGCCGCTTTGTGGAAACCCTCGTGGATTCCATAACCGCAGGCATAGTATCCGCAGACCTCGATGGCGGGGTGCTGTCGGTGAACCGCTATGCCCGGGAGATGTTCGGCTACAACCAGGCCGAGTTCAAGCGCCTGGGTCTTGCAGGTCTGCTGGCCCGCTGGCCGGATATACGCTCCACCGTGAAAGCCGGTGGCGAAGTGACCAATGAAGACGTTCTGGTCACAGCCCGGGCCAACAAGGTGTACTTCAACCTGGCTACTTACCCGATACTGGGTGACGATGGATTACCCTACGCGCTGATCCTGGTGTTCAAAGACGTTAAAAAAGTGCGCAAGCATGCAAATGAAGTACTTGGTCAACGAGCCCTGTATACCTTCGACAAGATCTACGGTGTATCCCCGGGCCTGAGAAACGCCGTCGACTTTGCCAAGAAGATAGCGGACTCCCGCTCCACCGTCTTGCTGACCGGTGAGACGGGTACGGGCAAGGAGATCTTTGCCCAGTCCATCCACAATGCTGGATCGCGGCGGGAAGAGGCCTTCGTGGTGCTCAATTGTGGTGCCATTCCCCGTACCCTCATAGAATCCGAGCTGTTTGGCTATGCCGACGGGGCCTTCACCGGTGCCAAGCGCGGCGGCCAGGCAGGCAAATTCGAAATAGCCGACGGAGGCACCATCTTCCTTGATGAGATCGGCGAGATGCCCCTGGACCTGCAGACCCGCCTGCTGCGGGTCATCGAGGAGGGCACCGTCCAACGCATAGGCGAGAGCAGGCAGATACCCGTCGACCTTCGCATCATAGCTGCGAGCAACAAGGAACTGCTGGAAGAAGTCGAACGGGGCAATTTCAGGCGGGACCTGTTCTACCGGCTCAACGTCTTGCCGATCCGACTACCGGCCTTGCGGGAACGCAAGGAGGACATACCCATCCTGGTACGGCTGTACATGGACAAGCTGTCCCGGAAACTGAACAAGAAGCCGGTGCCCCTAAGCCAGGAATACATGGATGCCCTGAGTGTCCAGCCCTGGCCAGGCAACATCCGGGAACTGGAAAACCTGCTGGAGCTTATCATCAATACTGAATCCCCGCCGCGGCTGCCCCAAGAGCCGGCCCCAGCCATAAAATCAGCATCGACATCGGCAGCGGACCTGGAGCTGCCACTGCCGATTCATGCCGATGCAGACGATGACCGGCCCTTGCACCCAACCAGACCCTTGTCCCTCGAGGATGCCGAGGCAAGCCACATCCGCAGCGTGCTGCGCACCACCGGCAACAATGTGTCCCGTGCCGCCAAACGCCTGGGCATAGGCCGGAACACCTTGTACCGCAAGATGCAACGTTACCGCATTGCCTGTACCGGAGACTGATACTGTTCCATTATGGAGCATACAGAGAAGACTCACACACTGTTCCATTTGCGAACACTGATCTATAAACGAACACTAATTATGGTAGATCATGGTATTGGCATTCCTGAATGGCCGCGCCTGGGCACATCTGGCGCTGTATTCTGCACTAATCCGCAACTGTTCCCGCAGAGCTGGTTTGGCACGATATGTGCTTTATAGTAGTCAAACCAGTCTCAAGGAGCAATCATGGATACCATACTTCGTATCAACGTTGGCAGCGATGGCGGACCGAAAGCAAGTACAGAACCCGTTGGCGCCTATGCCGGCCTGGGCGGCCGCGCGCTTACCTCCCGGATGATCTTCATGGAGGTTCCGCCCCTCTGCCACGCCCTGGGACCGGAAAACAAGATCGTCATAGCCCCCGGACTGCTTTCCGGCACCGCTGCCGGCCAGTCTGGCCGCCTTTCCATCGGCTGCAAGAGCCCCCTCACCGGCGGCATAAAGGAATCCAATGCCGGAGGCCAGGCCGCCCAGGTGCTGGCTCGCCTGGGGTACGCCGCCATGGTGCTGGAAGGCGCGGCAGCAACAGACAAGCTCTATCTCGTCCACGTCACCAAGGACGGCGTCACCATCGAGGCTGCCGACGAATACAAGGGCCTTGGCAACTACGACCTCATAGACCGCATCAAGGCGCGGTATGGCGAGAAGGTGGCCTGCCTGTCCATCGGCCAGGCAGGCGAGTTCCGCATGGCCTCCGCCTCGATAGCCTGCACCGATATGGAAATGCATCCCACCAGGCACGCAGGCCGCGGTGGCGTCGGGGCTGTCATGGGTTCCAAGGGCATCAAGGTAATCATCCTGGATGACGCCGGCATGGCCATGCGTCAACCCAAGGATCCCGAGAAATTCAAGGCCGCCAACAAGGCCTGGGTGGAAGGACTCAAGAAGCACCCCGTCACCGGTAGCGGCCTGCCCTCTTATGGCACCAATGTGCTCACCAACATCATCAACGAAGCCGGTGGTTTTCCCACCAACAACTTCAAGACCGGCCAGTTCCCTGGCGCCTCCAAGATCTCCGGTGAAAGTTTTGCCGCCACAATGACCGAACGCGGGGGTCAGGCCACCCACGGCTGCCACCGGGGCTGCATCATCCAGTGCTCGGGCATCTACAACGACAAGCAGGGCAAATTCCTCACCAAGCAGCCGGAATACGAGACCGTCTGGGCCCACGGCGCCAACTGCGGCATCGACGACATGGACACCATTGCCATGCTGGACCGCCTGGATGACGACTTTGGCCTGGATACCATCGAAATGGGCGCTACGGTAGCGGTTGCCATGGAGGCAGGCCTGCTCAAGTTCGGCGACGCGAAGGGAGCCATCGAACTGATCAAGGAAGTGGGCAAGGGCACACCACTGGGCCGCATCATCGGCGCAGGCGCGGCAACAACCGCCAAGGCCTTCGGTCTGGAGCACGCACCGGTTGTCAAAGGCCAGGCCATGCCGGCCTACGACCCCCGGGCCATAATGGGCATAGGCGTCACCTACGCCACCAGCCCGATGGGTGCCGACCACACCGCCGGCTACGCCATAGCCACCAATATCCTCAAAGTGGGTGGCTTCGTGGACCCCCTCAAACCAGAAGGCCAGATAGAGCTGTCCCGCAACCTGCAGATAGCCACTGCGGCCATCGATTCCACCGGCATGTGCCTCTTCATAGCCTTTGCCGTCCTGGACCAGCCCGAGACCTTCCAGGCCATGCTGGACCTGCTCAATTCCTTCTACGGGCTATCACTTACCGGAGACGATGTCGTGGCCCTGGGCAAGTCCGTGCTTACCAACGAGCGGGATTTCAACAAGGCTGCGGGCTTCACCAAGGAGATGGACCGCTTGCCAGCCTACTTCATGCGCGAGTCCCTGGCTCCCCATAATGTGACCTTCACCGTCACCGATGCCGAGCTCGACCAGGTGTTCAATTGGTAGAATGTTCTCCAGCCATGGGCGGACCTTCCTGGGCACGGCTTGCGGGCCTGGTCCAGGAGGGCTTTGCCCTCTACGGCCTTGATGGACAGAGCATCCGGGACTTCATGCGAGGCCCCTTGGGCATGGCCGATGCATACATAGAAGGCGCGGTAAGCACCGTCTTCCTGGACTACAAGCCCGTTGACGACCTGGACAGTGCCATCATCACCTCCGGATGCCTCGTATCCCTGTCGGCGGCCATGCCGGGCCTGGTCGGGGCAGTCATGCGC
>CAXNJE010000123.1:0-9818 GCA_964202565.1 Breznakiellaceae bacterium | reverse complement strand
ACCAGAAAAGGCAGAATCGGAATGGTCTACACAGAAGGATTCGGCTCCCCAGGCGTGCAGCACGTAGTCGTGCAACTGCACTACCTTTGCTGTGCGCGCCCAGGCATCGGGTTCATTGCGTTGGAGCCAGAGTATCTTGGAAAGCATCCATGTGGTGCTTTGCGGAAGTCTGACCGTATCATAGAAATCATCGTCCGATACCTGGGTGCGTATATATTCAACCTCATCCTTGGTACGGTTATCCTGCCATGAAATCATGGGCCGCACGAGCTTTCCGGCGCCATCGACAAAGACGGTACAACAGCGTTGGGCGGAAATGGCAAGACCGGCAATGTCGCCCTTGGACAAGCCCGACTTTGTGAAGGCTTCAGCGGCCGTCTCGAAGGACGTGGCTACCAGCATGTCGACGTCCTGCTCCACCCAGCCAGGACAAGGATACACGCATCCGTATTCGCGGTACGCCAGGGCGACCAGTTTGCCCCCATCGTCCATGATCGCAGTCTTCGTACCAGTGGTACCGACGTCTATACCCATGATGTAGTTGGCCATTATTCCCCCCGTCTGATTTGGTTCCGACAGTATAGCATCGGATGATGCCCTTACCCGAATCTTAAGCTGTTTTCTGCAATCCCTTATTAAGGGCGATGGCGAGTACGAGCACCAAGCCCTTGAGTATGCTTTGCCAGAATGTGAGCACGTTGAGCATGCCCAGTCCGTTTCCCAGGATAACCACGATGATGGCGCCGAGGAACATACCCAACACCGAACCCTTGCCGCCGCTCAGGCTGGTACCTCCAAGGATTATGGCCAGGATCACGTCGAACTCGAATCCTGTACCCATGCGCGGGTCCCCTGCGCCTATTCGGGAAGCGGTGAGTACCCCGGAAAAACCCGCGAACGCCCCAACCATCACGTACAGCCAGAATACGATCTTCCCGGTATTGATTCCCGAGAACTCCGCCGCCGTCTTGTTCCCGCCTATGGAAAGCGCGTACTTTCCCAACAGCGTCTTTCGCTCGATCACCCAGAAGACAGCAAGGAGTATTGCGACAATAAGAATGGGTATGGGGATACCCAGAAAGGAATTCATGGCCAGGTCACCGAAGGCCGGAGGAAGTCCCTCGCGGATCGAGCGGCCATTGCACGCGGCCAGCGCCAGACCACGGCCCACATACATGAGTCCCAGGGAAGAAATGAACGGCGGGAATCCTATTCTGGTAACCAGGAAGCCATTCACCAGGCCAAAGCAGGAACCGGCAGCTACGGAGATGAGACCCGCCAGGGGCAGGGGCACTCCTGCTACCGCCAAGTAACTGTACAGAAGACCCGAAGCGGCCACGTTGCTGCCCGTTGAAAGATCCATATTTCCTGACATCATGAGCAGGGTCGCCGCGCACCCGGTTATGACTATCATCGCCGATTGGCGCAGCATATTTGAATAATTATGGAAAGCGAAAAAGTTGGGAGCCAACAAACCGAAAAACAGGTTTATCCCCACAAACAAAACCACAAGTATGAATCGTTGGTCCCTGATCAGGGTTGCCAGTCTGCTTTGGCGGCTCATCGGGAAGTCCCCCCTCCGGCTACGTGGGCCATGATCTTGTCATGATCCAGGCCGGCTCCATTCTTGATGATCGCCTGCACGCGACCCTCGTGCATCAGTACGATCCGGTCGCACAGATGCGCGACCTCCGGCAATTCGGAGGTGAAAACTATGACGCCCGCGCCGCTGTCGGCAAGGTTCCGGACCAGATCGTGGATTTCCTTTTTCGCCCCGATGTCGACGCCCCGGGTCGGCTCGTCCAGCAGGTATACCTTGCCATCGCGGTTGAGACATTTGGCGAAAACCACCTTCTGCTGGTTACCTCCGCTCAGGGAAGCGACGCGCTGTTCCCGGTCCACGGCCCGCACCGACATCCTTTTCATGTAGTCGTCCGCCACGCGGTTTTCGAGCAACCGGTCTATCAGACCGAATTTAAGGACGCTCTTCATCCGCATTATGGGTATGTTCGAACGGATGGGCAGTTTCCCGAATATGCCATCCGCCCTGCGTTCCTCGGGAACCATGGATAACCCTTCCCGGATGGCGTCCCGGGGGGAACGGATGCCGAGTTTTCTGCCCGAAAGGAAAATCTCGCCTTCGTAGGCATCCAAGCCGTAGATCGCCCTTGCGACCTCGGTCTTTCCCGAACCCACAAGACCGTAGAACCCCAGAATCTCGCCCTCGTTCAGGGTGAATGAAACGTCTTTCAGGAACCTGTTCCGAATTCCTTTCACCTGAAGAATTTCTTTCGTCGTGCACGTTTCGCGGGCTGAGTAGGATTCGGTCACTACCTTGCCGAGCATCATCCTTACCAGTTCCACACAGGCTTCGGGGACATCGCTGCAGGATGATTCAATTTCCGAAAGGGCCTTGGTGGCAATCATGTTTCCATCCCGGAATACGGTGACGTAATCGCCTATTTCAAAAATCTCCGCAAGCTTGTGCGAAATGTACACGATGGTGGTTCCGGCTGCCTTAAGCTTGCGGACCACTTCGAAGAGACGGCGGACTTCTTCCTCGCTCAGGGCCGCGGTGGGTTCATCCATTACCAGGACGGAACAATCCGCAGAGATGGCCTTGACGATCTCTATCATCTGTTTCTGGGCGACGCTGAGGGAAGCAACCCGGGCGTCGAACCGGATGGTTGGATCCAGACCCTTCATCGTCTCCTTGACGCGGGCATCGATCTTGTCCGGCAGGATGAAGCCAAGGCGGCTGTTTTCCTTGCCCAGACTGAGGTTCTCCCGAACCGTCAGATCATCCACTACATTCAATTCCTGGTAGAGTACGCTGATTCCCTGCTCCATCGCATCGTGTACGGATTTGGGCTCATAGGCTTTGCCGCCCAGAATTATCGTGCCCATATCGCGCTGGAGGGCACCGGTGAGGATTTTGATGAACGTTGATTTGCCTGCTCCGTTTTCCCCGACTATACAGTGTACGGTTCCACGTTTGATGGAGAAACTGACTTCTCCCAAGGCCCGCACACCGGGAAAGGATTTGCCGATATCCCTGATTTCGATAAGCGTTTCATTTTCCATGTGTATGGTGTCCTTCATACGGGCCCCTCATCTCATGCGACGGATTCGCTGGTCGGCGAATACCGCTCCCATCAATAAGAGCCCCTTGATGATTTCCTGGTAGAAAAATGATACGCCGATCAGATTGAGGCCGTTGGCCGCAAGACCCACGATCAGCGCACCCAGGAGCATCCCTATTATGGAACCCTCGCCTCCGAGCATGCTGGTACCACCCAGAACAACGGCGACCACTACGTCGAACTCCAGGCCCTGTGCGATGTTGGGGGCGGCGAGTCCCACCTGTGATACCTGGATGATTCCGCAAAACGCGGAGAAGATGCCCATGACCGTATACAGCAAAAACACTATGGCCGTATCGTTGACGCCCGAAAGCCTGGCCGCGCTTTTATTGCAGCCGATTGCGTAGGCGTAACGCCCCAAAGTGGTTTTTTTCTCGATGAAGAAGAATACCGCCAGCACCACCACCATTATGGGGATGATGATGGGGATTTGTCCGAAAAGGAGGGTCCGGCCCAGATTGGTGAAATTGGACGGAAGCCCCGCCGTTATATTCGCACCGCCGTCCCAGCGCGCGATGAGGAACGCGAAGCCCCGCGCGGCGTACATGGTACCTATGGTCGCGATGACCGGCGTGATGCCCAGGGTAGCCACAGTGAAGCCGTTGATCATTCCCCACACGGCGGCGACGGCGCAGGTTACCACAGCGGCGGCAGCAAGTGGAAATCCATGCTTGGCAAGGTAGGCGTACAGGATGCCGCTGAAAGCCAGCACACTTCCGATGGACAGGTCGAAGTTTCCAGTAATCATCAGCACGTTGGCCGCGGACGCGATGATGACCACCACGGCTACCTGCATAAGGATATTGGTAAGGTTGCGGACCGAGAGGAATGAAGGGGCCATCAAGGAGAAGATCAGACCCAAAAGAAAAATCACCCCTATCAGGACTGATTGCTGGAGGTCTATCCTGCGATATGCTGCCGTATTACGAGCCACTTTCTTTCCTCGTTCGCATGATATGGTGCAGCCGCGTCATGGACGCGGCGCTGCGGTCAGGTCCCAGACCTGTCCGCAACGACCGGATACATGAGTCCTGTCCGCCCGATTATGAAGAAAGGCGGACAAGCCCCGAAGAACCCTATTTCTTGATTTCGTCGGCGAGCTTGCCGGAGTAAAAGAAGTTCTCTTCCAGGAATTTCTGGGCTACGGCAATGTCGGTGCTCCAGAAATCCACGATGGTCTGGGGAACCAGAACCTCGGTCCAACCCTTCATGGGGATCTTGCCACCGATGATGCCCATCAGGGTATCAATCTCGAGGCGGGCGTTGTCGCGAACGGCGCCGATGTCCAGCTTCAGGGAAGAATTGGGCTTGTAGACCTGGATGAGGGCAGGGGCGGATGCGTCCACGCTGGCGATGATTTCGGTGAGGGGTACGCCATTGTTCATCTTGCCACGACCAACCTGCTCCAGAGCCGCGAGGGCACCGAGGGCCATATCGTCGTTGGCGCCGAATACGATGTTCACGCCGGGATCTTTCTGCAGGATGTCGAACATCACTTCCATCGACCTGGTGGCGGAACCTTCGCCGTTCAGCTGGGCGACCAGGACTGCGTTGGGATCGACGCTCTTCACACCAGCGATGAACGGACCGGTGCGCAATTCCTCAATCTGCTCGAAGCCGCCGAAATCCAGCATCGCGACGCGGCAGGTGACGTTCGGGAAAGCCTTCTTCCACTGGGTCGCAGCAACCTTGCCCATCTGGAAGGAAGCGGGGGTTTCGTTGGCCTGGATGTGGGGCGCAAGTTTTTCGGAGGGACGGATGAAGGTGGTGACGATGGGGATGCCGGCAGCGTGGGCGAGCTTGATGCTGCGGGTCATGATGGAAGCGTCACCGGTATGCAGGGCGATACCGTCCACTTTCTGGGCGATAAGGCTCTCGACCGCGGCCAGGGTCTTTTCGTTGCTGGCTTCGCCGTCGATGGATACAACCTTGATACCGTAGGTCTTGGGTCCGTAATTTTCCCATTCCTTGATGATATTCTGGTGATACGCGTGTTCGAGCGTATAGGGTACCTTGCCGAGCACGATCTGCTTTTTGCCCTTTTCCGCACCGGCGCCCGCAAATGCGGAAACGACTCCGACGAGCATCAATACCGCCAACAGGCCGATTGATTTCTTCATGATTCCTCCTGAAACTCTTACTGAAGTATTCGCACTGACATCCGTCATCACGAACCTATGACTAAATCACTATAAATTGTAAAATTACATATGTCAACAATTGTTTTATATTACTTTTTAACTTATTATTCTTGACATATGAATGGTTTTAGCATTTTAATAACTATTGTAAACATTCAATACACCGAATCAATCGGCGAGGAACATATCACTCCGCACACAGGAGGAATCAAGGGTGGGTGGAAAAAAGGAATCCAGCATCGGATTGCCTAAAGGCAAGCTCGAGGAGCTTTACTATAAGATGGCCCAGACACGCTGTTTTGAAGAACGTGCCGCGCGCCTGTTCACTGAGGGGAAGGTACACGGGACAGCCCATTTCTGCATCGGCGAGGAAGCCACCGGTATCGGTGTCTGCTGTGCCCTGGAAAAAAAGGATCTGATAGCCCAAACCCACCGGGGCCATAACCAGGCCATCGGCAAGGGGATGGACATCAACCTGATGATGGCTGAATTCCTGGGAAAGGAATCCGGCTACTGCCATGGGCGGGGCGGTTGCATGCACATCGCCGATTTCAGCTCCGGAAGCCTGGGCGCCAACGGCATAGTTGGTGGGGGAATTCCGATAGCAGTGGGTGCCGCACTGGGGCAGAAGTACCAGAAACAGGATGCGGTAACCGTCTGCTTTTTCGGCGACGGAGCCACCAACGAGGGAGCTTTCCACGAAGGCCTCAACCTCGCCTCGGTATGGAAACTCCCCATAATCTTTGTCTGTGTCAACAATTATTACGCCATGTCCACCCCGCTCTCCGCCCAAATGGCCATAAGCGATTTGTCCGAAAGGGCAAAGGCCTACGGAATGCGCGGAGTATCCATGGACGGGAACGATGTGGTCGCCATCTATGACGCCACCCTCGAAGCCAAGGACTACGTCAAGAAAAACGGACCGATGCTCCTGGTCCTGAACACCTACCGGATCATGGGACATTCGAAAAGTGATCCACAAGCCTACCGGACCAAGGACGAGATTGAAACCTGGAAGGGCAAGGATCCTATCGCACTTTTCCGGGCCAGACTGATAAAGGACCACTATTTTACAGTTGCGGAATTGGATGTACTGGACGGCCGCGCGCTGGAAGATGTGGCACGGGCGGTGGCCTTCGCGGAAGCCAGCCCGGAACCCAAAATAGAAGATACCCTGCGCGATATCTACGTTCAATGAAGGAGTTGCCCGTGCGCGAATTAACCTATGCAGAAGCCATCCGTGAAGCCATGACGCTGGAGATGCGCAAGGATGCTTCCATTTTATTTATGGGCGAGGATATAGGCGTCTACGGTGGCGCATTCGGGGTATCCAAGGGAATGCTGGCCGAATTCGGACCTGAACGCATACGCGACACACCTATGTCCGAGACCGCCATCGTGGGTTGCGGGGTCGGATCGTCCATGGTGGGATTAAGGCCCATAGTGGAGATCATGTTCAGCGACTTTCTGGCCGTGGCAATGGATCAGGTCTGCAACCAGGCAGCCAAGGCGCGCTACCAGTTCGGCGGCCAGTTCAAAGTCCCCATGGTCATCAGGGCTCCTTCCGGTTCGGGTACCGGCGCTGCGGAACAGCACTCCCAGAGCCTGGAAGCCTGGTTCGTTCACACCCCCGGCATCAGGGTGGTGACCCCTTCCACACCCGCCGATGCAAAGGGCCTGCTCACCGCTGCCATGAGGGACGACAATCCTGTCCTGTTCCTGGAACAGAAACTGCTTTACCGAACCAAGGGACCTGTCCCCGAAGGCGAATACATCCTGCCCATAGGAAAGGCGGAAATACGCCGGGAAGGCTCCGACATCGCTGTCTTCACCTATGGCAGGATGGTTCAGCGTTGTCTGGAAGCGGCCGAAGCAGTGAGTGCGTCAGGTATCAGCGCCGAGGTTGTGGATCTGAGGACCCTTTCCCCCATGGATACGGAAACCATTATCCAAAGCGCCAAAAAATGCGGACGGGTACTCATCGTCCACGAAGCCTGCAAGACGGGCGGAGTGGGAGCCGAAATCTCCGCACTCATTTCCGACAGCGACGCTTTTTTCCACCTGGATGCACCCATCAAACGGCTATGCGGTCTGGATTGTCCCATACCCTATAACCGGACCCTTGAAGAGAACGTCGTGCCCACCACCGCATCCATAACGGAAGCGCTCCGCGGCCTGGCGAAGTAAGGGAGGATGCGATGGCAACCAGCGTAATAATGCCCAAGGCCGGAATGGCCATGGAAGAGGGCATAATCGTTTCCTGGCTGAAGAAGCAGGGCGACACCGTAAAGACCGGTGAAGCCATAGCGGAGATAGAAACCGACAAGGCAGTGATGGAAATAGAGGCCGAGGTCGACGGTGTACTGTTGGCTGTGACCCGCTCCGCAGGCGAACACGTCCCTGTCACCGAGGTGATCGCCTGGATAGGCAAGGCGGGTGAAACCATCGCTGCAAGCCCGCAGGCTGCAACCACGCATTCCACAGCCTCACTGTTCGCCGTTTCGGCCGGAATAGCCCAGCCCCCAGCGACAGAAAAAGCCGGTCCCGGCACTGCATCGTCACCCGCCACTTCGGTGACTGAAAACGGTGGAAAGCTTTTGGCTACGCCGGCGGCCCGACGCATCGCCGCCGAAAACGGCATCTCACTGGCTGTGATCCGGTCCGCTTCGGATGATGGCATCAGAAGAAAGGCCGACGTGGAGCGGCACATACGTCCGGAAGCCACACCGCTGGCCTCGCGCCTGGCGGAAGAACGAAATCTGGATGTGGCCAAAATGTACCAGGATAAGGGTTCGCGGGTAACCAAGGATGACGTGCTCTCCGCAAGGGTGTCATCGGTCGCCCCGGCAGATCGCCGGGTTCCGCTCACCAAAATCCAGCGCATCTCCGGGGAACGCTTGTCCCGCTCGCACACTGAAATACCCGCTGTCACCAACTTCATGAGCGCCGATATAAGCGAGCTCCTTTCAGTGCGGGAATCCATCAATTCCAAGCGGGAACAGAAGATTTCCCTGAATGATCTGGCCGTCCGCGCCGCCGCGAAAGCCCTGTCGGAAAATCCCCGGGTCAACGCCGTCCTTGACGGCGACAGCCTTATCGAAAAAGGCCAGATCAACATTGGGCTGGCGGTTGCCACGAAGGATGGTCTGCTGGTACCGGTATTGCGAAATGCGCTGGGTATGGGCCTGGAAGAAGCCTCAACGAGGGCCCGGGATCTTGCGGAACGGTCCCGTTCGCGACGCCTGAAAGCAGAAGAGATGGAGGGCGGAACCTTTACCGTCACCAACATCGGCATGCTGGGGGTTACCTACTTTACCCCGATCATCAACCAGCCTGAAATCGCGATTTTGGGGGTTGGTGCGATGGAACCCAGATTGGTCCGGTCCAAGGACGGAACCATTCGGGACGCCTCGATTATCCATCTGAGCCTTACGTTCGACCACCGTGCCCTGGATGGTGCGGAAGCTGCGGCCTTCCTCAAAACGGTGCGCGGCTACCTGGAAGCGCCCCTTTTGCTGATCATGTAGGACACAGGAGATTTTGATGCAGGACAGCTACGACCTCATAGTAGTCGGCGGGGGTCCCGCCGGTTATGTTTCGGCCATACGCGCAGCCCAACTGGGAGCGTCGGTGGTCTTGGTTGAACGGGATCGTGTTGGCGGGACCTGCCTTAACCGCGGGTGCATACCCACCAAGTCCTACCTGCGCACAGCGGAAATCCTGAGGGAATCCGGCGAATGGAAAACCCGCGGCATAGTTTCGCAGGCTCCCTTGGGCATCGATATGAAAGCCGCCCTCGCCTGCAAGGACGGGGCTGTCAAAAAACTGACAGGCGGGGTCCAGGCCCTGCTCAAATCCAATGGCGTGGAAGTGGTAACCGGTACAGGCATCCTCCTGCATTCCGGCGAGGTCCACGTGGAAGGCCGGGGAACGCTCAAGGCCGGTGCGGTCGTGCTCGCTGGCGGCTCGGTCTCGACACGCCTGCCGATACCCGGCGTCGATTCCAGGCGGGTATTGCTGAGCGAGGACATACTCGCCCTGGATAAGGTACCTGCGAGCCTCGCGGTAATCGGCGGGGGCGTCATCGGTGTCGAGCTTGCCCAAATCTTTTCGGCCTTTGGCGCCAAGGTAACCATCATCGAACTCGAACCCAGATTGCTGCCCGGAATGGACGACAGCCTGTCCGACGGTATGCGGGCAACTTTGGAGAAGCGGGGAATTTCCGTACTCACCGGCGCGGGCATCGCGGAGTTGGAAGACCGTGGGGGAAGCCTTGCCGTGCGACTGGCCGATGGCAAGGAAATCAGCGCGGAATACGCCCTGCTTTCGGTGGGCCGTCGCCCCGACCTTTCCTGCATCGGGTCTTCCGGCGTCGCAACCGAACGGGGCCGGGTCGTCGTGGATGAAGATCTTAAGACAAACGTGGCAGGCGTTTACGCGCCCGGGGATATCAACGGCAAAAAAATGCTTGCCCATGCGGCCTTTGCGATGGGAGAAGCAGTGGCCGAAGCAGCGCTGGGCCATACCAAAAGGG
>CAXNJE010000122.1:0-10119 GCA_964202565.1 Breznakiellaceae bacterium | reverse complement strand
CACACCCTTATCGTTCCTCCCGATGGACAGTGCGCGGCCTACGGTATCAAAAGGGGACTCCGCTCTGAATTGGCTGTGCGTCGGCCGTACTTCGACCCATCGGATGGGAAGATTACAGGCCTTGACTGGAACCTCTTCGTTGACTATGGAATGTCCGCGGAGGAATTCCTCGCAACGATGAAATACAGCCTCGATCTCCGTCTTGGCGGCAATCACTGCCCCCTACTTTTCGGCGCCCATGGGGATATCTATTGCCGCGACTACGAAAAGCTTTCCCGTACGGTCTGGCGGGAACGGCAGGATGCGCTGCTCGAATTCCTTGATTATGCGCTAACCTGGGATGTAGTAAGGGTAAGGCCATACCGTGATATCCTTGGATGGCTGGAAGATCCGGTGGGGCTTGGAAAATAAAGTCCGAGGGACCACCCCTGGTACCGGTAATGAACGAAGGAGGGGCGTGCGGAAAAGCCCGCCAAAATTGGCTATGGAAATTTTGTTGAACCATTCCGGTTACAGCCCGGAAGAAGAAAAGCGGATAATCCTGCAATTCCCTTTCACCACTGCCCTCCCACCGACAACGGCCAGGCTCCTTGTCTACCGGCAAGGAACCACAGCGTCTGTCGCGGAATTCCACGTGGAGAATCCTACGGAAGTACCGGGTTGGAAGAACAGGCGCTTCGCGTTGGTGGATGCCAGCGAGCTCAGGGAACCGGGTGAGTACCGCTGCGTGCTCATGGACGGGCAGAATTGCATTCCCGGGCCTTCGTTCCTGGTTGACGGTGAACACCCGGCGTACAAGCTCGTCTCCGATCTTCTTTTCTACATGCGGGGACAGCGTTGCGGGGGAATCTTCGAAAAGGCGGACCATTCAATCCCCCTCTATGGAAAGAAAGGGAAGACAGCGGATGTCCATGGAGGCTGGTACGACGCGTCGGGGGATGTGAGCAAGTATCTATCCCATCTGAGCTATGCGGAATACTTCAACCCCCAGCAGACCCCCCTGGTTGTGTGGGTCCTGGCGGCAACAGCGGGAGCGTTGGGACGCCTGGAAGGCCTGCCCGAGTTCAAGCTTTCCTTACGCCTCGCGGAAGAGGCCGCCCATGGGGCCGATTTCCTTATGAGGATGCAGGATCCGGAATCGGGCCGTTTCTACATCACCGTGTTCGATGTCTGGTCCAAGGATCCCTCCCGCAGGACCATCTGCGCCTACCGCACCCAGAAGGGCATCATGGATGGCGACTATCTTTCGGGGTGGAGGCAGGGAGGAGGCATGGCCATAGCCGCCCTCGCCCGGGTCGCCGCGGCTGGAATAAGGGGCGAGCATTCAGCACCGGATTATCTTGGCACCGCACTTTCGGGCTGGAAAGCCCTGGAAGCGCTCCACAAGCAAGACGGAATGCCAACGAACCTGATCGACCTTTACTGTGCCCTGCTCGCTTCCTCCGAACTGTTTGCCGCACTTCCTGAAGGCAGCACCAAGGATGCTGTCCGGATAAGAGCTGATTGGTATGCAGGAGCACTTTCAACCCGCTTCAATGGAAACCTGGATGGAATCCGGTACTGGACCGCAGACGCCGAGGGCACACGGCCTTTTTTCCATGCTTCGGACGCCGGTCTTCCCGTCATCGCCCTCCTTCGCTACTCGGAAACCGCCGGCAAGGGATCGGAACACGCCGTTATGGCGGTGGAAACCGCATGCTTGGCCATGCGCGCGGAGCTGGAACTCGTGAAGGAAGCAAACAATCCCTTTGGTCTGGCCCGGCAGGTTGTCAAACCCCTGGATGGCGAAATCAGGACCTCTTTCTTCATTCCCCATGCCAATGAAACCGGGTACTGGTGGCAGGGAGAGAACGCACGCCTGGCCTCCCTTGCCACCGCTGCCCGCTTGGTGGCAGCCGTCTGCGTGGAAACCGATCCCGGGTTTGCGGCAAGCCTGGAACGCTTCGCATCCGACCAGGTCGACTGGATTATGGGGAGGAACCCTTTCGATGTCTGCATGGTGCATGGTCGGGGCAGGAACAATCCCTTCTACGGGTGGTACGGCCTGAATGCCCCCGGCGGGGTTGCCAACGGGATCACCTCGGGAGTGGACGACGAAAACGACATCGCCTGGCTTCCGGAGCCCTGGGCCAGTGACGACGCACAAAGATGGCGGTGGTCTGAACAATGGATGCCCCACGCGGCCTGGCTCACCATGGCCACCCTGGCCCGGTAAGATGACCAAGGTACATTTTCCGCTCTAGCGCTCCAACGCTATAAATAGTAATGTCAAAAATCGATGAGGAACAGTGCATATGGATCTTGGCTTGAAAGGTAAAACCGCGATCGTGACGGGCGGAGCGACCGGAATCGGTTCGGGAATCTGCGAGGCGCTGGCGATGGAAGGCGTCGATGTGGCGATCAACTACCGGGGCGCGAAGGATGAGGCACTCGGTCTGGCCGAAAGGCTCAATCTTGCGTACGGCACGGATTGCAGGGCTTTCTATGCCGATGTCTCGCAGGCAGCCGATCTCGACACACTCGTGGAGGCCGTCACCGCCGCTTTCGGACACATAGACATACTCGTGAACAATGCCGGTGTATGGCCCACTGAGAACATCCTCGACATGCCCGACGAAAACTGGGAACGGACCCTCGGTATCAATCTCAACGGACCCTTCATGCTGTGCAAGCGCGTGGCCAGGCAGATGGTGGAAGCCGGAATAAAAGGGAGCATCGTCAATATAGCCTCCAAGTCCGGCATCAGCTACAACACCGGGGGACACGCCCACTATGCTTCCGCCAAGGCCGGCCTCATCATGCTCACCAAGACCCTGGCCCGGGAATTGATGCCCCACGGCATACGCGCCAACGCCATTGCCCCCGGGATGGTCCGCACGCCCATAAACGAGGACAAGTGGACCGATCCGGACCTGAAGAAAGCCTATGAGGCCCGCATACCCTCCGGCCGGTTCGCCCTGCCGGTGGAGATAGGCTACACCGTGGCCTTTCTGGCGTCGGAAAAATCGTACAACATCATCGGCTCCGTTATCGACGTAACCGGTGGCATGCTGATCTGATACCCAAGGAGAACCCAATGAGCATCGATCTGAAAGGAAAAACCTGTGTAGTCACCGGCTCGGCCAAAAGTATCGGTCTGGGCATAACGGAAATGTACGTTGCCCTTGGGGCCAGGGTCGCGATGATCGACATAGATCCGGACGTGCTGGTACAGGCGCAGCGCCTGGCTGCGACGGGCGCGACGGTTCGCGGTTATATCCTGGACATCACGGACCAGGCTGCGGTCCACGCCTGCTTCGACGGGATCGCCACCCAGCTTGGTGACATTTTCGCCCTGGCCAACGTGGCGGGCGCCGTCGACCAGCAAGTGTTCGAGGAAATCACCCCCGACCGGCTCGACCGCATGAACCGCATCAACGTCAACGGCTCGATCTGGTGCGCCCAGGGTGCCCTGAAATCCATGAAGAAACTGCACGATGGCCGGATAATCAATTTCTCCTCAAAATCGGGAAAAACAGGATCCGCGGTGATGGCCGCCTATTCCGGTGCCAAGGGAGCCATAATATCCATCACCCAGGCCATGGCCTTCGAGCTGGCGAAAGACAATATCAAGGTGAACTGCCTGTGCCCGGGCATAGTCGGGAACACCGGCGTCTGGAGCGAGGTGAGCAAGGGCTACGTCCAGAACCTCAAGATGGAAGAGGAAGCGGTGGTCAAACAGTTTACCGCCAAGATACCCCTGGGCAGGCTGTGCCACATCGAGGACGTGGTGGCCTTTGTAAAATTCCTTACCATCGACGGGGACTATTGCACCGGCCAGGCCTTCAACATCTCCGGCGGCCGCGAGATGCATTGAGCCGGAACGGGTTCCGGCAAATAAACGACACCAGCAAAGACAACAAACAGGAGGCTTCAACCATGGATAACCAGACAGCGAAAAAGACAGGCGGCGTTCCCGCGCTTTCCCCGGCCGAAATTGCCCCGTATATCGACCACACCATGCTGCGTCCCGAAGCGGATACGGCGGCCTTCGACAAGCTTTGCCAGGAAGCGCTCCAGTACGGATTCTACGGAGTCTGCGTCAATTCGTGCCGGGTGGCGTACGTCGCGCAGAAACTCAAGGGAACGGCCATCAAGGTCTGTTCGGTGATAGGCTTCCCGCTGGGCGCCATGGCCAGCCGGGCCAAGGCCTTCGAAGCGCGTTGCGCGGTCGAGGACGGAGCCGACGAGATAGACATGGTGATCAACGTAGGTTTACTCAAATCGGGAGACCATGCGGGGGTCGAGGCGGACATCCGATCGGTCCGGCAGGCAATAGGCGCGGACAAGGTGCTGAAGGTAATCATCGAGACAGCCCTCCTCTCGGAGGAGGAAAAAGTCAGAGCCTGCGAACTGTCCAAGAAGGCCGGCGCCGATTTCGTCAAAACCTGTACCGGGTTTGCCGGGGGCGGGGCGTCGGAAGCCGACCTCGCCCTTATGCGGCGCGTCGTAGGTTCCAGGATGGGGGTCAAAGCCAGCGGAGGCGTCCGCACTTACCAGAGCGCCCTCACCTTCATCGGCGCCGGAGCCAACCGCCTGGGCGCCGTTTCCAGCGTGGCCATCGTCACAGACGGCGCGGGAAGCGGCGGCTACTGAAGGGTGGGGAAGATTCGAGGTGCAGTTGGATGAGGTGCAGGCAAGTTACAAGGAAGACGAAACCCTCAGCCTCAAATTCATCCTGGCCGAATCCTGGTCCCGCCGCGAAGACGACCCGAGCTGAACACTGCCACATATCGTATACTCAGCATCCTGAATCAGGAGGATTACCATGCGTGTGCTTTTTATCGGAGGAACCGGAAACCTGTCCTATGACTCGTCCCTGCGCGCCCTGTCGCAGGGCATCGAACTGTACCATCTGAACCGCGGCACGCGGCCGGAAAAAAAGCTTGACGGAGTACGTACGCTGACCGCGGATATTGGGGACGAAGCTGCTGTCCGCGCTGCGATCGGCAAGCTTGAGTTTGACGTGGTGGTGGATTTCATCGCCTTCACGACGGACCAGGTCGAGCGGGATCTGCGGCTGTTCCGGGGGAGAACCGGACAGTACGTGTTCATTTCCAGCGCATCGGCCTACAGGAAACCGGCGGTCCACCACGTGATCACCGAAGCGACCCCGCTCATCAACCCGGCCTGGGATTATTCCCGTAACAAGATTGCCTGCGAGCGCCTGCTGGAAAGCGAAGGTCGGGAAAGCGGCTTCCCCATCACCATCGTCAGGCCTTCACATACCTACAGCGCCGGCTGGATTCCCACCGCCTGGACCTCCTCCGATTTCACGGTGGCGGCGCGCATGCTGGCCGGCAAGGAAGTGGTGGTGCACGGCGACGGGCAGAGCCTGTGGACCCTGACGCACACCCGCGACTTCGCCGTCGGCCTGGTCGGGTTGCTGGGAAATCCCGCCGCTATCGGAGAAGCGGTACAAATCACCGGCAACGAAGCCCTCACCTGGGAATCCATCCACCGGACCATCGCGGCCATCCTGGGTGTGGAACCCCGCATCGTCCATGTGCCCTCGGACTTCATCGCCACGGTGAACCCCGAAATCGGCCAGCACTTCCTGGGCGACAAGGCCTGGTCCAGCGTCTTCGACTGTTCCAAACTCAAGCGCCTGGTCCCTGCATTCCGCACGACTATCCCCTTCCACCAGGGCATGCGCGAATCCATCGAATGGTACCTGGCCGACCCCCGCAGGCAGGTGACAAACCAGGACATGGACGCAGTGATCGAAAAGGTCCTGGCCGCGTGGAAGCGCGCGATGGCGGCGGCGTTCGCGTAGGGGTATCAGGATTCAAGCGC
The DNA here is from genome assembly GCA_964202565.1 of Breznakiellaceae bacterium. Lineage (GTDB taxonomy): Bacteria > Spirochaetota > Spirochaetia > Treponematales > Breznakiellaceae > SZUA-426. The sequence continues at coordinate 4,284 of CAXNJE010000122.1, read as the reverse complement.
ACGCCACTTGAAACCCGGGAAGATCACACTCTCCACAGCCCTGCCCTTCCGGTGCTCACGAACCGGCGAGAACCCGGGTTTTCCTGTGACCAAGGAATCAGCATCCTGAACATATTGGTACACGGTGCCGGTATCGGTCTGGATAATCCAATATTCACGGACCCCCGTGCGTTCGTACAATTCCTTTTTTACGCCAAAATCCTTATTCGCCGTGCTGTCCGAAAGGACTTCCGCAATAAAATCCGGTGCGCCGTGGATGCCATCCTCACCTATTTTTGCCTCGTCGCAAACGACCAGAACATCCGGCTCTACGACCGTGGCACTGATTTCTTCCAAAAATACGTCCAATGGAGCCATGAAGAGCTGACATGGTTTGTTCTCCAAAAAATTCCCCAACCGACGACCAAGATCAAAACCATAGCGCTGGTGCCGGACGCGCGGAGCCGGACTCATCCCGAAAACGAAACCGTTGATCAATTCCCACCGCTCTCCTTCGGGCCAGGATCGCCAGTCGGCCAAAGAATATCGCGTATCGGATTTGAGGGCGCTCGTACCTTCGTTTCGTTCCATCTAAAGCCTCCGCATACCGCTTCATACTAGTATACTGTATGAAGGTTAATTCCGTCCTTGGCATGATCCCCATTGCAACCTTGTTCCCTAAGGCCTCGTCTCGCGGGCAAAATCCAGCATGGCCTGGAAGTTCGCTTCCGGGGTATCCCGGGGAATCTCACAGCCGGCGGAAACGATATAGTTCGAACCCCCGGCTTCCTCAAGCACCTGCGCCAGGGCCTGCCGGACGGTATCGGGAGTGCCGTCCCTCAGGACTGCCACCGTGTCCAGATGCCCCAGGAGTATCCGGTCCGGCCCCAGCGCCGCCCGCGATCTCGACACCGATGCCAGGTGGTCCAGATCGATGATATCGTAGGGGATATCCGTAAGGAGCGGCATCAGGGCGGTAGTGTTTCCGCAGATATGAAGCCGGGCCAAGGCGCCACCGGCATGGATGGCCTCCACATAGGCCCGGTGGTGATCCTTGATGAATTCCGCAAATATCTCGGGTCCCATCAGGGATGAGGCGGCATCACCAACACCGACTACGGTAGCTCCGGCCTCGATCTGGGCTTTCGCGAAGGAAACCCCCAGGGCGGTGGTAAAGGATAGCAGATCCCGGATAAAACCCGGATCGTCGTAGAAGTCCATCATCAGACGGGAAAGACCCCGCAGATCGGAAGCTTCCGCACAGGGCCCTTCAACCCAGCCCTCAACCAGCAAGTCATCCCCCACTCGATCCGCAAGGGCTGCGACAGCGTTGATACGGTTGGACATGCGCCGTCCATCCTCGGGCCTCACCTGTTTCAGGTGGGCAAGTGAGGCCTTGTCCATCAACAGGGAACGGGATTCATCGTTGGCGGGCGGTTCATCCTCGTACCAGATAACCGGCTGGCCCAGATCGGAGGACTCCACCGCCGGGTCGGTGATCACAGAGACATGGTCTGCCCCGAAGCGATCGGCAAAGACAACCTGGCCTTCTGCGATAAGCCGGTAGTCGGTGGTGAAATCCTTATATTTGGCTTTGATTCCCTGAGCGGCAAAACTCATCACAATGGGCATATATGGCAACCGGTCGACCGGTTCACCCCTGACATAAGCCCTAATCCGTTCTTTTCCCTTCATGGTATTCCCTTTTCCCATCAGATTCTGCCAGCGGCACGTTTGCGGGTCATCGTATCCCCCCACCCGACGAAAATCAACTGTCCACTTGTTCCAACCCGGCGTGGTAGAACCCGGCACGGGCAGGATTCAGCAATCCACCGTCTCCGCCAGTGTCGGCTTTCGCCTGCATCTTGTGGCCCCCTCGTAGGCCATCCCGATACGCACCAGTTTTACCTCGGTGCCTGCCTTGCCGAAAAACGAGAGCCCCATGGGCAAGCCGTGGACGAAACCGGAGGGGACGGTAAGGTGGGGATAGCCAGCGGCGGCGGGCAAGGACGAACAACCGCCCAGGTAATGGTCACCCAGGATATAGTCGGTTTTCCAGGCCAAACAGGAAGAAGGCGCGATGATGGCGTCCAGCTGCAAGGCGGCCATGGTGGCGTCGATACCCTTTTCCCGGGCGTACAGCAGGCAATCAGTGCGGATTTTCTTATACGCGACTTCGTCCAAACCGCCCTTTTTTGCTGCCGCTTCCAGTAGGTCTTGGCCGAACCAGGGCATCACCGTGTCGGCATGATCCCGATTGAAGGCAATCAGATCAGCCAGGGTTTGGATGCTGTGTCCTTGGCCATATGTCGCAAGGTATTCTTCAAGGCCGTATTTGAACTCGTAGAGCATCAGTTCCAATTCGGCCGCTTCCAGCCTGGGGTCGATATCAATCGTGGTTTCCTCGACCACCGCACCCAGGGTGCGCAGGACGTCCGCGGCCTTGGCTGCCATCAGGTCCAGTTCCGGGTGCATTCCCGAGTAGTTGAGGGCCAAGGCTATCCTGAGGCCCGAAAGGTTGCATTGATCTCCAGAAAGGCCGGAGCCCGGCTTTGTCCAGGGTGCGTTGTTGCCGGTTTTTTCCAGCATGGCCTCAAGCAGGACAGCCGCGTCTTCCAGGGTTCGCGCCATTGGTCCCGCAGTGTCCTGGCTGAAGGAAATGGGGATGATCCCTTCCTGGCTCACGAGGCCAATGCCGGGTTTGATGCCGGCGATGCCGTTTATGGACGATGGGGCGGTGATGGAGCCGTCGGTCTCGGTGCCCACGGCGAGGGCGCACAGGTTGGCGGAAACCGCCACGGCGGAACCGGAGCTTGAACCGCAGGGGTTCCGGTCCAGCGCCCAAGGATACCTTGTCTGCCCGCCCCCGCTACTCCAGCCCGAGGTGGAATGGAGGGCGCGGAGGTTGGCCCACTCGCTCAGGTTGGTCTTGCCCAGGATCACGGCACCCGCATCCTTCAAGCGGCTAACCACAGTCGCGTCGGCGGGAGCCATGAAGCCCTTCATGGCGAGGGAACCGGCGGTGGTGGGCATGCCGTCCGTCGTGTTTATATTGTCCTTAATCAGGACGGGAATACCGTGCAGGGGACCGCGCAGTTTTCCTTTTTTCCGCTCCCTGTCCAAGACGGCCGCCTGCGCCGGGGCGTATTCGTTCAGGTAAAGGACAGAATTGAAGCGCGGGCCATTCCGGTCGAGTCTCCCGATGCGATCGGTGTAATACGCTACGAGTGCCTCTGCGCTGAGGCTGCCTCCGGCCATCCCGGCCTGGAAATCCTTAAGGGTGAATTCGTCGTAAGCTCCGTCCAGGTTGTTGGAAGAATTACTTTTTACACCATCATTCATGAGGGCGCTCCCTTCCTGCAATCGCGGGGGCTCATGCCGAACTCGCGTTTGAAGGCTGTGGAAAAAGCGAAGGGATCCTCGTACCCGACGAGTCCGGCTAGCTGTCGTACCGGGTAGTCGGTGCTTCGAAGCAGTTCCCGCGCCCGTTCCATACGCAAGGCATTCAGGTGCCGCATGGTGGAAAGGCCAAGGATATCGCGGCACAGCCGATTAAGGTGGGTTGAAGAAAAACCGGAAACCTCGGCAAGACGGGAGGAGGTCCACTTCTCGTCGAGCGCGAACGAGACCCGGTTCCAGAGGGAATCGAGGGTGGTCAGGGAATGATTGCTGGCTGGTGATTTTCTGGTGCAGGTTTCGGATTGCAGCCTCGCCAGCAGGATTTCGGCGTATAGCTCTTCGATGCGTTTGGTGTTATCGTCCACTTCACCGAATTCCCCCGCGACCGACGCTTCAAGGCTCTCATCGATGAGCTCGCGCATCGTAGCGCCAACACGATACGCCGTTGGGTATGACCGGATCGTATAATCCCTTTCCAAGGAAGCACTTTGCCGCCCGGTACTCTCCAAGTGGAACCAGGCGACCTTCCAGGGAACCTCTATGGGACGGTACGCATACTTCAGGCCGGCAGGTACGGAGAGCACGGTACGGCTGGGAATTACTTCGCGGCGTTCCGACCCGTCATCATGTTCCAGATAGATTTCACCCGCGCCTTCGATCGTAAAGAGCAGAATCCGAAAACCAGGCGAGACCCGCCCCACCAAATAACCTTCCCCGAACTCGCTGTACCCGGCAAGACGCACTCCGGCCTTGCGCAGGACCCGACAGCCGTTGTTGGATAGGGGGATGAAGGCTTCCCGGCACGTTTCCGGAATGTAAAGGATGTTGCGGATAGGAAAGGGACTTTTGGCGCTTTTCATATTGGTACAATTATAACACGTTCCATGGTTGCTTCGCAAAGCTTTA
>CAXNJE010000121.1:0-10261 GCA_964202565.1 Breznakiellaceae bacterium | reverse complement strand
CAACAACGAAGACAGTGAGTATACGATCGGTGCCAGTGTGACCCTCGTACCGGTAACGGACGTCGTTTCCGTCACCGCTTCTTTCTTCATGGACTCCTGGGAAGATTCAAATAAGGGTTTCAGCCTGAGTGCTTCCATCACCCCGATGGCCGCCTTGGCTCTTACCGCTGGTTTTGATGGTTCGATGGTCGCCGATGCTGACATGGTGTGGGACGCTGCTTTTGGTGCGACCTTCACTATGGGTAACAGTGATGCTCTGGGCTTTAACGCCTACTACAGCCCCGCTGAATCCTATGTCCCTGTTTCTGATAACGCTTATCTCGAAGCTGGTGTGACCTTCACCGAAGACGGCGCTGCCGGTTTTGTTCCCGCTTTGGGAGCTTCTGTATACTTCAAAGGTTATAACCTCATGAACGCCACCGATTCCGATGCGACCGAGGGTATTCCCGCTTACATTGGCGCTTCTGTGGATTACACCTATGCACTCGCCGAAGGCCAGACCCTGAAGCCCTATGCATCTTTCGACTATGGCCTACTCCACATGAAAGATGTAACCGACGACAATGGTCTCGTATTCACGGTCGGCGTAGAAGCCAGCGTTATTGCCAACACTGTTATCACCGCCGAATTCGCGGGCGGAGCAATTGCTGACGATAAGGACTATCCTTTAAGCGGTTTCGCCATCACACCTTATGGTGAAGACGGCGGAAAGGGCGTATTCACCCTTACCTGCACCATCACCCTCTAATTCTCCTTCGATCTTCTGATCGGAAAACCGCCTCCTTCGGGGGGCGGTTTTTTTATCTTCCTCGAGCTTTGGCGTAAGATGATTTGCGTAAGGAAGTAGCCCGCATATCGAATTCTGCTTTGCTGTCCATGTAATAACGAACCATGAACTGCATCCGCCTACCCGGTACAATTAAAATTGTGAGTGAAAATAGATATTCCCATAATACAATGAAGCACCATTCAACTTCCACCAGTACTAGAGGTGGAGGCCTTCATGGAACAACAGCATATATCCATTCTGAATGAGGATGTGTTCACCTGGGTTTTTGGGGAGAAAGATGGTCTGCCTATACTGCAGGTGATGCTGAACTCTTTCTTTGATTACGCCGGGACTTCAGCTGTTTCTGGACTGGAACTGCGGGAAAGCAAACTGGGGCCTCAGAAACTGGGGGAAAAGGGTTCCCGGCTCGATATTCTAGTAAAAGATGATTCCGGCCGTCTCATCGAGATCGAGGTACAAACGCGTTCTCAGGATTACTTTTTCGAGAGGTCCTTATTCTACTGGAGCCGCCTTGAAAAATGCGGAGGTTTGGGCCACATTTCTGGAGACAGAAGGAAGACAGCATGAAATTGCGGCTCGGCTGTGTGCCGAACACGCAGAGCTCAGGGCAGCCGAAAGGAGGTTCGAAGAGTTTATGGCAGTAGACGGCAGATTTTTCAGAGCCTTGGTGAAAGAAAAGAACGAACGCGACCTGGTTGGCCAACTTGAGTACGCCCGAAAGATGGGCTTTAAAGAAGGCTTGGAAGAAGCCCGGCAAGAAGACCGGGAAGAAGGGCGTCAAGAAGGCCGGGAGGAAGTGGCGCGTAATTTGAAGGCAAAAGGCCTGGATTTACGACTCATCGTCGAGGCAACTGGCTTGAGCGAAGCGGAAGTCGCGGTGTTATAAGAAGATTAGTCATGCGCGTTATATCAACTATCTCGGGGACATAGTCGCGGGCAAGCGCTCCATAACTGCAGATACTGATCTTCGGCTCTGCAAATACTTCGGGCTAAGTGACGGGTGGTGGCTGCGTGGGCAGGTTGCCTATGATACCGCGCAGGCTCGGGAAAAGATGGGTGAGGAATTGGCCCGTATTTCACGGTGTGCTCTATTGTCTGTGTAAGGCATTACTTTGCGATGGACTGCTTTGTAAGGCATCGATCCTTGCTTGACAGAAATGCTTGAACAATTATTATTACAGTATGAAAGCAAAGGTTTCCGATCGCGGTCAAATAACCCTGCCAAAATCCATTAGAACGGACTTGGGGATACATCGTAGGGATGTTATCGATTTCATGGTCCAGGATGGAAAAATAATTGGTATCAAAAAAGAACCGACATATTCCATAAACGAATGGCGTGGGAAGGGCATATTGCCAAAAGGCTATAACACAGTTGATGAATATCTGCGCGAGATTCGTGGATGATTACGGCAGTTGATACTTCTGTATTACTGGATGTTCTCATAGATGGTTCCTTATTCGCAGCGCAATCCGAGTTCCAATTACAGGAATTCCGCGAAATGGGTTTCCTGGTGGTATGCGAGGCTGTTATCGCCGAAATTCGACCTGTATTTACTAACGATCAGCATCTGATTGATTTCCTGCAAGATTTACAAATGGAATTCATACCATCATCCATCAATACAATTTTGTTGGCAAGGGACCGTGGATATTATTGTGAGTACTTTAAGGACTTGAAGTTGGTGGATCCTGCCCTGTGTGGAGATGAATAGAGTTTATGGCAGTAGACGGCAGATTTTTCAGAGCCATGGTGAAAGAAAAGAACGAACGCGACCGTATCGGTCAAAAGGATTGCACCCTCAAAGTTGAGATATCATAATAATATCTCAACTATACTCCGCACCCTTGTCTTATCCATCCTTTTTGGAGCGTCCACGATGCCGACCGTGTTGCGTATAGGCCCGTATCGCTTTTACTTTTTTAGTCATGAAGCAAATGAGCCGCCCCATATACATTAGGACTCAGATTCCTCGACCGCCAAGTTCTGGCTCTCCCCTGTACAGTTATCGCGTGCTATAGGCTTCAGCGCGCATGAGGTGAGAGTGATTCTAAAGCTGGTCGAAGAACATCAGCAAGAGATTCTGGAGGAATGGAATGGGAATTTTAGCTGAATCGGCAGATGAGCGGGTGAAAGCGGTTCGCTTCGATGAAGATACGATGAGCGTGGACCTTATGGATGGACGTACGATCAGCGTGCCTCTCGCCTGGTATCCCCGTTTAATGGAAGCTACGCTCTCCGAACGAGAGGCGTGGGAATGTTCTGCCGCTGGTTACGGGATCCACTGGTCTCTTATTGATGAGGACCTTTCAACTGAAGGACTTCTACGAGGCATTCCCGCACCCCGTCCGAAGAATAAAAAAAGTGGTACAGCCGCTTGAAAGGCCCGGCTGTGCGCCGAACACGCAGAGCTCAGAGCAGCCGAAAGGAGGTTCGAAGAGTTTATGGCAGTAGACGGCAGATTTTTCAGAGCCATGGTAAAGGAAAAGAACGAACGCGACCTGGTTGGCCAACTTGAGTACGCCCGAAAGATGGCCATCAAAGAAGGCCGGGAAGAAGTCGCGCGTAATTTGAAGGCTAAAGACCTGGATGTGCAGCTCATCATCGAAGCCACCGGATTGAGCGAAGCGGAAGTCGCGGCCCTATAAGAAAACCACACCTATATTCCTCACTTTTGCAAGACGGTTGTAGCCGAAATCAGGCCTGTCTTTTCAGGCCTGCTGGATCAATGATCGTTCTCCAGCATGTTCCTCTTCGTGTTCCACCCAGTTTTCTATTACGAGGTTCTTTATTCCAGCAAAATCGCTGATGTTGTTGGTAACGAGAATCAATTTTCCCGCCAGAGCCTGAGCTGCTATCAAGGTGTCAAAGCGATTCCTGCCAAGTTGTGCGCCTTGGTTTCGAATGATGCCGTATGATATTGCCGCAGCGTCATCGAACGGAATGCTTGGTATCAACCGTAATAAAGCGGAAAGTTGCTTCCGTCGGCTTATGGCCAGGTCTGCGTCCTTGCCTATACCCTGTTCAAGTTCAGCCAAAGTGATCGCTGATATTCCAACATCACCCACATTCAGTGACGCAAATTTCGTCGCAACGGAGACGGGTTGGTTTTTCATCAAATAAATGCAGATATTGGTGTCAAGCAGGTATTTCACCACCGACGCTCGATCTCTTCGGGATTTTCACGGCCTTCTGACATGAAGGCCGGATCGAAAGCCCTGAATACTTCCATGACTTCATCAAGTTTGGGATAAATAGGATACATCGCCAAATGGTCCCCCTCCCTGCGCAGATCCACTTTGGCCCCAGCTTGTGCTGGCCATAATGTTTTTGGGATGCGTATTGCCAACGAGTTGCCGGACTTGAAAAGTTGTGCTTGCATGACTACCTCTTCTATGTATATACAAGTATATACATAGAATGCTAAATTTCAAGGTAATTTTTATTGACAGGTGATTTTAACCCACAATTACCACCCTTGCCCAATCCTTCCTGCTGGATAATACTTAGGGCATGGATGATCCGGATATCCGATGGAGGCAAAGCCTCGGCAACCTGAATAGGGCCTTCACCTTGCTGGATGATGGGTGCATACAGAATTCATTCACCCTTCTGGAAGAGCAGGGCTTGATCAAGTGTTTTGAGGACACCTTCGAGCTGGCCTGGATCGCGCTGAGGGATTACCTTGAGTTCCAGGGTCATATCGACCTGCGCGGTCCCCGGGATGTTATCCTTAAGGCCCATGAAGCGGGGCTGGTACACGATCGGGAAGCTTGGATGGAGATGCTGCTGAACAGAAGCCGCACTGCGTTCACCTGGGACGAGGTGGTGGCCAGGGAAGTCCAATCCTTCATTCAGGCCAGCGCCGTTTCAATGTTCCGGGATCTTATCGAACGGCTCTCGGCCCTGCTTTGAAAATCACATTCGCATCCCTATCCCAAAAGTAGCCTTGAAAATTCCGGTCTCCACATTGTACGCGGCTCCGGCATCCAAGGCGGGTATTGCAACCTTGGCAATGTATACCCGAACCCCGCCAGCGGGTCCATGGTCAAATCCAGTACCGAGTATGGGGCCGTCGGTAAAAGCGACCTGGTAGGATAGAAGGCCTGATAGCACTCCGAAGGGGAATTTGATGATTCGGCCTTCAAAGCCAGCGGAGAATCCCGCCAGGTTTCTGGCAGAAAAGTCGGTGGGCAGGATCGTGTTGCCGATGGAGAAGGGACCATCCTCAAATACCGCCGGTGTTTCCGGGGCATATACTGCCGCTCCGCGCAGGCTAAGCCTCAAACCAGGGAAGGGCGCATAGTCATAGCTGGACCGGAAGTTAAGGCTTTGATGCGAGTCATTCAGCAAGCCATAATTATACGACCAAGAGAGGGAAGCCTGCCGTTCTGAAAGGAATACGCCGTCCCAGGAAGATCCGCGCAGGCTCAAACCTGTTTTAAGACCGACCACCCTGCCGGCTTCGGGCTGGGCGAGGGGAGAATTTACCTCCCTCACCCCAAGTTCGTTGAAGAATGCGCCTACGGATGCCTCCAAAGGATATTTGGTGGAACGAATGAGCGGGAATCCTATTTCGAAGGACGCTCGTGCCGCATCGGAGGCGTATCTGCGGATACTATCTTCATTCTGGTCTACCACCGTCTTGTCCTGGCTGGAGAAAAAGCCCGAAACGCTCCAGCGAAGGTCTCGTTCGCTATCGGGCACATTGACGTAGGCCAGGCTGGTCATCCAGCCGTCTGGCAACAACAGGCCGATGGCAAAGATCTTGTCGTTCAGGCCGAAGGCGTTCGCATCGATGAGACCGGCCCCGGCGGTAAACCCATCCGAAGAAGCTACAAAGACCGGAAGGGGGATTATGGACCATTTTTCGCTGACGGTTACTTCAAGGGTCGTGCCGGTATCAGCCGAGCTATCCTCGGCCTGTTTGGTCCTCACCTCGATGTCCTCGAAAATGCCTGTTTCCAATAGGATGGTGATTACTATTTCCTCGTCCAAGTCCGAAACCGAGGTTCCGAGGAAACGTGACAGTAGTTTTTCCGGAACCCGCGCCCTGGTGCGTTTAAGACCAAGTACGGAAATCTTTGAAATCTGTGCTTGCATCACCTCCTGGGCTTCCGCGGTGCTCAACGTATGGAAGCCCAGTATGACGATAATAGTAGCTATTACTAATTTCTTCATGGTACATGCAAGATACTAACTCTGAAAGGGAAAATCAGTAAAAATAAGGTAAGATATGATTTATATCCGTACCATCCAGCCCTTCGTATCGGGCAGCTTGCCGTATTGAATGCCTTTTATCACGTCCCTCAGTTCGGCGCTCAGCTCTCCCACCTTACCGTTGTTGAAAATGGCCGTCTTGCCCTTATGGGTAAGCGACTCAATGGGGGTAACGCCTGCTGCCGTGCCGGAAACGAAGCATTCAACACCTTCGGACAGGGCCTCGTCGATGGCGATTCGGCGCTCGCTCACTTTGACACCCTTGTCCTTGGCCAATTCGATGACGCTGGAGCGTGTAATGCCAGGCAGTATGGTATCGCCTAGTTCAGGGGTGACTAGTTCGCCCGATTTCAACCTGACGAAGATATTGCACGATGAGCCTTCTTCCAGGTACTTGCCTTCCAGTGCGTCCAGGAATACGCATTCCATGAACCCTGCCGTATTGGCTTCATGTTTGGCAATGGTCGAAATGACATAATTGCTGGCAGCCTTGATCCAGCCCGTTCCATGGGGTGTAGCGCGGACCCGGTCGGTCGTGACGGCCTTGGTGGTTCCCGCGGAGAAATAGGCGCTCACCGGAGTGGTGACCACCATGACATAGGGAGCCTTGGAGGGTGCCACGCCGATTCCGCCCTCGGAATAGCTGAAAGGGCGAATGTATACGGCGTCCGCGGTCTGGAAGGAATCTTTCTCCCATTCGCTCTTGTATTGGGGCCTGAAGCCCAGCTTTGCGTTGCGGCGGACAACCTCGACACAGGCTTTGACGAAGTGATCTTCCGGGTAACCCGGCATCAGGAGCCCTTCCATGGATTTGCGGAAACGTGCCGCGTTGCGGTCGGGCCTGAAGATGGCCAAGCCGCCATCTTTTTGTGGCAGCGCCTTGAGGCCCTCGAAACAACCCAAGCCGTATTGGCTGGTATAACTCACCAAGGGCATGTCGTCATAATAATTGCGGGATGCCGCCAGGGCGTCGCGCTCGGCCTCGCCCATAGCCGCTTCTTCCGCGGGCGTCCTGTGGGGTTTCTCCAGATATTCCTCTACCCAATTCGGGGACGAAAATTTTGCGCGAAAGACGATGGGGTATGAATTTAGGGAAAAGGCCATGAGATCCTCCTGAATGCGGTGTTTTCAAGAATATCACGATCGGCGGAACTCGAACAAGCAGGAGCGGAAAAAAGGTTGGGGCGTATCCGCCTGTATCTGGTTTTTGGTCTGACGGAATCCAGCCGTTGACCGTCAGGGCTTCAGCCCGTAAAATGGCGTTCATCTCAGCATACGCGAAGGAATGTACATGGCGCTCAATTGCGGCATCGTCGGATTGCCAAACGTCGGCAAATCCACGATTTTTTCGGCCCTGACCTCAGCCCCGGCCGAGGCGGCGAATTATCCTTTCTGCACCATCAACCCGAATGTCGGCATCGTCGATGTGCCGGACGCGCGCCTGCGCAAGCTGTCGCAGATGTTCAACCCCAAGAAGACGGTCCCGGCAACTGTCGAGTTCGTCGATATCGCGGGTTTGGTAAAGGGCGCTTCCCAGGGTGAGGGCTTGGGCAACCAGTTCCTGTCGCATATCCGCGAAGTGGGTGTCATTGCCCATGTCGTCCGTTGTTTCATCGACCCCGACATCATCCACGTCGCCAACAAGGTGGATCCCGCCTCGGACATCGAAGTGATAAATATCGAGTTGGCCCTGGCCGACCTGGACACGGCGGAAAAGCGACGCGAGCGGACGCAGAAATCCCTGAAGGTGCAGGCCAAGGAAACGCAGAAGGCCGCCGAGGCCACACTCTCGGCGCTGGCCAAGATCATCGACGCCCTGCAGCAGGGCAAACCCGCACGTTCCGTAGCGCTGACCGATGAGGAAAAGGCCCTCGCGGCGGATTTCCAGCTCATCACCATGAAGCCCCAACTCTACGTCTGCAACGTGGACGAAAAAGGCATGCGCGACGGCAATCCACTTATCGACTTCGTCAAAGCCCGGGCCGCGGAAGAGGGTTCCGAGGCCGTGGTGATCTGCGGCAAATTCGAGGCAGAACTTTCGGACCTGGACAACGAGGAAGAACGCCTGGCTTTCCTGGCGGAAATCGGCTTGGGCGAATCCGGCCTGGCCTCGCTCATCCACGCCGCGTACAGGCTCTTGGGCTTGCGTACCTTCTTTACAGCCGGCGAGGACGAATGCCGCGCCTGGACCATCCACGCTGGCGACACGGCCCCAAAGGCCGCCGGGGTCATCCACACCGATTTCGAGCGGGGCTTCATCAAGGCCGAAACCTACGCCTTCGAGGACTTGGTCTCCTATGGTAGCGAGGCCAAAATCAAGGAGGCCGGCAAATACCGCATCGAAGGCAAGGAATACCTCGTCCGCGATGGGGACGTGATGTTCTTTAAATTCAACGTATAAAATCAGGAAGGAATTACAGCATGATGCCAAGCAGGACAGATGCGGAAAAATTGTGGCGGATGCATAACGACGACGAGGCCCTGTGGCGCCATGCGCTTTCGGTTGAGGCCACCATGCGCCACTTCGCCGTCCAGGCTGGCGAGGACCCTGAACCCTGGGGGCTTGTGGGTTTGGTGCATGACCTGGACTACGGGCGCTATGCCGCCGAGCACTGCATCCGGGTGCGTGCCATCCTGGAAGCCGCTCTTTGGCCGGAGGAGTTGATTCGCGCCGTACAGAGTCACGGCTGGGGCCTGTGCGTGGATGTGGAGCCCAAGACCCGTATGGAAAAAACCCTGTATGCCATCGACGAGCTTACCGGTTTCATTACTGCCTGTTCACTTGTGCGACCCTCAAAAAGCATACTCGATCTGGAAGTGAAATCGGTAAGGAAGAAATGGAAAACCGCCGCCTTCGCTGCAGGAGTCAACCGTGAGGTAATCGAGAAAGGCGCCGCTCTTCTGGGCGTGGAGCTGGATAACCTGATCGCCGACACGATAACCGCCATGCGGCCGGTCGCCGCGCAGATAGGGCTTGCCGGCATACCCGTCTGAGTACCGCGTGGCCAGTTTTTGCTGGATGCAGGGCAATTTTGTGCACGGATTAGTGCCATAGTGAAATGAACCGCACGGCAATGCCTAGGTCCATAGACGGTGAGGCCAAGGGACGACCCAAGGGCAGGCTCAACGTCGCGTGAACCGCACCCAAATGGGAAGCGACCATCAGGGTCATCGAGGCGGATGTGTACAGGTTGCCACTTTCGATGTAGGCAATCTCCATTGCGCGACTCAGATCCATTGAGCTTTCCAGCGCGCCTGTGGCCGACACGTTTTCGTTGAAAGCCTCCGTAAGGCTTAGGCCCGCACCCAGCGCCAACCGGTCCTGTTCCAGGCTGGCGTTTGCGGAGGCGCCCAGCGCGACAGGGTCCCTCAACCATGACAAAGAAAGAGCACCATCAAAACCAAGCACGGGCTTGCCTTCGTGCGTTCCGGAAGGGGCAATCCCCAGCGTTGCGGCTGGGACCAAGCGATAGGGACCCGAAGCGAAGCGCCAGGAAGCGCCTGTTCGAATAGTACCGCCTGCGGTTTCCGAAACGATCGAACCATCCTCGCGGATTACCTGGAAGACCGTACCTTGCAGCCCGGCATTCAGCGTCAGGCGGTTCCAGAGGCTGACAGAGACCAGCACCCTCGGCACGAAGCGGAAACCGGGTTCGTCGGCGTATGGGTCCGCTTGCAGTGTCGCACCGGTTTCCACCAAGGTTTCCAGGTTCAGAGAGAGTTCCTTGCCTATACGCTGATGTTCGCTCGTCATCCCCTGCGACCATGCCCTTACCTGCAGGAAAACAAGGATGGCAAGGATTGGCAGGCAACCCGGTAGCGGCAATTTCCAGCTGCCATCCAAGATCGCACCACCGGGTTTTATCCTCGATTTCTTCATTCCGGATTTCTTCATTCCAGAAAGCTCCTTCGTGCAGGGACCGTTGAACGTTCCAATAAATCAAAACGCTTGCGGGCAAGATCGACGGTGAATTCCACCAGGCTCTCCCCGATCTCACGGTCTGGTCCGTAGTCGACCACGAGGGTTGCTCCCGACCAGCGTTCCAGAAAATCCGGGACTGACAGACATTCGGTTCCCCTTGCAGGGTCGGCGCACACGACGGAATCGCCGTCTGCGGCGAGTGCCAGCGCAAAATGCGCGTCGGGCTTGTCATAATGGACCAGGACCGGGGCGTAATGCCAAAGGGTTTCGCATAATTGTGCATAGTCCATGCGGAAGGCTCCGCAATCCAGCCCGGTCGAGCTGGTCA
>CAXNJE010000120.1:0-10330 GCA_964202565.1 Breznakiellaceae bacterium | reverse complement strand
GGCTACGGAAATCTTGATCGAGATGAAGGAAAAACCCCACAGCACGACTATGAAAATAAGGCCAAGGAGACGTAAACGGCGTTGGGTCATGGCGTTATGGTACCGAAGGCGGCGGGGGTGCGCAATAGCGGTACCTTGCCCCCGGGGCAACTTTTGGGTACAACTGGTTTAGGAGAAATACCATGGATGCATGTCCCTGCGGTTCCGGCCGCTCATATGAAGATTGTTGCGGCCCCTACATTTCAGGATCCAAGAAGGCGCCCACCGCCGAAGCCCTGATGCGGAGCCGTTATTCAGCCTACGCCAAGCACGAAGTGGACCATATCGTCGCCACCTGCGTACGGGATGGTTCCCGGGATATCGATGTCGAACAGACCAAGCGCTGGAGTGAAAAGTCGCAATGGCTGGGCCTCAGGATCGTTTCGAGCGAGAAGGGCGGTCCCTCCGATACGGAAGGCACGGTGGAGTTCATCGCGTCCTACGTGATGGACGGCTTGAAGGACGAGCACCGGGAACGCGCCAAATTCGTCAGGAAAGACGGCGATTGGCTCTACGACGATGGCGAGATAGTCCCCACCACCATAGTCCGTTCCACCCCCAAGGTCGGCAGGAATGACCCCTGTTCCTGTGGTAGCGGGAAAAAGTACAAGCACTGCTGCGGGAGAAGCGCCTGAACACCATGCACGCCTTGGTGCTGGCGGTCTTGTTTGCGCTCCTATCGACTGGTCCCTCTGCTGAGATGCTGGCCGCGCAGAGCCGTCTTCCCAAGTTGCGGGATGGCTCTTCGCCGGAAATGCAAAACGCATTGATGCTGTGGTCCAAAGCTTTGGAGGCCTTTGCCGCTGGAACGGAAGCCAAGCCAAAGCGCATGGAAACCTGGTTCGAGGAGGTCGACGCCAAAGGGGCGGTCGTCTCGCGGGAGGAGTCCCGCCTTGCCCTCACATACACTGCCGGTAAGGAAGAACCGGTTACTTTTATCGAATACACCGCGAAGGATGGCAAGGATGTAACCCTCGAACGCCGGAAAAAGGCTGCCGAGGACGCTGCCAAGGGCAGGAACCCGGCGCGTCGTCCCGGTGGTGAATCATCCTTCTCCGCGACACCCCTGGACCCGGACTTGCAAGGCGATGTAACCCTGCTTTCTTCCCGCAGGGAAAAACTGAACGGCAAGGAAATCCTGGCAGTGGAATACGAGCAGGTCGAGGGGAAGAACAGCTATGCAGGAACCGTCAATCTGGACGCAGCGACGGGCTTGCCAATTGGAGCCGTTTACGGATTCAAGAAGGCTCCTGTCTTCGTCGCCTTCATGCGTACGAGCCTGGTCTATGGCCAAGAAGCTGCCCAGGGGCGTATTGCAGCGGTTGTTGCGTCTGTAGGTTTCGAGGCGGAGGCGACTATCCTGGTAATAAAGAAGCGTTTCCGTGGGGAACTGCGCTTCCTGAACTACGCTAACTGATCCTGAAACGGCCCAGTTCTTCCCGCAACTGACGTATCATGCCCTTCGTCTCTTCTGCCATTTTAAGCGCCCTGGTTGAGGCTTGCCCGATCTCTGTCGCGTCGGTGCCCAGCCCATTCAGCAGATCCCGCACCTTCCGGCTTGAATCCTCAAGCTGAAACATCTCATTCAAAGCTGTCGCACCGGCGGCTTTCATTTTGGTGCTTCCCGCGCTTACGGTGCTGGTGCTCGAATTGATATCCTGCAAGGCAATGAGTATCTGCTGGGAGCCGGTATCCTGCTCGGCCATCGCCGCCCGCACCTCCGAAGCCAGATTGTTGGTCCTGCTGATCGCCGCCAGTGTTTCCGAGAAGGATTTTCCCGCCTCCGAAGATCTGGCGACCACCGCTTCTATGCCGTTCTTGATGGCCCCCAGTTCGTGTTCGGTTTCCCGGGATTGTTCGGAACTCGATTCTGCGAGCTTGCGTATCTCATCGGCCACCACGGCAAAACCCCGCCCCGCATCTCCTGCGTGGGCTGCCTCGATGGCCGCATTCATGGCCAGCAGGTTGGTCTGGTCGGCGATGGCGGCGATGGCCTCGTTGGTATCCGCGAGGGTCCCCGATTGGCGGGCTATGGCCTGAATGGTGGTTTCCACGTCGGCCAGCTTGTCCCGACCCGTTTCGGCAATTGACACCAGACGCTCAAGCTCACCGGCGATGCGGTCCACCGACCCTGCGACGCTTTTTATATTGGCAACCATTTCCTCAACCGAGGCGGAGCTTTCAATCACGCCGGAAGCCTGGACATCAATCGCACTGGCAAGGGAATCGAGCTGGTCCGCGATGGCGGCGACCGCGGATGCGGCGTTGACTGCGCCCGAATTTTCCTCTTCCGAACGATCCCGGGCTTCTATCAGGCTTGTTTGGACGTGCGAGAGGGACGCTTCAGACTGCGTCATTGCCGATGCAAGGTCCTCGCCATTCCTGCTGAGACCATGGGCAACCTCGAGTACCGTGGATAGGGTATGTGAGAGTTTTTCTGCAAAGGTGTTGAAGGACGTTGCCATCCTGGCCAGTTCGTCATTGCCCGAAACCTCGATGCGGCGTGAAAGGTCCGCCTCGCCTCCGCCTATATCCTGCAAGGCTTTTTCAAGGCGGGTAAGGGGTTTCATGATGGCTTTGATGAAAAGTACCAGCAGGATCACGAGTAATAGGGCGCCGCCAATACCCATGAAACCCAGGAAGAAGATGGCGGATCTTGCGGGTGCCTGTATTTCCTCGATGGGGATGACCCGGCCGAAACTCCACGGATTGTTGCCGTTCCCGACACGCACCGGTTCGAACATCACCAGGGATTTCTTGCCGGTCATCATGGCAATATCCACGTAGCTCAATTCAAGTCCGGTCCGGACTGCCTCGGCTATGCCATATTTCGCCTCGATTTCGGGTAGGGCTTCCGAAAAAACCTTTCCCGTCAATTCTTCGGACGGGTGGGCTATGGTCATGCCATTGTTGGCCAGGATGAAAGAATAGCTGTCGCCTTCAGTATTCTGGGTCTCGGCGTTGAAGGTGCGTATATCATCCAACGGATAATCCACACCCGCCACCCCTATGAACTTGCCTTCCTTTATGATGGGGATACAGAAAGAAATCGCCTGACGGGTGACCCCGTTGGTGGTGGTCACGTCATAGGGGTCTGTAAGGTATTCCCTGCGTTCCTCTTTGGGGACGGTATAGTAGTCAAGTACGTTGCCCTCTTCGTCTTCCGTCCCATAGTCCAAAAGCAGTTCCGCTCCCTCCCGGTACCAGTAGGGAACGAAACGTCCTGAATCCGTCTGACCCGGCTCACCAGCGAATTCGGCGTCCCGGCCGTCGATAACCTGGTCCTCGAAGATAAACCAGGCCGCAAGAATCTGGGTATTCGTCGCAGCTGTCGCTCGGACCGCCCAGGAAAGTATTTCCCGGCGGTTTTTTAGGGGGATGGACTCGTAACCCAGGGCGAAGGCGGCAAGATCCCTGGATATCTGGATGCCACCGACGAGGAAGGTATCCAATTTGGCCGCCAAGGCCCGGGCTTCGGAGGTGGAAACCTCATTTGCCGTCTTCTCCAGGTCCGCTGCAAAGCGCAGTCCCACAACTAAGACCATTGCCGCAAAAATAAGAAAGGCCGGAATCGCCACCGCGGCGATCAGCTTTGTCTTGATGGAATGAAGTCGCACGGGAATCTCCTCGTCACATACAAAAGTATCGGGATTTTTTTATCGCGAATAAAGGTATACCACAGTGCCCGTGCTCACTTATTGATATTCTGAAAATCCCATGAAAACCGATATTTTGCGTGCCGTTGAAAGCAGTGCGTCTATAGTGCCTTCCACTTCCTCCACCGGCATGTAGCTTTCGAAGGCGGAAATGCTGATGGCCGCGATTATTTTCTGTGACGAGTCGCGGATGGCAGTGGCATTGCAATTATCGTTCAGTATGAATTCAGCCCTGTCCCTTGCGAGTCCTTCCCTGCGCACTTTCGCCAGTTCTGCCTTGAGGGCTGCCGCATCGGTGATGGTTGCAGGCGTGTAGGCCTTGAGTCCTTGCCTGGAGATAAGGGTGTCAAGCTCGCTCCCGGGCAACTCCGAAGTCAATACTTTACCCAGCCCAGTACAATGGAAGGGAAGGGTCCGGCCGGGTGCTGAGAAGGTCCGTGGCAGATTAATGCTGTCGATGCGATCCACGACGACGATGTCTCCCTGGTAGTAGAGGGCCATATTGAGGTTGGCTTTGGGATATTGATGCCAGAGCAATTCGAGGCAGGGGAGAACCACACGTCGAATTTCCAGGGACATCAAGGCCTTTCTGGAAAGTCGGAGGGATTTCATGGAAATGAAATACTGTCCGTTCTTGTCATCCTTCTCGAGGTATCCGGCCTTTGAAATGGTCGCGAGCAATCTGAACGCCATATTCGGATTAAGGCCGAGTTCGGAACAGACGAGCTGGACTGTCAGCGGGGTTTCAGTCCGGGAAGCCAGATCCAAAATCTCAAAGCTGCGTTCGACTATCTTGACGTTGTACTTGTCCTTGGCATCCAGGGGTTCCGCTTCCTTGTCTTCCGGTACCGCAACGGAACGTGCTTTAGCCATTAAGAATACCCGCCAAGGTGCTTTCCAGCAGTTTACGGTTGGATGATGAAAGGGGCGCAACCGGTGGTCGCGGATTGCCCGCCTTGATTCCACGGAATTCGAGAGCAGCTTTTACAACGGAAGGAAAGGTTCCCAGCTGGAAGAGTTGTCTGAGTTCGGCAAGCTTGAATTGTTGTTCGTTTGCCCGCTTCAGGTCGCCCTTCATGAAGGCATCGTAAATCGATACGACCAGTTCCGGACAGGCCGAAGCAATGGAGGAAATGGCACCGGCTCCACCGTGGAGGAGGGTCGAAAGTATGAGTCCATCCCGCCCGGCGAGAACCTTGAAGCCTTTCCGTTGTATTTGAAGGAATTCCAGCGTAATGGCCAAGTCTCCGCAGGAATCCTTGATTCCGGCGATATTGTCTATTTCCGAAAGCCTTCGCATGAGGGAAGGCGAGATGGTGTTGCCGGTCACCACCGGATTGTTGTACACGATGACGGGCAGGCGGGTGCTTTCGCAGATTGCACGGTAGTGGTTGAACAATTCGTCTTCCCTGGCCTTGATCAGCCAGGGAGTGATCACCGAGACGGCGCTCGCGCCTTCCGCTTCCGCCAGTTCTGTCAGTCGGATGGCTTCCCGGGTGGATGCGGCACCGGAGCCAAAAAATATGGGCAGACGGCCTGCGATCGTATCGCATGTAGTCTTGAGTAGCTTTTTCTTTTCTTCCTCCGTCAGGGCATAGAATTCCCCGGCATTCCCGACGATGAAAAGCCCATGTACCCCGGCATTTTCCAACAGGAGCAGCGTGCGGGAATATTCTCCGTAATCGATATTGAAGTTGGGATCGAAAGGTGTGACAACGGCCGGAATGACGCCTCTGATGCTTGTGATATCCAACTTCTCCCTCCTCGGGCAATACAAATATGATTATACCCGAGTTTTCTTTCTGTCAATATATAATCTTATTATATTTTAAGATAAATATTTCGAAAAAATAAATATGTACTATATTTTAATGAATTTCAGTTGACAATTTCAAAAGCTGTTTTATACTCGTTCTTCATTGGGGAATTCCCAAAAGATCGCAGGAGGAAGCTGATGAAGAGACTTTACGCTGTCGTATCCCTGTTTTTTTGCATGTCGATGATATCCGCCTTCGGTGAATCCATCGAGGTATGGATGATCACCAATCCGGTACCGCAGATCATCCAGGCCTTCGATGACGCCGCGGCGAATTTCGAGACGAAGACAGGGGTGAAGGTAAACTTCGTCCGTGTTCCAACCAACGATTTCCATACGAAACTGGTGACGAGCATTTCTGCCAAGCAGTATCCCGATCTGGTAATCTGGAACATCCACCCCGGTGTCGAATTCCAGGCTACGGGAGCGGTTGCCGATGTGGGGGACCTCGTAAATTCATTCGGACGCAAGCGCTTCACCGAATCTGTATTGGGAACTGCCACGGTTGGCGGCAAGCTGTATGAGATTCCCTTCCTTTCCAGGCCCGCCGGACTCCATGTTCGCAAGGACTGGATGAAGAAGGCCGGTTATGACACTACCTTTACCAAGGATGCCAATGGTATCTACTACGTGAAGGGTTTGCGTACCTGGGAAGATATCCTTGCCCTTGGCGTGAAGATGACCGACAAGGCCAACGGCAAGTACGGTATGGGTTTCCAGATGAGCAGGAAGGGTTTCGGTGACAGCGCCGGCTTCGGTTTGAGCCTCCTGTTCAGCTACGGCGGAAGCCTGCTCGATGCCAAGGGTAAGGTCGGCATCAATACCCCCCAGGCGATAGAGGCTTTCTCGTTCGTCAAGAAACTCTGGGAATCCGGTGCCATGCCTGCGGCGGTCACGACCTGGGACGGCAACGGCAACAACCAGTACTTCATCAAGGGCGATATCGGCATGGCCTACAATTCCAACAGCATCATGGCCAAGCTGACCCCCGAAACTGGTACCAAACCCGAAGACCTGATGATCATCCCCTATCCGTCCGGTCCCAGGGGCCAGAGCATGATCTGGTCGAATCCTGAGACGATCACAATTTTCAAGACCCCCAAGCTCGAACTGAGCAAGAAATTCGCCCAGCACATGATAGACACCAAGACCCAGGTTGATATGTTCAAGACCATGGGCTTTGGATATTACAGCCCCCTCAGGGCGGATGTAATGGCCGATCCCCAGTTCAACTCCCTTACGGACAACGAGAAAGTGATGATGCAGGACGCGACCAAGATAGTCGACGCCTGTTATCCGGCCGATCCCAACGGAAAGATCGGAGCCCTCGTCAACGCCTATGTCATCGATGACGCCCTTTCGCGCATCGCGGTGGATGGTTGGACACCCCAGCAAGTCGTCAAGGAGCTTGCCCAAAAAATCGACGAAGCCCTCAACGATTAGTTGATCCGGGCCGCAGTCCGACGTCCTTCGACGTTCGTCTGCGGCCTAATCTTTTTGCGGTGAGGTTTCCATGGCTTTGAAAAGGTTCCGCTCCCTGGAAGCCAGGGATAACTGGGTGGGCTATGCCCTACTCACCCCGGCTATTCTCATATTCATCATGATCACCGGTTTCCCGGTATTGTTTTCCATCACCATGAGTTTCTTTCGCTGGAGACCTACCGAGAACACCAACCCTTTCGTGGGCTTCAATAATTATCTGCGGGTTTTTGCAAATCCAACGTTTCTCCTTTCGCTGCGCAACACCTTCCTGTACGCATTCGGCGGGGCTTTTTTCAAGGTCCTTCTGGGATTGGGGCTTGCGCTCCTCCTTAATCAGAAATTCAAGGGACGCGGGATCGCGCGTACCCTATTGATGCTTCCCTGGATAGTACCGATCACGGCGAGCCTGACCTCATGGAACTGGATGTTTGACGGCATGTACGGCATTTTCAATATCATCCTGATGCGGCTGGGCATCATCACCGAAAGCATCAATTTCCTGGGGCAGAAAGGTGTTGCCCTGATGTGCGTAATGACTGTAGGAATCTGGCTGGGCTACCCCCAGATTATGGTGATGATACTGGCAGGCTTGCAGGCCATCACGGTGGAACAGTACGAGGCTGCCAAGCTCGAAGGTGCGACCCCCACCCAGGTCTTCTTCAGGATCACCCTGCCGTCGCTGTCCGGGGTCATGAAGACCGCCATCATCCTGAGCGTCATCTGGACTTTCAATGCCTTCAATGTAATCTGGTTGTTGACCCGGGGAGGACCCTCGAACTCGACCCATGTCATGAATACCCTGGCTTATGAGCTTGCATTCGTGAACATGAAGTACGACCAGGGTGCGGCGATGTCGGTAAGCATCCTCATCATGCTCGCGGTTTTCCTGTTCATCTACACGAAAATGCAGAAGGAGAACGAAGCCCAATGAGTACGAAACGAGGCCGGGCAATCCGGCACAATATATTCCTGTACGGCATGCTCATCATCGCAATAGTCGTCCTCTGTTTTCCGCTGTATTGGATGGTGAAAAGTTCCCTGACCCCGGTAGAGAAAATACTGACCAAGGATGTATCATTGGGCATCGAGGAATTGGACGTCTCATCCTACGTGAACGTGTGGAACGGGACCGATTACGCCTCCAAACTCAAGATGAAAGAATACATGTCGAATAGTTTCATCGTAGTTGGCGTTTCCACTTTGATAAGTATTATCATTGCTACCTTGGGCGGATATAGCCTTGCCCGTTTCAGGTACAAGGGGCGCGAGACCCTGGCTCAAGGTATTTTGTACGTGTATATGTTTCCGCAGATGATACTCACCACACCACTGTTGATGCTCGTGATAAAATTGGGTCTCTACAACAAGCTGTGGTCCCTTATCATCGTCTACTGCACCTTTTCCCTGCCATATTCCATCTGGATGATGCGCAGTTATTTCAGGGAGTTGCCGAAGGAGCTGGAAGAGGCCGCGATGGTGGATGGGTGCAACCGCATCCAGGCGATCTGGAAGGTGATGTTCCCGCTGGCCATGCCCGGAGTCGTGGCTACGGTGACGTATTCCTTCATCATCGGCTGGAGCAATGTCATCTATCCCCTGAGCTTCATCACTGACGAATCGAAGAAGCTCGTGTCCATCGGCTTCCTCTCGCTCGTTTCTGGCGACCAGACACCCTGGAACGGCGTGATGGCCTCTGCCGTTATAAGTTCCATGCCTGTGGTGCTGGTGTTCATGTTTTTTCAAAGATATCTAGTTGCAGGCCTCGCCTCGGGCGGAGTCAAGAGCTGAGAACCCGTAAAAGGATGGACCCATACCCATGAAAATTACCGACCTCATCGTAACGCCCATAGCCTTTACCGATCCGCCGCTTCTTAACGCGGCGGGTCTCCACGCGCCCTGGGCTCTCCGCATCATCGTCGAAATCATCACGGACGACAAAATCTCCGGGATTGGCGAGATCGCGGGCGGATCGGCAGTGCTGGACTCGCTGGAAAAGGCCAGGGGCATGATCCGGGGAATGAACCCTTTCGAGCGCAACAAGATACGCATGGCTATCGAGAAGGGCTTCGGCGCAATCGGCGACAGTCTGAATACGGGGTACGCACCCAAAACCGTCGCAACGCGCATGTTCAGCGCCTTGGATGTCGCGCTTTACGATATCATCGGCAAGGCAACCGGCAGACCGGTAGTCGATCTGCTGGGCGGCCGGGTTCGTGACCGTGTGGATTTTTCCGCCTACCTTTTCTATAAGTACGAGGGAGCCGGCGGTGATTTCGGCTCCGGCCACGATCCTGCGGCCACCGGCTGGCATCGCGCGAAGGAAGCCGCTGCCATCGATCCGCAGGGCATAGTCGAACAGGCCCGGGCCATGTGCGACGAGTTCGGCTTCAAATCCCTCAAACTGAAAGGCGGCGTTTTCGCGCCCGAAGTGGAAGTGGCTACCCTGTTCGCGCTACGCGAGGCTTTCGGCGACAAGGTCCCGCTGCGCATCGACCCGAACGCGGTATGGTCCCTGGATACGTCGATCGAGTGGGGTAAAAAGATGGAAGGCCTCATCGAGTATTACGAGGATCCCTGCAAGGGACAGGAAAACATGGCCGCCCTGCGCAAGGCCGTTACCGTTCCCCTCGCCACGAACATGTGTACCACATCCTTCTCAGAACTGCCTGCCGCCGTACGGCTCGGATCGGAGGACATAATCCTGTCGGACCACCATTTCTGGGGTGGGCTGGACGCCACCATGCAACTTGGCAAATTATGCGCCACCTTCGGCCGCAAGCTATCCATGCATTCCAACAGCCATGTGGGCATTTCCCTCACTGCCATGGCACACCTGGGTTGCGCGCTGCCCGAGCTGGGCTTTGCCATGGACACCCATTATCCCTGGCAGCGGGAGGAAGTAATCAAGGGCGGACGCATAGCCTTTAAGGACGGAACCCTGGGAGTTTCGGATGAGCCGGGTCTGGGTATCGAGCTGGATCGTGTGGCCATGGAACGGCTGCACCAAAATTACCTGCGTTGCGGAATCAGGGATAGGGACGATGCCTTCGAGATGCGGAAGGTGAAGCCAGACTGGAAATTCTCGAACAATGCCTGGTAGGATTTTGTAACCTGAGGCCCGGAAAGACCGGTATGGATTCAGCCGGTCATCCAGCATCATGTACTTGGATCACAGCGAAGGGAAGGGATGTGTGTACATCGCCTTCCCTTTTTTTTATTTCTTGCGGACTTCGAACTGTGCCAGCTTTTCGTAGAACTGGACAATGCCAGAATGGTCGTTCCCGGCCTTTCCATCCACTTTGAGGGCTTGCATGATTTCCATCACCTGACTGGTGAG
>CAXNJE010000119.1:0-10383 GCA_964202565.1 Breznakiellaceae bacterium | reverse complement strand
TCCGGAGGCGGCGGCAAGGGTATGCGTATCGTGCGCAACAGTGCAGAGCTTCCGGAAAACCTTTCCATAGCCAGCCGCGAGGCGGAGGCCAACTTCGCCGACGGGACCGTGTTCATCGAGAAGTACCTGGAAAATCCGCGCCATGTGGAATTGCAGATACTCTCCGACGGCAACGGCAACGTGGCGGTTCTGGGCGAACGGGATTGCTCGGTCCAGAAGCGGCACCAGAAACTCATCGAGGAAAGCCCTTCCCCCGGCGTTGACGACAGCATGCGCAAACGCATGGCCGAAGGCGCGGTGCGCATGTTCCGGGAACTCAAGTACCGGGGCGCTGGTACCATCGAATTCCTGGTGTACGGCAAGAATTTCTACTTCATGGAAGTGAATGCCCGCGTACAGGTGGAGCACCCCGTCACCGAGTTCGTCAGCGGAGTGGACGTCATCCGCCAGCAGATACTCGCCTGCGTGGAAGGGAAGATGGAAATCGACCCCGCCAAAATCAGGCTTGAGGGCTGGTCCATCGAGTGTCGCATCAACGCGCTTACCCCCGGCAAGATTGTCCGCCTGGATGTTCCCGGTGGTCCTGGCGTGCGCTTCGACTCCTTCCTGTATACCGGCTATTCTGTCCCTCCCCATTACGATTCCATGGTGGCCAAGCTCATCGTGCACGCCCCCGATCGCAGTCGCGCAATCGCCCGTATGGACCGCGCGTTGAGGGAATTGGTGATAGAGGGGATCAAGACGAACCGCGACCAGCAACTGTGGATCATCAACCACTCCAAATTCAAGTCCGGAGATTTCGGCACCTATTATTATGGCGAGATTGAAGAGGAGGTCGAGCGTGTCTGATACCCCGAACCCAGGCGCCAATGCCGCTGCTTCGCAAGCTGCTGTGGCGCCCACCGCCGTACCGGCCAAAGACCCTAATGCCTGCCCATCCTGTTCCGCCATCCATTCGCCCGCGGATATAAAGGCCAGCCTGAAGACCTGTCCGTCCTGCGGCCACCATTACCGCATGGAACCCATGGACCGCATCGCCTACCTTACGGACCCAGGCTCTTTCGTGGAGTTTTCCGCCAACCTGCGTTCACTCAACCCCATCGACCTGGCCGGGTACGAGGAAAAACTTTCCGAGGCCGAAGCCAAGGCACGCATGAAAGAGGCTGTCATCACCGGCACCTGTTCCATCGAGGGCCGTCAGGCCATACTTGGGGTGATGTCCTTCAACTTCATGGGCGGTTCCATGGGTTCCGTCGTGGGCGAAAAAGTTGCCAGGGCCCTGCTCAAGGGTGCCGCCGAGAGGGTCCCGGTCATCATGTACGCCACCTCGGGCGGAGCACGCATGCAGGAAGGCATTTTCAGCCTGATGCAGATGGCCAAGACCTCCAGCGCCGCCGCAGAGATGGACAAGGCGGGGGTCCCCTTTTTCGTGGTTCTCTGCGATCCCACCACCGGGGGCGTCACCGCTTCCTTTGCCATGCTCGGGGATGTCACCATCGCCGAACCGGGGGCCCTTATCGGTTTTGCGGGACCCCGCGTCATCGAAGGCACCATACGGCAAACCCTGCCGGAAGGTTTCCAGCGCGCCGAATTCCAGCTGGAAAAAGGTTTCGTGGATCTTATCGTTCCCCGCAAGGAACAACGGTCGATGCTCGTCCGCCTCATAGACATGCACAAGCCCGGTTGCGTGCCCGAATCCGCAGCCAACAACAGCACCGGCAAGGAAGAGGTCTGAAATGCCAAAAAACAGTCTTGCCAACAAACTTGAGGAATTCAAGAAGCTCGCAGCCGCTTCCGGCCTCGACCTGAGTGAGGAACTGGGCAAGGTCGAGGAGAAGGTGAAGGCCGCCTCCAAGACCGAATCCACCTGGCGCCGCGTCGAACTGGCCCGCCATCCGGACCGCCCGTATTCCCTGGACTATATCCAGCGCATCTTCGATGACTTTACCGAGATGCACGGCGATCGCTACCACGGCGATGATGCAGCCATCGTGGGTGGCATCGGCTTCCTGAATGGCAGGCCCGTCACCATCATCGCCAACCAGAAGGGACGCACCCTCAAGGAAAACATGCGGCGCAATCACGGCATGGCACACCCGGAAGGCTACCGCAAGGCCCTTCGCCTGGCCAAACAGGCCGAAAAATTCCGTCGCCCCATCGTCACCTTCGTGGATACCTCCGGCGCCTATCCCGGCCTGGAAGCCGAGGAGCGTGGCATCGGCGAGGCCATCGCCCGGAACCTGCGCGAGTTCAGCCAGCTCAAGACCCCCATTGTCTGCGTCATCATCGGCGAAGGCGGTTCCGGCGGTGCCCTGGGAATCTGCGTGGGTGACAAGATCTATATGCTGGAAAACGCCGTCTACTCGGTCATCAGCCCCGAAGGCTGCGCTTCCATCCTGCTGCGCGACGCGGGCAAGGCCAAGGACGCCGCCGTCATGTTGCGCATCACCAGTTCGGACCTGCTGGACTTCAAGGTGGTCAACGGCGTCATCCCCGAACCCGCCGAGGGCGCCCATACCAATCCGGACAAGGCGGCCCAGATCATCAAGGACGTGCTGGTGCGCGAACTGGACGACCTCTGCACCCGTAATCCCTCGGTCCTGGTCCGCTACCGGAACCAGAAGATCCGCAAGGTGGGCCACTGGAACGAGGGTGAGGTATAAGGGCGGGTGGGAATCTTTTTTTATATTTTCATCAAGAATGCTCTTGACTAGTTGCAGAAAAGGTATTACTTCTTACTTGTAGGAGGTAATACCATGATTATTACCAGCAAAGGCCAGGTTACTATCCCCAAGGATTTACGGGATGCATACCATCTGGATCCCTATACGGACATTGAATTTGTGGCGGAAGGTGGCAGGGTGTATATCCGTCCCCAGGAAGCTCCCCGCGAAAAATCCCGTTTTTCCCGTTTCCGTGGTACCGCCGATACCGGCATGAGTACAGAGGAAATACTCGCCCTCACCAGGTCTGAATGAGCATCCTGGTAGATTCTTCTGTGCTTCTCGACATCCTCACGGATGACCCTGTCTGGGCGGCATGGTCGGAAGAAAAACTCTTGTCCTTGGACCGTGAGCAACAACTCTTCATAAACGACATGGTATGGGCTGAGTGTTCCAGCGCCTTCACACGGATTGAGGATTACGGTCAGATCATCGCGCGCATGGGCTTCTCGCACCGTCAGATACCCAAGGAAGCCCTATTTCTGGCCGCAAAGGCCTTTGTCACCTACCGCAAGGTCGGTGGCACCAAGATCGCGCCGCTTCCGGACTTTTTCATAGGCGCCCACGCCGCCGTGGAAGGCATGACTCTCCTGACCCGGGATCCAAAAAGGGTCAGAACGCATTTTCCCAAGCTGGCCCTGATCTGCCCGGAGTGAAGGCAAGCGCACGATGTGTTTTTAGACTGAACCAAAAAAAAGCCCCCGGCTTCATGCCGGGGGCAACATCAAACCCAAGCTGGATGCTTACGGCCTGACTTCCTTTACAAGTTTCTTGGTACCATTCTCGATGGAGAAAATGAAGGTGGGCTTGTTCGTGGGAACGCCGTTCTTCATGTCCCAATCGAACATGATGCCATTGAAGCCTTTGATGTTCTGCAGATAATCGGCGATCATCTTGCGTTCTTCCTTGAGCTTCTTGGGGTCGCCGGTTACGGCGGTGTTCTGGATGGCTTCCTTGATCATGTACACGGCGTCATAATAATTGGTGGCCAGGCTCGGAACCGGATTATTGTTATGATCCTTCATGTACGCTTCCTTGAAAGCGTTCCAGCGGGGATTGTTCACGTCGGGGTTGATGTAATTGTATATCTGAACACCGTTTATGTCCGATCCACCGGTTGAGTAGAGTTCGGGGGCATCACCGGAGGAGAATACCAGCAACTGGTCCATCTTGGTCCAGCCGCGGCTCTTCAGTTCCTTGATGATCTTGGCGATCTTTTCGGCGTTGCACACGAAAACGATGCCGTCGGGTTTCTGTTCCAAAGCCTTGACAACCAAGGGACCGAAGGTTACCGCATCGGTGGGAACCTCAATCTTGTCCTGTACCTTGATTCCAAGGCCGTTCAGTCCGACTACGTGGGCATCGGCCATGCCCGGCCAGGGTCCGTAGGGTTCTACAAACTGGACTACGCTCTTCATGGCGGGGAATTGTTTTGCCCAGGCGGCGACCAGCACCGAAAGGCGGTCCTTGGTCGACGGGAACCAGGAAACTGTCCAGGGGAAAAATTTTTCCGCGTATTCAAGCGAGGTGGAGGCGGTGATGGACATCATTCCGCTTTCTACCGCTATCGGCATGGCGGCCATGATGACCGGCTCCGGAACCGGGCCGAGGGCGACGAGGGTGTTCTCCACCAGCTTGGCCATTTCCACGGAACCCTTCTGCGGATCGAGCGCCGTATCGACGCCGACGACCTTGATCGTCATTCCCTTAACTCCGCCCGCCTGGTTGATTTCCCAAGCCGCCCGCTCTGCGCCCCACTCCAGGTACTCGCCGATGCTCGCGATGGCGCCGGTAAGACTGTTCAGGAAGGGAACGGTAATCTCTTTCGCCGCCGCAGGCTCTTCTGCCTGGGCAGCTGCAAAGATCGTTCCCGCGCTCAGCGACGCGATCAGAATCGCCAGTAGTGCCTTCTTCATACGTCCTCCTCGTTAGCTATTCCGAATCTTTCGTTTAGACGAAAGCACGGTCTCAATGGAATGAACGAACTTGCGGGTTATGAAGCCTTCCGGTTTCAGTACCAGCACCGTTATGAGCAATACTCCGTAGATTACGATGCGCCACGACGCGATGGCGGGCGGAAAAAGCAGGGGAACACCATAGAGGATGGGTGCCAGCAACAAGGAGCCCCACATGGTGGTATATCCACCCACAAAAATGGTAGTCATGAAGATGCCCACCAGGTGGAAGGTAAAGAAATCCAGGTGGAAGCTCTTGAAGATAAAGCCGTAGAGCACACCGCAACCTCCGGCGATGATACAGCTGGCCGTCTGGAGGAGCATGCCCATTTTCTTGATGTCTATGCCGAGGGAGGCGGCCAGATCCTTGTCCATGAAGGTGGTGGACGCTGCCCGCCCCAGTCTGGAATGGTCAAAACGATGGATGAGGAATCCGCAGATTACCAGCATGGCGAAAAGTATGGAGACGATGGCCCAGCGGTGCAGGACAGGATTTCCGCCTATGCTGGGAAGTCCGAACAAACCCAAGGTCCCGCCAACGGCTTCGGTGTTCTCGATTACGGTCCGGGTTATATAGATGAAGGTGAAACCCACGATGACGACCGCGAAAGTCGGCGCATCGCCTATAAGGAAGGAGATGAGGAAACCCATAACCCCACCGAGGGCGAAGCCGATAAGGAGCGCAAGCCAGAACGGCACATGGAGGCTCATGACAAGCCAGCCGGCGGTATAACCCGAGATGGCCATATTCGCTATGGTGAGGAAATGGAGGTGGGCGACCCGGTAAGGAAGGTACAGGGCCCAGCTCATCAGTATATTGATCGCGGATATGGAAATGAAATAATAAACGGGCAAAGGCATCTATCCGCTCCTACAACTTTATTCCGAAAAGGCCCTTGGGCCGGACCAGGATTACCACGAGCATGATGACAAAGGCGATGGAATTGGACCAGGATCCGGAGACGTATCCTTGTACCAGCGCTTCGAGCACGCCCAGCGCCAGACCTACCACAAGGCCGCCAACCAGGTTGCCCAGACCGGCGATTATGGAAACCGCCAGCACCTTGTGCGCGACGTGTTCCCCCAAACCAGGGGAAGCGGAACCGAAAAGCATGGCCAGCAATATCGCGCTGACACCACCCAGAAGCCCGGTGAGCGCGTAGCCTGCCAGACTGGTCCGCATGATGGGCAGGCCGACAAGCTTCGCGCCGTTCGGGTCCTCCGCTATGGCCCTGAAGGCGCGGCCGGCCCTGGTTTTGTAGAGCAGCAAGAAAAAGCCGGAAACCGCCACGATACCTATGCCCAAGGCCGCGACCTGGCCGGATTGCAGGCTTATCAGGCCGAACCTGAAGATGGTTTCGTGCCCGCTCAGCAGACCCTCGAAAGAAATGGGGAAACCATTGTTGAAGGAATGGGAAAGGACATCGGTGATGATCATGCCTATGCCCATGGAGAGCACCATCGTGCTGTTGATGTCCACCTCGCCCCGTTTTTTCATAACCTTCTGGAAAAGCGGTGCGCAGAACACGTTCATGAGTATGGCTGAGGCTATGGCCGCAAGGACGCCGATTACGGGTCCCCCACCTGTATATTTCATCGCCACCCAGGCGATATACATGGAAAAGACCACAACCTGCGGATAAGAGAAATGGATGATCATGGCCACCAGCAGCAAAAGGTTGAAACCGGTAACCAGCAGAATGTATATGCTGCCCAGTGAAAGGCCATTCAGGACCTGAGCCAAAAATACTTGCATGCCCTACACTCCCAGATAAGCTTCCCGGACGCCCGGGTCTTGCAACAGTTGTTCGGCGGTGCCGGACAGGGTGACCGTGCCGGTTTCCAGCACGTAGCCCCTGTGGGCGCATTTGAGCGCCTTGTACGCGTTCTGCTCCGACAGCAGGATCGCGTAGCCTTCCTGGTTGAGCTTTTTGAGGATGGTAAAGATATCGTTCACCACGATGGGTGCCAGTCCGATGGAGGGTTCGTCCACCATGATGAGTGAGGGGGCCGACATCAGGGACCGGCCGATGGCCAGCATCTGCCGTTCGCCACCGCTCAGGGTCCGGGCGATCTGCTTTTTCCTCTTTTCGAGGATGGGAAACCAGTCAAAAACGCGGCGCAGGTTCTTGTCCACGTTCTTCATGTTATGGTGGGCACCCAAAAGGAGATTGTCGTTGACGCTCATGGAGGCGAAAACCCCGCGGCCTTCGGGTACCAGGCAGAGTCCGGAACGCACGTTCCTGTCGGCACTCACACTGCCTATCGGTTCGCCCTTAAACTCGATGGTACCTGCCGTGGGAGGAAAAATCCCCAGGATTGTTTCCAGCAGGGAGGTCTTGCCGGCGCCGTTGGCACCGATCAGCACCACGATCTCCCCTGGATTGACGACGAGGCTTACTTCCTTGAGCGCCCGAATCTGGCCGTAGCTCATGGAGAGACCGTCTACTTTTAAAAGCGGTGCCGGAGCGGAGCTTGGCCCTTTGTCATTCTGCGCCAAGATAGGCCTCCTGTACCAGCGGATCGTGCCGGATCTCTTCCGGTGTGCCTTCGGCGATTTTCTTGCCGAAATTGAAGACCGTGACCTTGTCCGAAAGATTCATGAGCATCCTGACGTCATGGCTCACGACAACAACCGTAATCCCCTCTTTCCTGATATTGTTGATGATCTCCTCGACCTTCTCCATTTCCTTCAAACCCATTCCCGAGGCGGGTTCGTCCAGCAGAAGAAGCTTTGGATCCGAGACCAGGGCCCGCGCGATCTGCACCAGTTGACGTTCGGTCCAGACCAGGTCGTTCGCCCAACGGTTTGCCGATTCGGCCATGCCCACCAGTCTCAGTATTTCCTTGGCGCGGAGTTCTATTTGGGTTTCACGCTTCGAAGGGACAAAGGGAAGCCGCAGGAAAGTATCCACACTTGCCGCGCCCACCCTGTCGTTTATGCCTGCCATGACATTTTCCAGTACGGTCAGGGTGGGAACGAGCTTTCCTGCCTGGAAGGTCCGCTTGATTCCCAGCCTGGATATGGCCGTGGGATCCTTGCCGGTGATGTCCAGTGCATCGAGTTCGATGGTCCCCGCGTCCGGTTTGAGCAAGCCTGTGACGCAGTTGAAAAAGGTGGTCTTACCGGAGCCGTTAGGGCCTATGATCCCGTGGATAGCGCCCTTTTTGACGGTCACATCCACCTGGTTCAGCGCCTGGATGGCACCGAAAGACTTGTACATTCCTGTGACTTTAAGCATGCTTGTCAACCTGAAGATTCAAATTTCGGCGACTGGAACCGACTAAAAAAAAGAGTCTATGTTACCAATGCACAGCTGTCAATCAAAATAATCCTTCTACCGCATCTAATTTACGATTTTCCCGGTCAACTATCCTTCTCGGAATGGAATCTATCCAAAGCCTTTACGAGTCTATAGATAGTCGTATTCACCGGAACGGGAATCCCCAATTTTGCGGCTTCCCGTACCACGGCGCCGTTGATCACCTCTATCTCGGTCTCGCGGTTTCGGTCGAAATCCTGCAGCATGGAAGATCGGTTCTCCGCTGTCTTCCGCGCCACATCCATGACCGTCGCCAACGGGTCCGTATGGGTGATCTGTATCCCTTTGGCTGCGGCCACGGCGACAACTTCTGCCACCAGGTCCGACATGAGGGCCCGGGTTTCTTCCAGATCCACCAGCCTGCCGTTGGGACGGCCCATGAGGGCGGTCAGGCCGTTTATACCCACGTTGATCACCAGCTTGCTCCAGGCCAGGCTCTCCACGGAAGGGTCTACGTGGGTTTCGAAACCCGCCTTGTTGAGCAGTTCCGCGAAGGCCTTAAGTTTTTCGTTCTGGCCGTCGGACATGCCCAGATGGGTGGGGCCGTTGCCCGCGTGGCGGATGCGTCCCGGGCCAAGGAAGGTCGCGCCCTGGGAGGTCACGCCGATGGCGGTCCGTGCCGCGCCGAACCGCTCACGCAGGATCGCGTCGTTCCCCAGTCCGTTCTGCAGGGTCACCGCGATGGTGGCCGGTCCGGCGAGGGGCGCGAAGGTTCGCGCCGCCTCGGCAGTGTTGGTGGATTTGACGAAAAAGATCATCACGTCCGCGCCCTGGACCGCCGCGCTGTCGTTGCTGGCACGGGGACGGAACGAGGCAAGCTCGCCGGTGGCGGCCTCCTCGATGACCAGCCCGTCGCGGTTCACCGTCTCCACGTGTTCCTTGAACACATCGTAGAGAACGACGTCCGCGCCGACGGCGGAAAGTTTTCCGCCGAACAGCGAGCCCATGGCACCGGAACCGATGATGGCTACTTTCATATCGCTTTCAGGCTCTCGTCCAGCGCTTTTACGGCGGCGCTCAGGTCGGCTTGGGAGATAACCAGCGGCGGCTGTATGCGCAGCACGTTGCCCCAGGTTCCGCCTACGCCCACCAGGAAGCCCTTTTCGCGCAGCTTCGCCTTGACCTTTCCGGCCTCTTCGGTCGCCGGGGTTTTCGCCTTGTCCTTTACGAGTTCCACGCCCACCATGAGGCCGAGTCCGCGGACATCGCCGATAAGCGGGTGCCTCTTGGCCAGCTCCCTCAGCTCGCCCCTCAGGATCTCGCCCTTGGCAAGCGATTGGTCCGCAAGTTTTTCCCGTTCCATGTACGCGATGTTTGCCAGGGAGGCCGCGCAGGAGACGGGGTTGCCTCCGAAGGTGGAAAGGTGGTCGCCGGGCTTGAAGGCGTCGGCGATTTCCGGCTTGGCGATGAAGGCCGAAAGGGGGAAGCCGTCGGCTATGCCCTTGGCCATGCACATGATGTCCGGTTCGACGCCGTAGTGCTCTATGGCGAACATCTTGCCGGTGCGTCCGAAGCCGGACTGTACCTCGTCCACAAAGAGCAGTATGCCGTGGGCGTCCAGGACCTTCTTGATTTCCTTGAAGTAGTCCAGGGGCGGCGCCACGACTCCGCCTTCTCCCATCACCGGCTCGGCGATGAAAGCGGCCACGTTGTCGCTGGTGGTGAACTGAATGGTGCGTTCCAGGTCTTTCGCGCAGTACAGGTCGCAGGCGGGGTAGGTCATCTTGTGGGGGCAGCGGTAGCAGTAGGCCGCCGGGTGGTAGCTGCAGCCGGTAAGGTAGGGTCCGCCGCCGCGTTTGCGCCCGCAGTTTCCGGTGATGGCCAGGGTTGCAAGGCTGCGGCCGTGGAAGGAACCCTGCAACGAGATGAATTCCTGCTTCTTCGTGAACTGCTTGGCCAGGCGCATGGCGCCCTCGATGGCTTCAGCCCCGCCGTTGCCGAAGAAGGTCTTCTGCAGCTTTCCGGGGGTAATCTGCGCGAGTTTTTCAGCCAGGTCGGCTACCGCCGGCACGTGATACGCGTAGGAGCAGCAATGGATCAGCTTGTCCATCTGCGCCTTCGCGGCGGCGATGACTTCCGGGTTGCCGTGGCCCGAATTGACCACCGAAATCCCCGCGAACAGATCCGTATAGACCGTGCCGTCCTCGCCCGTAAGCTTGGCGCCCACGGCGGAGACTGCCACCACCGGCTCGACGGCCTTCACGAAGGCCGTATTTACGAATTGCTTGTACTTTTCCTGAGTATTCATCCTACTTCTTCTCCGGCATGGAAATCATTCCGTCCCAACTATTAAGGACCCTGCCCGAACGCGCGTCCTCTTCCGAGAACCAGTGGGCAGTCACGCTCTTAAGTTCGGTGTAGAAACGCACTCCGTCGGTGCCC
>CAXNJE010000118.1:0-10470 GCA_964202565.1 Breznakiellaceae bacterium | reverse complement strand
CCTCCGCGCAAACGGAACTTGAGCAGATCCTCCCAGTAAAGGGCCCGTTCGGCGGCCTTCGGAACCAGGTAGCGTGCATCGCCGGTCTGCTCGTACTTCGCGCGCAGGGCCTCATTGAAAACGGCCAGGGTCGCATAGACGAGGGGGATCGTATGGCCGGCACCAAGGACGAAGCGGTCGCCAAAGCGTTTCTCGGGGTGGCGGATATCCCACTTCATGACTCCACCCAGCAGGGTGGACAGGAACAGGTGTACCTTGGATCGGGAGCCTCCCGGATGGCCGCTCTGCCGGTAATTGAGCATGATATCGATCAGCTGGTCGACACAGTCCTTGGTTTTTTCCCAATGCGCAAAATGAGTCCCGAGTTCGGTCAATCTGCTGTCGATGTCCTTCGCATCATTCCTTATCATGCCTCTCTCCTTATGATACCGTAGGGTCCGTCTGCCAGCCATGCGACCGTCATGTCGCGCCTGCCCTCATTTTCCATTTTCCGGATTGTTTCCCTCAAGGCGTTTTCGATGAATTCCTGAATTTTCGTACCACGATCCGCTGCATGTTTCGAGCTGACCAAAAACTGGTTCCCATCCACCCCCGGCAGGATCGCATAATCCTGCTTCTCGATTTGGGGTGCATAGTACATGAACTGATCCTGAGAAATGACGCGAAAGAGTTTTGCCCACATCTGGACCTGCCACTGGTCGGGAACGAATTCCCAGGTCTTGGACTTGAGCAGTTCCATGAAGGCGCCGGCATTTTTGTCCTTCAGGTAGGGAAGTACCTTGCGGTAGGTGGGTTTCCCCACAGGTTCGACATCGGTGCAATCCGCCGCCATGATCAGGACGCTGTCTGGTTCAAGCAGGGGAATGGCTGCGACGCCGGCCTTCGCGGCCTGGTAATGGTTTCTGCCCACAAAGCCCGCATGGGTGATGACTATGTCGTATTTTTTTGAGCTGGATATGCTGACCTCTTCCCTGACCGATTCGAAGGCCGCCAGATGGGCCTGTATCATATCTCCGCCAAAATAACCGGTAACCTGAAAGTCCTGATTCAGGGTGACGTTCAAAATAAAATCCGCGCCGACCGATGAGGCCACTTCCATCGCTTCGTTATGGCAAGGGTTCCCGTCCAGGTGCAAGTCCCTTGAATCTGGATTGTCCAGATACCCGACGCTGTGGAACAGGTAGATTGAATCCTCGCCTATCAATCCCGGGCAAATTGCCTTCCTGCCTCCGGATACCCCAGCCATGAAATGGCTCTCCACCAAGCCGGTAAGGATTTTAATATGGGCATCGGCGTAGAGCCGGTTGATGCGGATTTTCGTACCCTTGCCCGTATGGCCGATGAACTTTAGACCAGACTCATCCCTGCAGTCGTGGTTGACTACCCGTATCCCCAAGTCATAGACCGCCGGATCCAGCATGGTCTGGAATATCGCATCCGGGAGAGGCGTGTGCGTGCCATTCGCGCATAAAACGGTAATCTTATCCGAGGCGATGCCGGAGCTCAGCAAGCGCTGTATGATCGGCATCAGAATTCCCTGCTCGCCTTTGTAGGGTACGGGGCGTGTGTTGTCGGAGATGACTATGACAGCCTCGCCCTCCGGTTTCACGGCAAGCTTTTCAGCCATGATTTTTTCAAAACTCGGACAGCCGATCGGATGCTCAAAGGCATCCGTCAATGCCGCGCCGAAATCACGAATCGGTTCGGCACCCCGCATCCGGAGTATGTCCGCTCCGCCCGGCAGGTCGAAGGCATATTCCTTTTCCCCAATAGTAAACGTGGTCCGCATTGAGCCCCCAACAAGACAATTGAAAAGGTGTCAGAAGAAGAGTGCCTGACGTCACTCGCCTTTTTGGTGAAGGTTGGTCCTCATCGTTTCAATGTTCGCAGTCATCGCCTTGCAGGCAGCTTCAACATCGTTCGCCAGAATGGCCTCAGCTATTAGTGAATGCTCCCGGAATGTTCGCTCGTTCTTCTCACGGGGATGGGTACGCTTTTCCGTCCGTCTGGCCAACTGAAAGAAGGCGGCAAATTCCTTGAGCAGCTTCAGCAATTTCTCGCTTCCGGCAATTTTGGCGATGGTCATATGGAAGTCCGCATCCAGGGTGTTGCACTTTACATAATCCTCGGCATCCAGGGCGGTCTTGAATTCCTGCAGGCTCTTACGGATTTCCTCTCTATGTTCATCCGTACTATTCTTGATGCACTTTTCCACCGAAAGTTTTTCCAAGGCGTTACGTATATCGATATATTCCTCGATCTCGCAATTCTCCGGCTGAATGAGGTATAGGCCCTTGCGCACTTGATTGATGATCAGACCGTCGGCTACGAGACGGTTGATCGCCTCGCGAACCGGAGTCCGACTCATGGCGATCTCATCGGCCAGCAGATCCTCCCGCAATCTGCTGCCGGGTTCGAATTCTCCCTTGAGAATTTTTTCGCGAATGATATCGTAGGCCGTCTCGTTCAGACTTTTATGCTTCACAGTTTTGTCCATCCCCTATACGGATCAATCCACCAAGGCTACCGCCTGCATCTCCACCATAGCATGTTTCGCGAGAGCTGAGACCCCTAAGGTTGCCCTGGCCGGATATTCACCATCAAAAAAAGTGCTGTAGACCTCGTTCATTTCACCGAATGAATCCATATCCGTCAAGTATACCGTTATCTGGAGGATACGACCCATCGAGGAGCCGGCAGCCTCAAGGACACTCTTCAGGTTCTCCATTGTCTGCCGGGTTTGTTCCCCTACCCCTCCCGGAATAAGCGAACCGTCTGCCGGCCTGAAAGGCATGGCTCCCGAGGTATAAATCAGACCGTTCGCAACGGTTGCCTGACAGAAGGGCCCGAAGGCCACGGGAGCATTCTTTGTCGCGATCCTCTCCATTGATCCGCCCCCTACATCCTGCTCGGCAGCCAAAGGATGATCTGCGGGAAGACAATCAATAATATAAGGCCCAACGCCACAATGCCCACGAAAGGCATCATGCCCCGGATGATATCCTTGGTCTCGATCCCGAGCGCAGGATCGGCTGCTCCCTTAAGGAAGAACATCGCATACGCGAAAGGGGGCGTAAGGAAAGACATCTGAAGATTGACGATGATCATCATCGCAAACCAGAGGGGATCGAAACCGAGCTTCGGGATAATTGGCGACAGGATCGGTACCAGGACAAAGATGATGCCCACCCAGTCGATGAATGCACCCAGAACAAAGGTAATCAGCATGATCATCCAGAAGACTGCCCACTTGCCGCCGGGGAACCCAAGGATGAAGGTTTCGATAACCTCGCCACCGCCGCCTGCGAGGAAGACACTCACGAAGGCCGTGGAACAGGCTGCGATCAGCAATACCATGCCGGTAAGCTTGATCGTGCTCAGAGAGACGTCCTTCAATACTTTCCAGGTGAATTTTCCGTACAGAGCGGTAAGGATGGCCGAAACCAAGGCGCCGACGGCAGCCGCTTCGGTAGGCGCGGCGATGCCTGAGTATATCGCCCCGAGAACGGCGATGATCAGTGCCATGGTCGGCAACAGCGATTTGACGACCATCATCAGTTTCTGGAGGGCCGTGTACGAGTCCTGTTCTGCCTGGGAGGCTGAAGGAGCTATGGAAGGCTGCAGGAAGGAACGCACGGCGATGTAGATGATATACATGATGGAAAGCATGATACCGGGCCCGAAAGCCGCAGAGAATAATTTTCCCACCGAGATCCAGGCTGCCGGCCCATACACGATCAGCATGATGCTGGGGGGAATCAGGATCCCCAAGGTACCTGCGGCGCAGATGGAACCTGTTGCCAAACCCTTGTCATAACCCCGCTTGATCATGACCGGCAGGGCGACCAGGGTCAGCATGGAAATCGAAGCCGCGACGACGCCGATACAGGCCGCCATGATCGTACCGATAATGACGCTGACTATTGCAAGTCCTCCGCGGACCTTTCCGAAAACCAGATAAAGGCTTTCATACATTTTACCCGCGATGCCTGAGCGTTCCAACATACCGCCCATGAAGACGAAGAGCGGCACGGCCATGAATCCGGTACTGGTGAGCTGGGCAAATACCCGGGCGTAGATCATGTCAAAGGAGGTATCGCCAAAGATCAGGTAACCAAAGATCATTCCCGCTGCGCCGACTGGCAGGGCGAGCGGAAAACCGGTAAGGACGCCCAGGAACAGGATCAGGAACATGCCTATGACCAATAAACCAGGATCTATATTCATCAGAGCATCCCTTCCTTTACGAATACTTCGGTCTTTCCCTCTATAAGATCTTTCTTGCGGACCAAGAAATAGAAATTCTTGGTAAACTCCGAAATCGCCTGAATGAAAAACAGGATGAACCCAATCGTCAATACAATCCGGAAGGGTGCCGACGGAGGGAGCCAACTGCTTTCCACCATCTTTTCTCCGGTCTTCAAGGCGAACAGGGACCATTTAATTCCGGTCTTGATGAGTATCAATTGGAAGGGGAACAGGAAGGCCAAGGTAAGCACCACGTCGACAAAGGCTTTCCACCATTTGGGAAACATGGTGTAAAAAATATCCACCCTGACGTGTCCTCCGATCTTGAGGGTATATCCCCAGCACAAGGCACCGATGGAGCCGAAAATCATCATGGATGTTTCCAGGACCCAAATGGTCGGCCTGTCAAAGACGTACCTGGAAACAACCTCATAGAATAATATCAGGACCAGGACGGGTATGAGGTATTTCACCACATGCCCCACCTTCATGCTCAATGCGTCGATAAAAGTGACAAGGCGCCTTAAAAATGAAACAAACATATACGCCACCTGCTGATTGGTAATTGAGGGCCCCTCCCGTTCGGGGGGGGCCGCATGCCGGAGACTCTTACTTGATATCGAACTGATCGCAGATCACCTTCCAACGCTTGAAGGATTCGTATATTTCCTTGTACTTGGGATCCTTGGCGGCCTGGGCATCGTAATACGCATCGGCGGCTTTCGCGAGCGCGGCTTCGATATCAGCCGGAACCTTTTCGATTATGGTGCCGTACGCGACGAACTTCTTGAGAGCCTCGACATCGTCAGCGACTTCCTTTTGATAGTACTTGTCGGCGACCTGGAAGGCGGCCAGATCGACTATTTTCTTGAGGTCCGCAGGGAGTTTATCCCAGGCTTTCTGGTTGACGAACAAGGCCTGCGCATCGGTAGCGGCGCGGGTGGGAGAGAGGTACATGTACTTCGTGACTTCCTGGAATCCCATGGCCCAGTTTACGGAGGGGGTGACGTATTCGAATCCGT
The DNA here is from genome assembly GCA_964202565.1 of Breznakiellaceae bacterium. GTDB lineage: Bacteria > Spirochaetota > Spirochaetia > Treponematales > Breznakiellaceae > SZUA-426. The sequence goes on along the minus strand of CAXNJE010000118.1, from coordinate 5,200 downwards.
CAATGACGCCGCGCTGGGCCGCTTCATAGACTTCGCCGCCGGGAAGGAAGACCGGGGTGGCACCCATGCGGGAGAAGATGTCGTTCAAAGCCGCATTGCCCAAGCGAATCTTGTAGCCTTTCAGATCTGCCACCGACTTGAGAGGCTTCTTGCTCATGGCCCAGACCTCGGCGTTGTGTGGGGTAAGCGGACCGACATAGTAAGCGCCCAAGGGAGTATAGTTCTTTCGGGCAAGCTCGAGCCCTTCGCTCAACAGCCACAGCTGCGTCTGGTTCTTGGTCAGGCCGCCGACGACGTTGTTGTAGAAAACCGAAGCCGGGAAGTAGCCGATTGCCCAACCAGGAGCACCGTGGATAGCCTCGACCGAACCGGCTATGACGGAATCGAATTCCTTTCCGGCGGGAATGATGGCTCCGGCGTTGTACGGCTTTATAATGAGCCTTCCATTGGAAGCGACTTTTACCGCCTCGGCGAAATCCAGAGCGGCGGCGTAGGTCGGATCACCCGCAGACGCCCAGGACTGGAGTTTCCACGTAATTACCGACTGGGCCTCGAGGGAGCCAATCAACGCCGTTACAAAGAGCAGACTAAATACCTTCCGCATACCCTAACCTCCTGTCAATATAAATTATACATTATAATGTATAATTTATATTGATTATTACACCCCTTTTTTTCTGCTGTCAACATTTATTTATGGAAATCTGTTTACGGGGAGTTCCGCCCCCGGACAGGAAGCCTCCGACCTGGCCATCCGATGGAACTGGCGCTTCGGCATACTCTTTTTTTTCAACCGGCATGGTGTTCGCGTTCACGTGGGGTGCTATATTTGGATAAAGAGGAATTAACATGCACGCCGGAAAAATGGTTGCCCCCGTAGTCATTGTTGCCATCGCGGTTTCCTATTATGCTGTCGTTGGTATGGCATTATTTCAATTCAGACTTCCGGGTGCGATAAAGGCTGTGGTATTGATTGTGTCCGGCCTGGTATCCCTGATTCTGGTATATGTCCTCGTGGAGAGGATAAAAGAAATAAGGAGAGGTGAGGAAGATGATCTTGGTAAATACTGATTTCATATCCGGCAAGGAATTGATTACACTGGGACTGGTGAAGGGCGGTACTATCCAATCGAAAAACATCGGAAAGGATATCCTGCAGGCGTTCAAATCCTTGGTTGGCGGCGAATTGGTGGCCTACACCGAGATGATGAATGAAGCGAGGGCCCTGGCGACAAAGAGAATGGTGGAAGAGGCCGAAAAACTCGGTGCGGATGGCATTGTGAATATACGGTATGCCTCGTCCGCCATCATGCAGAATGCTGCAGAAGTGATAGCATACGGAACGGCGGTAAGCTTTAAAAAGCCCCTCTGAACGAAGGGCTCCGGAAAAAACGATGGGCAAGCACAAGGCCGAGACCGACGAAGCTCCACTGACAGGCGAGAAACTGGTCAAGGAAACCTGCCGGCGGATACGCCTGGCCCGCAGCCATTGGGATGCCCACGAAAACTCCGCCTGCCGGACAGAACGGGACCGGGCGCTGCAGTTGTATGCCACCCTGACTCCCGAACAGAAAAAGGAAATTCCCCAGGTCCTGCTCGTCTGGCTGCGCTACCGCAGCGAGAAGTATTTTGGCGCGGACAGGACAGCTCCGGGCGGAAACAAGCGTTCCGGATCGAAGAAAAAGGGCAGTGTCACGAAGATTACGGGTTTTAAACCCTAAGATCATACTGCATAAGCAAAAGGGCAGGGGCATGGCATCCAGCTTGTGTACGTGCGAATTATTCCCTACAGGCTTATCTCCTCGCGGCCTTCCAGGATTCCGCCTTGATGGCCTCCAGTTCGGCAGCACCCAGTTCCAGCCTCATGGCGAGGGCCGCCTCTTCGGCCTGACGGGGCTTGGTCGCGCCGGGGATAGCCAGTACCATTTCCCCGTGCAACGATAGAAGCGCGGCGAGGGCGACCTGTGCGATGGAGCCCTCGTGACGGGTGGCGATTTCTCCCATAAGGGAAATCAGTGCCTGCGAGCCCTCGATGCCGCGTCCGTCGATTCCAGAAAATGATCTGCGCATGACGGATACCTTCCCTGCTGCCGTGGCATCCGCATGGAATCGGCCGGTCAGAAGTCCCTGCGCGAGGGGTGAATACGCGATGATCGAAATTCCGGCCTCCCTCGCCGCTTCCAGCGTTCCGTTTGTCTCGATCCTCCGATCCAACAGGTTGTAATGCACCTGATTTGAAGCAAGGACACAGCCCTCTTCGGCAAGCACCCGTGTGACTCGTTTCATCATGCGGGCATTGAAATTGCTCACGCCGACAGCCCGGACCGACCGGGCACGGAGCAGGGTCGCAAGGGCGAGGGCCTGCTTTTCCGCGGAGGAGAACGAAAAAGGCTGATGGATTTGGTGCAGGTCCACCGGATAGGGTGCCAGTCGCGCCAGCCGCTCGGGAAAGGTGCCGGTGAGGGAGGCGGCGCTACGGAGCGCGGGCCACCATTTGGTCGCGATCGAGACCGATCCCAGGTCCACCTTGGCCCGGGAGAGTGCCCCTGCGAGGGCTTCCTCGGATTTGCCGCCCCCGTAGATCTCCGCCGTGTCGAACCAGTCGATGCCGCCATCCAAAGCCGTCCTGACGATGGCATCCATGGTCTCATGCGGCAGTCCGGGCCACGCCTTGCCGACCAGCCCCTTCCCCTGTGAGAATTGCCAGCAACCCAGCCCGATCGGGGATACCTCGATCCCGCTTTTTCCCAATGGCCTTTTCTTCATTGTTCCCCCCATGACAGCAAGAAGCATGATAGGCTCCATTTCAACTCAATACCAGTCGCAATGCGCATCCTTGACAGCAATATACTCCTGGCTTACGCTCCAATCATGGTGGCGATGCCGGCAAGCTCCGGAAATGACGGCTCCCACCCGTAAAGGGTTTATGATAAAAAGTAAAGGGATATCTGTCCTCCTTGGTTGATGAGGTTGTGGCAAACTTATCGAATTGCTCACCAAAATCCTGAAGGATAACGGAACCAAGGTTATTCTGGAGTTTATGGAGGAGGAGGACAAGCCATGGCCGGAAACTTTGAGCTTATAAACGTGAATGCCGGTAACCTGGACGAGCAGGGTTTTTTCTGCTACATGAGCAAACGAAAAGCGCCGGGCTATCTCCAGAAGCGCCAGTGGCTGGCGGCCCGCTTCGCCGAAGGCCTGCAATTGCGGATGCTGCATGAAACCGGTGGGCGCACTGTAGGCTTTATCGAGTACATCCCAGGGGAACAGGCCTGGCGGGCGGTTAATGCCCCGGGCTATCTGGTCATCCATTGCCTGTGGGTAGTCGGCAAGGGAAAGGGAAAAGGGTATGGCTCGCAATTGTTGCAGACCTGCCTGGATGATGGGCGGGCCAGAAAAAGCAGCGGCGTGGTGATGCTAGCCAGCGACGGTGTGTGGCTGGCAAAGAAGGACCTATTCCTGAAGCATGGCTTCGAGGATATAGCACAGGCCCCTCCATCGTTCCACTTGCTGGTGCAACGCTTTGGCAACGCTCCTTTACCAAGCTTTCCCGACGATTGGGATGCCCGGCAGGCCCGTTTCGGCGCGGGATTGACCGTCATCCGTACGTACCAATGTCCCTACATGGAGGACGCCACCAATATGGCTCTGGAATACGCTGAAACAAAAGGCATTCCCGCAAAGGTTGTAACCTTCAAGTCGGCCAAGGAGGTCCAGGAACAATCACCCAGCCCATACGGCGTCTTCGGTATTGTGCTGGATGGCAAGCTGCTCGCTTATCACTACCTTCTGCAAAAGGATTTCGAGCAGCGGGTCCCCTGATTTGGTCTTGGCCGGGTACTATGGAGGAAGTTGCATGAACAGGCCATGGAAGCTGCTGGTTTCGATTGCCAGTCCGTCTCACAAACTTCAGGCTCGACGCATACGACGCTTTTGCTTCATGCTGACAGGTTTCTTCATGGCACTGCCGTAGTCCCATTCAGCCCAAAGCGGCCCGTAACGCTACCCCATCGTCGGCGTTTATGATCTCCACTCCCCAGCGGTCAAGCTTGTCCAGATAGTTCTCCGGGTTCTTGGCGCCCAGGATGATATGCAAGCCACGCTTGCGGGCGGCGTCTATGAACTCGTCGTAGATGAAGGGGCCGTCCAGGTTCAGCCAGGCAACGGGCGCATTCCCCACACGAAGGCGCAAAAAAAGCCCCGCGAGGAGTTTGCGGCAAATGGGGAATTTCCCCAAACTGCCGATGCAGAGCCCGTAGGTCAGGCTCGGGTCCAGTGCATGGCAGGCGGCGATATCCCCCCTGTCGAAGGATTGGATCAGTATATCCAGCGGACCGTAGCCATATTGGTGGACCAGATCGATCACCAGCGAGGAACAGCCCCTGGATTTTATCTCGAGCATGGGTTTGGTCCTCTTTCCCGGCTGTTTTCCCGGTTGTTTACCCACTTGTTCGAAAAACTCATCCAGGGTCTGGATGCCTTGTCCGTCGGCGTACCGGAATTGCCTCAGCTCTTCCAGGGAGAAGGATTCCACCGGACCGGTTCCGTCCAACAGGGGTTCGATACGCTCGTCGTGGAAAACGACCAAGCGTCTGTCCCGGGTCTTCTTGACGTCAAACTCGATATAATCGAGGCCGTTTTCCATGCAGTAGGCGAAAGCGGCCCGGGTATTCTCTATCGCGTGGACCCTGGTACCCCGGTGTCCCGAAATCAGCGGCTTCGCCATCGGTCTCCCCATCTGTTCCTCCATCCCTGATACGATTGGCATAAAAGAAATTTGACAGCAGGGTAAATCATGTTAAGCTGTTATGGAAGGCTTCTGGGATCGTTTGCAGTATTCAGTTTTCCGTACGGAGTCATGCATGTCCAATCTGAGAATAGTGAACCTGACGAAAAGGTTCGACGATGTCGTTGCCGTAGACAGTATTAACCTGGACGTTGCGGAGGGTGAATTCCTGACCCTCCTGGGTCCTTCGGGTTGCGGAAAGACGACTACGCTCCGGACAGTCGCAGGGTTTTATCAGGCCGACGAGGGCGAAATCTGGTTTGGTGACAAGCTCATGAACAATGTCCCGCCCAACAAGCGCCTGGCCTCGATGTGCTTCCAGTCCTATGCCCTGTTTCCCCACATGAACGTCCTGGAAAACATCAGTTTTGGCCTGAGGATGCGCAAGGTTCCCCTGGCAGAACAGAAAAAGCG
>CAXNJE010000117.1:0-10481 GCA_964202565.1 Breznakiellaceae bacterium | reverse complement strand
AAGGATCATGAACAGGCAGACGTGCCCTCTGATTCGTAAGGACCTGGCGTACGATGAAGTGGTTTTAGCCTTACTGGGTGATTGCATGCCGATCCTCCTCCACAGGGGGAACAATAGCATAAAGTTTGGACCGTCGCAAAGGCTTGGGGGGATAGTGTTGCTCTTTTCAGAGGAATACCAAGGCGGTCTTTAATCAGAATAAAACCTTACTGATCGTAAAATCGCCTTAGGCTTCCATTAATGGCCCCCAAGAAATCAGACTGCGTGGGAAAAAAGCGGATCAGACCATTTGACAACATACTGATCAATGAATCATGATGAGGACAAAGCTTCCCACAAACGTCATCGCTAGATACAGACAAATTAAGAAAATATATGGTTCATGGAGGAAAGATGAAAAAACTAATTACGGCCAGTATTTTAGCTTGTCTGGTCTTAAGTTGCCAACAAACCGTTTCCAATCCAGCGGAAAATGACTTTATAGTAACTGTAACGATTGAGGATAAAACATATTCCGGGATGGCATTCATTAAGCCGGGTCTACAAACCAACGCGACTTTCGATGTAAAGGTTTTATATTCAGAAATCGATAATATCACCATAACCAAGGGCTCAGAAAAAATCATCAATGAGACAGTGTCAGGCGATAGTTTCTCAAAGCAGATGCTCCTTGATGCACCGAAAATCGGTGGTTACGATACATATACCATCAATGCAGAAATAGCTGGTAAAAATGTAGAAAGTTCCTTGATGGTCTATGGGTATCCAGCCGAGCCACCTCCTGATTTGATTGATGATGACTATGTCGAAGAAGTTCTTCCATCCTTGTTTTCATTCGATGCAGGCATACAATTTGAAACACCGCCAACCGGGACAGTCTACTACTTCAATCCGGCTGGAACAAAAGCTGAAAGCGATATTCAGATTGACTTCCCAGACTTCTACCAACTCAACGCCAAGAAATATATCCAAGTATCCGGAAAGGCCATGCCAGACGATTCTGGTTTTACAGATAGGACATACCATTCTGTCGATTTTTCCATTTGCTTGCTTAATAGTGCGGATGAGATAATTGAAAGGTGGAAGTATACCTTTCTTGTGGATTCAAAGGACCAGTTCAACGGGTACCTATACTTCCCCAAAATTGGAAACTATAGTGTATATGCCTATCGGGAATACGACTACAACTTATATCCCAAATCACGAGGAACCTTGAATATCGTCGATCAGGGCTGGTCGACTTTGGTATTCAAGGTTAATAACCTTGAAGGCATTCCGGCCTCAGCGCTTGCTGCCCTTCCATCCGCAGATACAGATTCAGCCAATCCGATTATTCAGAAGTATGCGGAATATATTACACAATATTGTAAGACCGACTTGGAAAGGGCCGAGGCTATCTATCACTTTATTGTATTTGGGGATTCAAATGGTGTTTTCACATATACCTATGACAAGGATCAATGGCCTCAGATTGCCAACATCTATTCATCATTCCATATAGCGTCCAGTTTCCTGATAGATAGGATTGGAGTTTGCAATGACTTTGCGGAGCTGTATGCCGCAATGGTAAGAAGTATTGGTATAGAAGTTAAAATGCAACGAGGCGAAGAAACTGAAACGGAGCCGGGCCATATGTGGAATATTGTGTATATCGCTAATCAGGAGTACCACGTAGATTGTACTTGGGGAAATGGGAATATACGTGGATATAAAAAATATGCCGAATTCTATCCGGATTTCAACTTACAGGATTTTAAGGACGCCCATGATCTTGTATACGCGCTTAATGTGAGACTTACGTATTAGTTTCAGTACCGCAAAATATCATCGGTGTAAACCGGTATAAATAAAATTGCCGTTTATGGAGAAGGCGTCAATTCCTGTTCCAGCAAGCGCCCTGTCCAGAAGCAGAGCAGGAACCTGAAACACTCGTAAGAGCACAGGTCCCCGTCCAGGGCGGCTTCGGCCAGCAAGGGTTCCACTACCGAGGTGCGATGACGGGGTCGGTCATAAATCCAGCGGGCCAGGCCCACACCATCGTTCCTTTCCAGCAAACTTCCCACCGCAAGCTTGAGGGCATCGGGGCTGGAAAGCTCCGGCTCGGCATGGGCAGCGCTGCGTCTTTTTTTCCGGCGGGCCAACTCCCTCACGGCTCCGGGGTGCTTTTCGAGAATGGCATCAATTTCGTCAATCACGAGTTCGGTGCCCGATGAAGGAGCCTGGAGCCAGCGCACGTAGGGGAGGTAGAAGCGGTCGAGGATGCCAAGTATGCCCGACATGGCCAGCACCGTCTCGTCGCGCAGGAAGGGGGGCGGCGCTTCACGCCGCAGCAGGTCGAGGAGAACCGCCAGGGATTCGGTCTTGCCGAACAATTCCAGGGCGGAAACACCCATTATAAGGAGGCGTGGATTGGACGCAGCCGCGATACGGGCCTCCACCGCACCCAGGCTTTTTTCATCGCCGAGCCGGGCAAGGGCGACCATGGCCTCCCCCGCAAGCAGGTAGTCATTGGAATCCAGAGCCCGGCGAAGGATGTTAAGGGAACGCAAGGAACCCCGTTTGCCAAGGATGCGGGCTGAAATATAGGCTGTGGTATAGGGGCTTTGCTCGGCATCGGCGAGCAGGGTCGTTTCAGCCTCGGCGCTCAATTCGGGCAGCACTTCGAGGGCCCTGAGCGCTTCGATACGGATGGCCAGACGGGGAGAACGAACCCTATCCAGCAACTCGCCCGCGCCGACGTAGGAATGGGAATCGTGGAGCGCCTCCAGGAGAGCCGCTTCCTCTGTCGGTCCCCGGGTATTGTCCAGCCTGTTAAGCAGGGTTATGGCGCGCAGGTCGCGGAACGAAAAAATGACGCCCAGGGCTCCCATGAGGGAAAAAGCCCCAAGCCGTTTAAGGCTCCGTTGCAGAAGGAGGGCCGCCAGGATGACCAGCAGGAGGGATCCAAAAAAGATACGGTAGGCGAGCATGGGGGGAAATCCCGAGGCTTCCATGAAGTCCAGCGCGACACCGCCCAACAGCGAACCGCTGGCCCCCGCCAGGCCAAAGAAAAAATAATATAGTATGCCCAGGTCCAGCATATCCCTTGCCTCGACCAGACCGAAGAAATAGTTCTGGGCTATGCCTTCCGCTCCGGCAAAGCCGAAGTTGAGGGAAAAAATGAAGGCACCCAGAAATATCATGGTGAACAGGGGAGATACGAATTGGGGAGAGATGAGGGCCGGAACGAGGCTGAGCGCCGAAACCGCGGTATAGACAATATAGAGAGGTTTCGCCCCTACCCTGTCCACAAGCAGGCGGGTCGCCAGTCCCATCACAAGCGCTCCGAGCCCTCCGAATACGGCGTAGAGGGTGATGGATCCGTCACCCTGGGCGTACACCTCCCGGCAATACACGGCCGCAAAGGCCCGCGAGGTAGAGGAGACGAAGCTCACCAAAAAAAGTACCAGCATGAAGCGGCGGAACGGAGCACCGGCAAAAGCCTTCGCGCTGGTCTTGAAAAAATCGGAAGGACCCTCTTCCGACCCGGCATCCGGTTCCGGCAGCCTGAAAATGAAGAAACTGCCCAGGATGCCCACAACGATACCCACCGTCATCAGGATGCCGTAGATCCCCAGGGGAGGTTTCCGGCCAAGCAGCAGGGCCAGGGCCAGGCTCACCACCATATTGATGGCGCTGTTGGTTATCTGCACCTGGGTAAGGTAACCGCCACGTTTGGATCCGGTGGCAAGTTGGTTCAGCACCGGGTTGTTGCCTATGAGCCCGACTCCCCGGCTGGCGTGGAAGGAAAACACGGAAAAGAGCATGAGGACCAGTGCGATATCCACCCTGCCCCGGGCGGCAAAGAAGGGTGCCGGCAGGAGCGGAATCATGACGCTGTACCGGCACAGCCAGGCCGCGCCAAAGACCCGGATAATGGAAAATTTCCGTATCAGGCGCTTTCCCACGGGCATGAAGAAAAAGGCCATGAAGGTGAAGGATGAAAGCAGGCCGACTACTGTGGGAGTGGCGCCCAGTCTCAGTGCATAAAGCGTTATGATATTGCCGCTCAGCAGGGCGAAACTGAAAGCGTTGGATGCGTTGAAAAGGCTGTAGACCTGTCGGGCTTTTCTGAGTTTCCAGGGTGAAAGGGTCTTTTCCATGGGGTTTCAATACTAAACCACAGGAGACATGACGGCAAGACAGCCCCATACACGATATGGGTGCCCTGAGTCTCGGAAGTGTCATGGAGCTTAATGGTAAAACACTAATAAATACTTATATTACATAGTATTAATTATTATACTTTTGATAGGTTTCATGAAAGGACGCATCTCTTTATCCTGTAGAGATCGTGATGGGATTAAACCATAAGCTTTGTGACACTACCGATCAAGAGCCAATATCCTTGCGGCGTTGTCGTGGTACAATTTTTCCAGGACCGAATCGGGCAGGTTCAGTCCGTTCACGTACCAGCGGCCCTGGTTGGGCAGCTCCGTGGTGCTGTAATTGAAATACTCGTCGTCGGTCTCAAAAAAGCGGTAGTGCAGGCGGTACTGGTCAACGCTGGGGGTGTTGTCGGTGCCAAACACAACACGGTCCTGGTAATCGATCAGGAAGCGCCGGGCCGAATAGGGTTGGCGTCCCAGCTCGCCCAAGCGCGCGGAGATGTCGATGTGGAAATTGGGGCACTCATCCAGCATGCGGCCTACCCACGCGAGGTTTTCGGCGTAGCAGCCTGCATGGGCTCCAATGAAGACGGTGCCGGGATGCCGCTTCACCATACGGAAGAAGCTTTCCAGGATTTCCATGAAGGGTGGAAAAGGCGGACTTGGAAAGGACCAGTCAGGGTGGTCAGCCAGTTCTTCCCAGCGTTCGTTGTTCGTGTCCAGCCTGTCAAAAAAAGCGACAGGGTCGGCGATGTGGATGAGCACGGGCAGGCCCAGTTCGCCTGCTGCCTGCCAGATGGGGGCCAGCCGTTCGTCGTCAACAGTAACCAGCTTCCCCGTATGGTCCCTGACGTGGAGCCCCAGATTCTTCCAGACCTTCAGTCCCTGCGCCCCGGCTTCCTTCTGGGCCTGCAGCCTGAGCGCCGCCCATTCGGAAAATCCGTTACCTTTTTCTTCCCAAGCTGACCAATCGACGCCGCCGAAAATCTGGAAGCGCCCTGGCGCCCTGGCCTTGAAATAATCCAGATGCTTGTGAAGGATTTCCTCACCCCACCCGCCATCCAGGTCTATGTACTGGACTATACCCGCCTCATCCAGAATATCGAGCAGCTCATTCAGGGGACTCTGGAGCCAATCTCGCCCGCCCAGGCAGGTAAGGTGGTTATGCGCATCCACTACAGGAAAGCGGGGTTTAAGGATCGTGGTAGTCTTGGTAACCAAGCTGGATCGGGGTCTGAAATCGGACAACTCCATCGGGCTTCCTGCTTAGTCCCCGATTTTCAGTCTCACGAGGACCCTTCCATTTTCGGTGCGTAGCTCATGAACCGTAAGGTCTGTTTTGGCTGGCCGGCGGAGGACCTTGCCTGTGGGTATGTGGAAGCGGGCGTTATGCTTGGGGCACTCGACGGTCTCGCCGTCCACGAGGCCGTTGCACAGGCGGGCTTGCTCGTGGGGACAGAGCCCGTCCGTGGCGTGCAGTTTCCCGCCGATCCGGTACAGGGCCAGGATACGGTCCCCGGCCTTCGCCTCGATGAGGTCGCCTTCGGGAACCTCGGTCTCGGGGCCCACATCAATCCAGTCGCTATCGGTTCCGCTCATTTTTTTCCCCACTCTCTGTTGATGGTGCTGCTGCTGGTGTCGGTGCCGCCGGGAGCGGTCGTTTTATACAGGTTTCGGGGTCCTTGAATTGCCGGAACAGTACGGGAAGCATTTCGAAGAAGGGACTGCATAAGCCACGATAGGGTACGGGTAGTTCCTTTTCCACACGACGGTGCAGGGCAGGGAGGGCATGGAAGGGCACCAAGGGGTACAGGTGGTGCTCGATATGGTTTTCCATATTCATCACGAAAAAACTGAATACAGGACCGAAACGGAAGGATCGTGTGGTCAGCCGGTGGTCATTCACGTCCCGGTCCAGACCCGCGTGCTGCTGCACGATAAAGGTCCAGATCATGAAACCGCCGTAGAACCGGGGCAGGCCCCAGAGCAGCACCGGTATCCAGGTCCTGAACCAGATTGAAAGGCCAATGGCAATGACATGGGGTAGAAGGACAAGCCGGGCATCGCGGAACAGGCGCGGGTATTCGTCCGGGGGAACGTAGGCGGCGGCCTTCTTGCTTACTATGCCGATGGAATGGAGGATTAGGTTCTTCAGGGCGAGGACGCCGTTCCACAGGTACAGGAAGTCCATGAAAAAGGCTGCCATATTTGGTGGTCGGGTCGCCGGAATCTCGGGGTCCACGCCGGTGCGTATGGTATAGGAATGGTGGCAGGTATGGCTCCAACGGAAGTCGGTCATGTCCCGAAGCTCCATGGAACCGCAGAACCAGTAGAAAAATCCGTTCAGCCAATCGGTTTTGAAAGCCGTGCCGTGGCTGCACTCATGCCAGCGCGGGTTGTTACCGGTATATATGACGCCATACAGGAGAAAGGCCGGCAAGGCCCACCACGTGGGGTACCGGCTTACGGCCAGAGCCCCGCTCGCGACCAGCAAGGCCAGCCATAATCCAAAGTATAGGAACCCATGCGCGTCATCCCGGCGCAGGAAGGTCTTGAACTCGGCTCTGGGCAGATCGCAAGTGAACCATTCCTCGTTCGTGATCTCTTTCTCGATCATGGATAACGCTCCTCATGATTCGGTATGAATTCATACTATACACCGCAATTTAGTTTGTCAACAATATTCCCGAACTAAAAGATGAGGATATTCCCGTTCATATCCCATATTATTTTTACGTTTTCATCCGATACTAAAACAAAGGACACTACGTGGATTCAAAATCTCTCGATGCTGTGAATGAAGCCTCCAGCGAAACGATCCAAGTTTTGCGGATAGAAAACAAACGGCTAGCCAGGCGTGTCGCCGATCTGGAGCGGAAAATTTCGCTTCAGGCCCAGACAGGCCTGCCCACTCATTTCCAGCTTGAGATAGACCTGGACGAGACCATCGAATCCTACCGGAAAAGCGGGGACAATAGGGGTTTCAGCGTACTCATCATTCAATTGGGCGACAGCTATAGGACTGTACGAAAAAGTGTAAAATCCGGCATCAGTGAATGGATCCTTTACCAGATCGCCTGCCGCATCAAGGATCAGTTACGGCCGGAAGACAGGGTGTTCCATACCCACGAAAATGAATTTGTCCTTATACTACCAGCACTCAAGGGTGCGGATCTGACCAGGTTTTTCGGTAGAATTTATGCCTCGTTGAATGAACCACATATTTTTTCCGGCTTCAATATCGTCATAAAGACGACGACGGGCATCGCGTACTGGCCCGAGCATGGGGAAGACCGATCATCCCTTCTTCATCACGCGGATATTGCAGCAGGTACCGCTGATGAAAGCGGAAAACCTTATGTGCTCTTCAAGACCGATCTTCTGCAGAAAGCGGTAGAAAAGGTAGAGTTGCAGAATTCGATCATCCGTGCCATTGAAACCCCTGTGATCGAGAAATTGGGGGAGCAGTTCCACCTGTACTACCAGCCCAAACTCCTGGTTTCGGGATTCGATGGCAAGACCCTTCAGGTGGAACGCATAGAGGCCGAGGCCCTTATTCGCTGGAACCATCCGGAAAAAGGCTTCATCATGCCTTCGACCTTCATCCCGTTGGCGGAAGAAACGGGGCTCATCATCCCCTTGGGCAAATGGCTGATCTACCAATGCGTGCGGAAGATGGCTGCCTGGGGCAAGGCGGGAAGAAAGGATATTTCCCTTTCCATAAATTTATCTGCCCATCAGTTCCGGTCCAACGAAGCGGCCGACATTCTTCAATCGGCGCTGTCCGCCGCGAAACTCGACCCCGATACGATAACCATCGAAATCACCGAGACCTGTCTTTTCGAGGATCCTTCGGTCGCGGCGGTAATGCTGAAAAAGTTCAAGGATATCGGGGTGCGCCTTTCAGTGGACGATTTCGGCACCGGCTTTTCTTCCCTCAGCCACCTGCACCGCTTTCCACTGGACGAGATCAAGATCGACAGGCTTTTCGTGGAAAACCTGAGCGTGAATCATCAGGACCGGATCATCGTGCGGTCGCTTGTCTCAATCGCGAAGGGTCTCGGCCTCTCCCTGGTAGCCGAGGGTGTTGAGAAAAAAGAGGATCTGAAACTGCTGTGGGAAATGGATTGCCGCACTTTTCAGGGGTACCTGATCGCAAAGCCTTTGAATGCGGAAAATTTCATCGCCTTCTATGACCGCATAGTAGCCGACGGATACACTTTCCGGTTACCGGAACCCGAACCAGAACCGGACACTAACTTGGCGCCGGCACAGGTTCAGTCATCGTTGCCCTTAAAAGAATAAAGTAGTTGAACCACTTTTTCCTTATTCCCCTCCGCGTTCTGCGTAGAAGCGCGCGTGTACGCCGTCCTTATCCTGAAAGCGTCGGCAGAGCCGGAGGATCCTTACCAACTCCTCACGCTCGTCGGCCTTGAGTTCCTGGGCATCCAGTGCATCCATCTCCTTCACCAAAATGGGAAGCTGGAAACGGTTGAAGGACGAATCTTCCTCGTCCCTGATAAAGCGCAGGCAAATGCTGTTTTCCGCTACCTTGAAATGCCTCTGGATGCGATTGACGTCGATAACCGGCGCGAGGCTTTCGCCTTCCTTGTCTTCTATGGATACAAACATGCTCATGGTGGATTCCTCGCTTGGCCTATTCTAGCACGCCGGACAGGGCTGAAGGAATCACCCCAGCGGGGCCGCACCCTAAAAATGCCATGTTGCGGCACCTTGGCACCACACAACATCGGACCTCGCCTTACCTCGCCTTACCTCACCTCAAAATCGGTCCTGGCGGAAACGCCCCTGTCGTCTTCGACAAGGAGCCTCCGCTTACCCCGGGTCAAAGGGAGCAGCAACGTTCCGGCCTCGTCCAGTACGCCCAGGAAAGCATCGTCCAGATAGACCGAAGCTCCGCTTCCAAAGCCTTTGGTCTCAAGGCGCAAGGCCTGGGCTTCCGCAGGGAAGGATGGATCCAGCCAGAAAAGGGCTCCGGTGGCGGGACGTGTGATGGTGGCTTGGCGTGAAAGTGCCGGTGAACTGCCTGCTCTTCGCCTGCCGAGCAGCCAGGACCGGTATTCCGGAGGATACGCCAGGCGCGTACCCTGGTGCCAATCACAGGCGGAGGGAACCCGATCCCGGGGCAGGCGTTCCAGGACCGTACCGGTACAGGAGGCGGTCGCCGCCATCCCCGACAGGGAACAGAGCTCGACAAGAACCGTATTTGAAGGAGCCTCGCCCGCCGGGCTCTGTCCCCCTCCAGCGGCTCCACGGCTTTCTTCCAAGGCTTCCAGCAGTTTCGCCGCCAGGGCGGCAGGTGTGGAACTGCCCGTCTTGCCCACGATGGTCTCCCCGGAAAAATTGCCCATCCAGACGCCCACGCTAAAGTGCGAGGTGGCGCCCAAGGCCCAGATATGCTGAAACTGGTTAGCCGTACCGGTCTTGAACATCGCCGGAAAGGGCGTCTTCATGGACGGTGCCCCGCCAAAACCGACGAAACGGCTGGCCTTGTCCGAAAGTATGTCGGCCACGGTCCAGGCTGCCCAGTCCGACATGCGGGCTGTCTGGGCTGAATCATTCTGGATTGAAGTTACCTGGGGGGCGGTTTCCAGGAAGCGCAGGACGGGGACAGAGCCGCCACGGGGGAAAGCCGAAAATGCCCGCACCAGTTCTTCCAGGCTTACCTCGGCGTTGCCCAGCGCGAGGCCGGTCCCGTGGGTACCCCTGGTTTTTGCCACCGAAGCGAAGCCCAGCGAAACGAGATAATCCTCGAAGGCGCGCACCCCGATACGTTCAAGCAGGTATACTGCGGGTATGTTGAGCGAGGAGGCCAGGGCGACCCGCATGCGCACCGGTCCGTTGAAGCGGCGGTTGAAATTGGAGGGGATATACGCTTCCCTGCCGCCAAAGACGGTGGGAAGGTCGGGCAGGATGTCGCTGGGCAGGAAGCCCTTGTCGAAGGCCAGTGCGTAGAGAAAGGGTTTGAGGCAGGAACCGGGTTGGTTCTCCACGCGGATGCCGTCGATCTGCCCGCCCGCCTCCCCGTCGTTCCAATCTGCCGATCCCACGTAGACCAGCACTTCCCCGCTGGCGTTGTCGATGGCCAGCACCGCGCCGGTACTGACGCGACGCTCCCGCAATGGCTCCAGCCCGATATCCAAGAGCTCTTCCGCGTAGGTCTGCAGTTCAAGGTCCAGGGTCGTCTTGACCTTCGCCGGGCTGTTTCCGTCCGGTATGGAAGGAACAGCTTCGGCCAAGACACGGGTTGTAAAATGGGGGGCCCTGAAAAGCGCAGTATCGCCGGAAAGAAACAGCTCCCGGGCCTCGTTC
>CAXNJE010000116.1:0-10589 GCA_964202565.1 Breznakiellaceae bacterium | reverse complement strand
GGCCAAAAGCCTGAGTTTTCCGAACCTTGTTGCCAGGTTGGTCAGGTAGATATCCGAAATGTTTCCGCAGCCGATTATTCCAATACCCAAACGTTCTTTCATATGCGCGCCGCCCACAGGAAACCGCGACGCATGAGTTCCCTGGCCTCAGCCTTTCCGAACACCGCCGCCTGATGCCCCAGCGAGTTATAAAAAACCCTTCCCCGTCCCCAGCGCTTGGTCCAGACCACCGGCATGTCCACGTCGCCGTTGGCCGCATGGGGTCCGTCCGCGACGGGGAAGCGCGTTGTCGCCAGCACATCCACCGCCGGGTCCACGTGCAGGTAGTACTGTTCTGTCCTGACACTGAAGTCCCCGATACCTTCCGTGATGGGAGAGGAGCCCCGCTTGATTCGAACTTTGTATTCGACGCCGTCGTTGCCCGGGTGGGCAACCCATTGGCCTCCGGTCATGAATTGCCATTCGGTGTTCTCCCGGAAGGCGTCACACATGCCACCGTGGCACCCGGCGATGCCCGCCCCGCCCTCAACCGCGGCCAGTACGTTCCGGCAGGATTGTTCCTCGATCTTTCCCATCGTCCAGATCGGAACGATGAGGTCCAAACCGGAAAGCAGCTCTGGATCGGCAAAGGGAGCGAGGGAATCGTGCATTTCGACAGAGAATCCCTCGGATTCCAGTATTTCCTTAAACAGAACCGAAACGCCCACCGGGTCGTGGCCATCCCAGCCACCCTGTACCAACAAGGCCTTTTTCATGTTTCCTCCAGATTGATCGAAGCTCAACCTGATCGACTATACCTTGTCAGCTTTTTTTGGTGTCGTCATGGCTTGCCAATAGTGGACAGATATTGCTCTGTATGGGACTATGGACCATGGCATTTAGGGAAGAACGCGAGCATGACCCCACCCAACCCGTCTTTGCCGGGCGCGCCCATGATCTGGTCTTCCCCGCCCATTGGCACGAGGACGTGGAAGCCTTCGTGGTGTTGCGCGGGTCGGCGGGCTTCTTTCTTGATGGCGAACGCCTCCGCCTGAAAGCTGGTGACGGTGCCCTGATTGCTCCCCGCTCCATCCATGCCTACGAGGGCAAGGGCAGCGAGATCGCGCTCTTCATCTTTCCTTCCCTGGCCAGCATTCCTGCAGGTTTGTCGGAAAATGTCATTCCCGCCATACGGTCAGCGCTTTCGTGTCGTGGTTCCGAAACGGACCCCCCCAGCCCTTTAGCGCGGGTTGCCCTGACAGGTATCGAGGCAGCGGAGACGGAGCTGCCTCAAAAAGCCCTGATACTGGCCGGTACGGTTGCCATCCTGCGGGGACTTTTTTGCACGGACGCGGAGCAGAAACCCGCAGAAAGCCCTGAATCCGCCCTACCTGGAACCGAGGCCCGTATCTTGCGATTACTCGTGTACCTGGAGGAAAATTACGCCTCCCCCGTGAGCCTCGATGCAGCCGCCCGGGTGGCCGGTCTGTCCCGTTATTATTTTTCACGCCTGTTCAAGCGCATGACCGGGGTGGGCTTGGTCGATTGGCTCACAGCCCGGCGCGTTGCCGAGGCGGAACGCTTGCTGCGTTCCTCGGACCTCAGTATACGGGACATCGCTGAGGAGGCCGGATTTTCAAGTCTGCGAACGCTGGACCGGGCCTTCCTCTCGCTTCACGGGATCAGTCCCCGGACGTACAGGCAGCCCTGATTCCAGTACTGGGACCGGCAGTCAAGCCGATATCGCTGGCCTTGCCGTTCCGTTCCTTCCTGCCGTCCGGGTTCGAGAGTTGCCGGTATTTGCTGGGCGAAAGGCCGTTACGGGCAGAGAAAACCTTGGAGAAATAGTACTGATCCCCAATCCCCACCAGGCAGGCAATTTCCTTGATGCTGAGGGAACCGGTGCGCAACAATTCCCTGGCACGGCGAAGCCGTCGTTCCCGCAGGTATTCCATTGGGGTGAGGCCGTAGGCGCGGGCGAATTCGCCTGAAAAATAGTTGGGCGCATAGTTGGCCGCTGCCGCGATTTGCGGAAGCGTCAGGTTCTCTGCATAGCGGCTATCCATGAGCGCCGCCGCCGCCGCGACCCTGTTCCTGGCCCGTGGCGACGGGCCGGCACAGGTTTCCACGATAAGGGCGAGCAATTCGTGGACACTGCACGAAAGCCGGAGTGAGGCCGAGGCGAGGGACTCCAGCCTGGTCTCCTCGTGGTGGGCCAGGATGTCGCGGAAAATCCCCTCCACCGCTTTTGGCAGGTTTGGAATGTACGGCGGGATGATGACCACCGCTCCATTGGCCGCGTCCACATAGCGTACGGCAGGCGATGTCGCGTCAACCGTTGCGCTTGTTTCCGGCCCTGTCCGAATGGCTGGCACGGCTGCCAGCTCCCTGTAACGCCTTGAATAACCGGGAGCGGGGTCAAAGTGCACGGCGTAGTGGGCCATGGCGGTGCTGCCCCAAGGACGGTAGGCGTGGCGCAGGAAGGGTGGGGTGAATATCAGCCCCCCGGCAGAAAAGTGTATGGACCTTTCGTTCAGAACGTATTCGCCTTCACCTTCGGAGATATATACAAACTCAAAGTCCTCGATAATGCGTTGGCTTAGGGTTAGCCCTTCCTCGCGCCGTATAAAGTGCGCAATGTTGATAAGCGGTGAAAAAATGCTGCTTTCTATCGCATAATCCATGATGTGCATGGTAGCGGATAATCTGTGAATATTCCATTATTTTCGTATTTTACACCATTCACCACCTTGCTTTCCGGATCTATCATGTCCGATAAGGAGACTTGGAATGACAAACAGGGAAAACGCTTTGGCCATACTCAGCTACGGGAGCTACGACAGGGTTCCTGTGGTTCATTTCGGGTTCTGGCCGGAAACGGTGGCGAAGTGGGCCGATGAGGGGCACGTACCCCAGACTCTTGCGGAAGGCTACAACTACCAGAATGACAAGGAAGACGAGGTCGCGCGACTCTTGGGTTTCGATTTTGGGTGGGGCGCATCCGTGGTCAGCGCGGCAAACCTGTTTCCGGGCTTTGCCCGTGAAATCCTGGAAACCTTCCCCGATGGCCGCATCAAGGTCCGCGATGTGAACGGCGCCATAGTCATTGAAAAGCCGGGTACCGTCTCCATTCCCAGTGAAGTGGGGCATACCCTTCAGGACCGGGCATCCTGGGATGCCTTGGTCGAACCCAGGCTGAGGTGGTCCCCTGAACGGGTGGACCTGAAGAGCATCGACGCCCTTGCCGCACTGCAGAAAGCCGGCGGTCCCGCGACGGGCAGCCCCGGCGACAAGCCCATCGGTATCTGGTGCGGAAGCCTGTACGGTACCATCCGCGACATGCTGGGCATGGAAAACTGCGCCTACCTGCAAGTGGACGACCCCGACCTGTACGGCGAAATCATAGACCGCATCGGTTCGCTGGCGCTTCAACAAGTGGATGCAACCCTGAAAGCCGCTGCCTCCAAGGGACTCCGCTTCGATTTTGCCCATTATTGGGAAGATATCTGCTTCAAGAACGGTCCCCTCATCTCGCCCTCAACCTTTGACGAATTGGTAGGCCCCTGGTACCGGAAGATTTCGGACAGGCTCGCGAAGGACGGGATACACCTGAGTTCCCTCGACTGCGACGGCATGATCGATGCCCTGCTGCCCACCTGGGTGAAAAACGGCGTAAACGTCATGTTCCCCATCGAGGTGGGCACCTGGAAGGCGTCCCTGGCGCCCTGGCGGGAAAAGTACGGCAGGGAGCTCCGTGGAGTGGGCGGCATGGAAAAGTACGCCTTCGCCAAGGACCGCAAGGCCATCGACGCGGAGATCGAACGCCTGAAAGCGCTGGTGGATCTTGGTGGCTTCATCCCCTGCCCGGACCACCGCATACCACCCGACGCCGAATGGGACAATGTGGCCTACTATTGCGACATTTTCCGAAAAACGTTCGGAGCTTGAAGCGGCCTGAACGGTATGGTATTCTCGCTCTCGTCCAAGGCAAGACCATGGGCGGCACCAGAACACCATTCACAGGACGTAAGCCATGCACCCTGCTCTCGAAACACTCAAGGAACGCGGTTTTCTGCAACAGTGCACCGATGCGGACGGTCTTTCCAAGCTGATGGCGGAGGGACCGGTCACTTTCTACGTGGGAGTGGATCCTACCGGCGCCAGCCTGCATATCGGGCACATGGTTCCCTTTTTTGCGTACCGGCACCTGCGTTCGGCAGGGCATAAGGGCATAGCGCTCATCGGCGGCGGAACCGCGCGCATCGGCGACCCTTCCGGCAAGACCGAAATGCGCAAGATGCTCAGTTACGACCAGCTGGATGCCAACGCGGCGTCCATATCCGCCCAGCTGGACCGTTTTATCGGTTTCGACAACCAGACCGCCTATACCGACAACAACAAGAACTGGCTGGCCAACCTCAACTACATCGATTTCCTGCGCGACATCGGCAGCCATTTTTCCGTCAACCGCATGCTCAGTTTCGAGGCCTACAAGATGCGCCTGGAAACCGGCCTGAGCTTTGTCGAGTTCAACTATCAGCTCCTGCAGAGCTACGACTTCCTGGAACTGTACCGGCGCCATGGTTGCCGCCTGCAGATTGGCGGGGACGACCAATGGGGCAACATCGTCGCGGGTCTGGAACTCATCCGCCGCATCGAGGGCGTGGAAGTATTCGGCCTTACCTTCCCCTTGGTGACCACCGCGGACGGCAAGAAGATGGGCAAGACCGAGAAGGGTGCCCTGTTCCTTGATCCGGCCATCACCAGCCCCTACGACTTCTTCCAGTACTGGCGCAACATCCAGGACGCGGACCTGCTCCGCTTCCTCCTGATGTTCACCTTCCTCCCCGCCGATGAATGCAGGGCGCTGTGCGCAAGCGGCAAGAATCCGAACGAGGGCAAGGAACGCCTGGCCTGGGAGATAACCGCCCTCATCCATGGAAAGGAAGAGGCCGACAAGGCCCTCTCTGGAGCCAAAGCCGCTTTCGGCGGAGCGGGCATGGGCGACAAGACCGCCATGCCGGGAGCCGGGCTGTCCCGGGCTGCTTTCGACGCGGGCTACAATGTGGTGGATTTATTCTTTGATGCCGGCTTGGCCGCTACCAAGAGCGACGCCCGCAGGCTTGTCCAGCAGGGTGGGGCTTTTGTTTCCGGCTTGGCTGCTTCCGGTGCCGGGGACGGTGCCGGGGGTGGACTGGAAGCTTTGGTGGACGTCGGGGCCATAGTCCGCGCGGACCGGCTGGACGGCGATGGCGAGCTCGTGTTGCGGGCCGGCAAAAAAAGGTATTGCCGCGTAACTACGGCTTAAAACGTTCTTCATACACCGTCAGGCACTATTGTCCGGCGGTGCGTTATGCCCATCGGATTGCGGTGACCGGTGCGCTATGCTATCAGACCCAATTTCTTGAGTTGCACGGTAAAGGCGTCTTCCGTGTAGGGCTTGGTGATATAGGCTTCACACTGGCTGCGGAAGGCTTGCATCACACTCTTTGCGTCGCCCAAGGCGGTGGTCATGATTACCTTGATTCCGTCGGAAGGGTTGATCTTCAGCCCTGCCTCGAATTCCCTCAATTCCTTCAACACCGTAAGGCCATCCTTTTCGGGCATCATGATGTCCAGAAAGACCACGTCGTAGGGACTGCCTTCGCTGTAGGATGTCTGGATGGCCAGCATAGCCTCCTGACCGTTCACCGCTATATCCGATTTGCCATATTTTTCCAGATAATGTCCAACAAGCTTCCTGCTCAGGAATTCGTCTTCGGCAATAAGCATTTTCAGGACTTTCTTCGTCATGTTTCTCCCCTTGTACTTTCGGTTTCCAACGGTACCACGAGAAAGGCGCTGGTTCCTTCGCCGGGTGTGCTCTCTATCTTGAGATCCGCCCGTAACTTATCAGCAAGCATTCTGGCGGTGTACAAGCCCGTACCGCAACCGGAAAAGCGTTTTGTCAGGGGATCCTCTCCCTGCATGAAGGGTTCTGAAATACGCGCCATCGTAGCAGCGTCTATTCCCTTTCCATGATCGCTCACCTTGCATTCAACCACGACCCTTTTTCCGTCTGCTACGGCCAGTTCGCGGGCGCTGATACAAATATCTCCACTTTCACTATATTTTATAGCGTTCTCAACAAAGATTTCCAATACCCCGGCAAGGGACTCCAGGTCCCCGTGTACCAATTGGTCGCCTTCGTGAATGCAGTTGAAGCCCAGTTTCCGTTCGAGCGCTTTGTTCCTGTAGCTGGTATCGAGTCTGGAAATTAGATCCGCGAGGGTAAAAACCTCTTCATCCGAACGCGCATTCGCGGCCGATAGTTCGGCCATTTTCACCAGCTTGTTCACCATTCCCAACAGGTCCCAACCGCTTTTACTTACGCAGGCCGCCATTTCCGCCTTTTCGGGATCTTTCTCGCCTTCCTGGAGCAGTTCCGCAAAGCCGATCACGCTGTTCAGGGGCGTCCGGAACTCGTGGCTCATGTTCGAGATTATGGATTGGCGGGCCCGGACCGCTGTCTGGGCCTGGTCCAAGGCTTCTTTCAGTTCATTTTCCTGTTTTCTCAGAATCTCGATCAGGTTCCTTTCGTTTTTATGCACCAATCCGTGCACGACCCGGTTCACCAACAGGAAGTAAACAACGAAAATCAGGTTCAGCACAGGCAATTTTGTTGCAAGGTCAGGATAGCGAAGCGCAACCAGCGAAGTAACGATGAATACGAGCGCTACGGCTGTCGAACCCACATATACGAGATGTTCGGATTTTTTTCGGGTTCCGGTCTGCATGTTAACCCAGTGTAATCGTGCACCCTTTACCTTGCAAGTACAAAAATCGGGCAAAGACCTCCCCAAAGTTCCTTTAGCGATTTTTTCATGTTCTGTATTCCAGCATCTTGCAGACTGGAGATTTTTGGCTTATTCTCTCTTTTATCCTTGCTCTCTGGACAGGAGACGTTGGTGTCGCTTTCTGCCGCTGGCCGAGATGCCCTTCGACCCAAACCAGATTCCGAACGCTCGGAAACATCCCTGCGGGCTGATGAGGCCCGTCTGCAAAGCCTGGTCCGCATCCTGGAGAACGATTCGCTGGACGAGGCGGAGCTTCTTGAATTCGCACTGCGGGAAGCGGTGATGCTTACAGGAAGCGTTTTTGGCTATATATATAGGTACAACGAGGATTCCCGCCGTTTCACCCTGAACAGTTGGTCCCAGGATGTCATGACCCAATGCTCTGTGGTAGATCCCCAGACCGAGTACGAGTTGGACAAAACAGGACTGTGGGGTGAGGCTGTCCGGCAACGATGCACCATACTCGTCAACGATTACCCCGCCGAAACCAAGTACAGGAAAGGATGCCCCCAAGGACACGTGGAGCTTCGACGTTTCCTGACGGTTCCCATTTTCCATGGTGAACGCATCATTGCGGTAGTTGGGGTTGCGAACAAGACTCCTCCCTACGATTCCGCCGATGAGCGGCAGCTTGCCCTGCTATTAAGCAGCGTCTTTTCGCGACTGGAACGAGTACGGGCCGAAGTCTTGCTGGCTGAGAGTGAGGCTCGTTTCAAGGCTGTTGTAGGTTCAATGGACGATATAGTGTTCACCATCGACCCTGAAGGACGGTATACGGGGGTCTACGGACGCTGGTTTGGGCGTTTTGGGAACGGACCGGATTCCTATCTGGGCAAGACCAACAGGGAAATTCTGGGCGCCGAGGTCGCGGCACCCCAGGAGGCCGCCTTGGCGCTCGCCCTGAAAGGCCAGCGCGCCAGTTATGAATGGACCATGGAAGGGGAAAACGGAACCAGGTCGTACCAGACGGTATTGTCTCCGGTGTATTCAGGAACCACAATAACCGGCGCCATTGGGGTGGGCCGGGATGTTACGGACTTGGCCCGTTCCGCCGAAACCCTGGCCCGCCTGCTGGATGATAAGGATGCCTTGCTGCGCGAGGTCCACCACCGGGTAAAGAACAACCTGCAGGTCATCGTCAGCATAATGAATCTGGAACGCTCCCGGCTGGCGGTTTCGGGGGCTCCTCCCGAGGTGGACGCGGCATATTTGAGGACCCAGGACCGGGTACTCGCCATGGCCTCGGTCCATGATGCCCTGTACCATTCGGACGGGTTTTCCTCGGTAGACCTTTTTTCTGCCCTTCAGAGCCAGGTTTCGGATTTGGCCGATACCTATTCCATCCAATCGCACGGGACGGAGATTATCGTGGAGCCAGGGGAACTGCGGCTCTCCCTCGATAGGGCTGTAACTTGCAGCCTGATCGTGGGAGAACTGGTCACGAATTCCCTGTTGCACGCCTTCCCAGAGAATTGGACTGCCAAGAGGACGGTGAGGATAGGAGCGGATGTGGATGTGGAGGGAAACATCCTGCTCTTCGTGCATGATTCCGGTATTGGTATACTCGAACGGGAAGAAACCGACGAATTCTGTGGTTTTAAACTCATTAAGCTTTTGACGGAGCAAATCGATGGAAAATTCGAAACCAGAAACGACAACGGTGCCCAAGCCTGTGTCAGTTTCAAACCAAACTGACGCGGCCCACACCTATCAACCAAAAAATCATAAGGATGTCCATTCTGTTACAAATTATCCTTGCGTTGTGTCAGCGCGTAGCCTATCATCTATTACAGTATGAAACGCACAGTGGACGACGATACCCGCGAGATCATAATGTCTTTCATCGCGGAAGGATACGAGCGGCTGGACGATGCGGAAGCAAAAATCGGGAAACTTGGCAGCTGTGATGACACTGAACTCCTGAATGCGGTATTCCGTCTTTTCCACTCGGTTAAAGGCTCGGCGGGTTTTCTGGAATTCGACCGAATCAAGGGACTCACCCACGAAGCCGAAGCCCTTCTGGAAGTATTCATCAAGGAAGGGGCACCCTGTACTCCGGATGCGCTGGACGTGGTGTACCAGACTGTGGATCTCCTGCGCGAGATGATCCGGGTGGTGGAACGGGACTTCAGCGATGAGGACTGCACCGAACAGGTGGAAACGCAGAAAAACCATATACATGAGTTGGTAGCCTCCCTAAGGCGGGATATCGGGTCGTCCAGTACCGGGGATCTTGCGCCAAAAGAATCCAAAAACCCTGCTGAAAATCCGGCGGAAGCCCCACCCCCTACTAATATCATTTACCTGAACGAGCTCGTTACCAAGGACATGGCCGAGCGCTTTGTTGTCGAATCCGCCGACCTTATCGAACACATTGAACGGGATGTGATGGGGCTGGAAGAGAGCCTGGACAAGAACGATACCGTCCATTCCATGTTCCGCGCTGCCCATACAGTCAAGGGAAATGCTGGTTTCTTTGGTTACGAAGGCCTTGAATCCCGCTGCATGGAGCTGGAGTCTGTCCTGGACGGTGCCCGAAAAGGCAGCCTGGCCATGAACGAGGCCTTTGTGAACGGCGTCCTTGCCCGGGTTGACGGTATCCGTGCCCTCCTGGGGTCGGTCCTTTACCTTGATGAAAACGAGGCCCCGCCGCCTGTACCCGCAGGAACTGCTTTATACCCTCCTGCCCAGAGCGAGACCATTCAGCCTGCGCAGGTTCCCGTGATTTTACCCGTTTCCGTAGATGATGCCGAATTTACTTCCAGCCCCACAGCCGATATGGGCTACAAGCCCCTGGGCGAGATTTTGGTGGACATGGGCGCCGCCCCCGAGTCCGAGGTTCGCAGGGCATTGGAAGTCCAGGAAAAGCCGGTTGGCCAGCTGCTGGTTGAATCGGGCATCGTCAAATCCAGCGACGTGGACAAGGCTCTGGCCGTACAGCGGAAAATGGCGGGAGAGAAACCCCCGGCCGAGGACATCCAGAGGCGCGAAATCCGGGTGGACACCATAAAGCTGGACAAGCTTTTTGATCTGGTGGGGGAACTCATCACCGCTGAAGCCATGGTTGTAAACAGCTCGGACCTTGCGGGGCTAAAGCTGGACAACTTCAGCAAGTCCTTCGGAGCCCTGGCCAAGATCAGCCGGGAAATCCAGGAAACCGCGATGATGATCCGGATGATCCCCCTGGAGGGACTCTTCCACAAGATGTCGCGCCTGGTACGGGACCTTTCCCGCAAATTCGACAAGCCCGTGGATTTCCGCATTTCCGGTGAGGAAACCGAGATGGACAAGAATGTCATCGAACAGGTTTCCGACCCCCTCGTGCACATCCTGCGCAACGCCTTGGACCATGGTCTGGAGAGCCCCGAGAAACGCAAGTCCCAGGGCAAGAGCGAGTCCGGTGCCTTGCAGCTGAGCGCCCGCTACGAGGGCTCGGAAATCTGGATAAGCGTGAAGGACGACGGTGCGGGCCTGAACCGGGATCGCATTGTGGCCAAGGCCGTGGAAAAAGGCCTGATCAAGGGCGATCCTGCCCTGGTGAGCGACAAGGAAGTGTGGGCCCTGATCTTCGAACCCGGTTTTTCCACCGCCGCGCAGGTAACGGATGTGTCCGGCCGTGGCGTTGGCATGGATGTGGTCAAGCGTAACCTGGACAAGATCCGTGGACGAGTCGACGTACGCACCGAAGCGGGCAAAGGTTCGGAATTCATCCTGCAGATACCGCTCACCATGGCGATCATCGACGGCATCACCGTTCGGGTTGGCAAAAGCTAC
>CAXNJE010000115.1:0-10628 GCA_964202565.1 Breznakiellaceae bacterium | reverse complement strand
GTCTCGTTGGCGCCAACCGCCATGACCCGGCGCCCGAAAGAGGTACGTTTCAGCAGGAACTGGCTGGCCAGCACGAGCACGATCATGATGTAGATGGGGTTGGGCAGGCCGAGCAGGCGTCCCGTGCCGATGGCGATGAAAGGTTGCGGCTTGAGGATGGCGAGCATGGCGCCGGAGGAAACCACCAATGCCACACCGTACAGGTAGGTTTTTGCTGCCATGGTCACGACAAAGGCTGGTACCTTTATCTTGGCCACGACAAAGCCGTTGAACAGGCCGATGAGTCCGCCGATTATCACCGTCAGGGCGATGGCGACCAGCCAGTTCATGCCGTACTTGTTCATGAACAGGTCGGCGATGATGCCGGTGAGGGCCGCCATGGAACCCAGGGACAGGTCGATACCGCCGGTGATGCGCGGGTAGATCGAGCCCGCGCCCAGGATGCCGATCAGGCAGACCGACCAGATGACGTTCGTCAGGTTGGAGACGGAAAGGAAGCGCGGGGACACGATGGTCAGCACGACCATCAACAGGACGATGACCGCACCCAGTTTCAATTCAGGCGGAAGGTTCTTGGTTTTCATCGCTCAGGCCCCCACTCGTTCTTCGGTCTTTTCTTCCAGGATGCCGGAAGCCGCACGGAGTATCTTCTCGCTGGTGAGCACGCAGTCGCTGAACTCGGTAAAGATCCTGCCCTTACGGAGCACGATCACCCGTTGCGAAAGCCGGGTAAGTTCCGGCAGGTCCGAAGATACCAGGATGACCGAGACGCCCTCTCTGGCCAGCTTGCGGATGTGGTCGTAAATTTCTTCCTTGGCGCCGATGTCGATGCCGACGGTCGGCTCGTCTATGAAAATGAGCTTCAGGTCCCGCACCAGCCACTTTGCCAGAACGACCTTCTGCTGGTTTCCACCTGACAGATTACCTACGAGGTGTTCCGGAACGGGAGGCCGCACATTCAGCAACTTGATACCCTTGTCGGCGTATTCCCTCTCCACCCGGTTATTGACGATGGCCCGGGGCGCCAACTTGTCCAGGTTGGTGATGCCGATATTCTTGATTATGGACTGGGTGGCCAGTATGCCCTGCAGACGGCGCTCTTCGGGGATAAACCCGATGCCGGACTTGATGGCGTTGGGCACCGAGGGTACGAAAGGCTTATCCAGGTAGGTAATGGTGCCCTCGTTCACGGGGTCTATGCCGTACAGGGCGCGGACCAGTTCGGTACGGCCCGAACCCACCAGGCCGCCTATGCCCAGTATCTCGCCCTCGTGCAGTTCGAAGCATATATTCTGGAACTTGCCGATGGAGGTAAGGTTCTGTACCGACAACACGACCTTGCCTTCCACCTTGCCCAGCTTGTGCTGGACCGCGTTCTCTTCCAGTTTGTGGCCTATCATGAGGCGTATGATTTCTGCCGGGCTGATCTGCTCCTTGTCCAAAACCGACACCAGCTTGCCGTCGCGCAGCACCGTTACCCTGTCCGAGAGCGCGTAGACTTCCTCCATCCGGTGGGAGATGTATACGACGCTGATGCCTTCCTCTTTCAGGGTGTGGATGATGCGGAAGAGCATTTCCACTTCCGTCTTGGTGAGCGAGCTGGTTGGCTCGTCCATGATCATCATATACGCTTTGTCGGAGAGGGCTTTCAGGATCTCCACCAACTGCCGCTGGGCGATGCTGATATCGTCTATCAGATCGGTGGGGCTGAGGGGGAATTGGTACTTTTCAATCAGTTCCCTCGCCATGGAATTCATCTTTTTCTTGTCTATGAGCTTGAGCCCCTTTCTCAGCGGCTCCTTGCCCAGGAAAATATTCTGGGCCACCGTCATGCCGGGGATCAGGCTGAGTTCCTGGTAGATGCAGGCGATACCCAGGGCTTGGGCCTGTTTCCGGGAAAGGTCGAAAGGCAGTTCCTTGCCGTTGAAGGTCATGGTCCCCGAATTACGGCTTGCCACGCCGGTTACTACCTTTATGAGCGTGGACTTGCCCGCACCGTTCTCGCCCACGAGGGCGTGTACTTCCCCCCGCCGCACGGAAAAATCCACTTGGTCCAGTACGATCGGCCCGTTATAGGACTTGGTTATTTTCCTGCATTCCAGCAGGGATTCGTCTTTTGTCGTTATATCTGCCATTTGAATACTCCCCCCCGCTTACGCGGCGTCCTCGCATGCTGCCGCATCCAGCCTGCGGAGTTTTGCCCTGGTCGCAAGTCTTTCCGCTATCTTCTTCTGCCACACGTCGATGATGACGGTAACGACGATGATGCCGCCGATCACGATGGGCTGAATCCAGGGCGACATGCCCAGCTTGAGGATGCCGTTCTTGATGAGCGCCAGGAAAATGGAGCCGAGCATGGTTCCCCAGATGTCACCGGACCCGCCCGAGAAGGACGTGCCGCCGATGACGACGGATGCGATTACGTCCATCTCGGTACCCAGCCCCAGTTCCGGCATGGCCGTCATCATGCGGGACGAAATGAAAATGGCAGCGACGGAAGCACACATTCCGGCGAACACGTACACACCCAGGGTGGTCCTGTCGACGTTGATGCCGGTAAGGTTGGCCGCCACCGGATTTGCCCCGGAGGCGTATATATTGGTGCCTGTCTTTGTATTCTTAAGGAAGTATTGGGTGCCTGCGCCCAAAAGAAGGAAGGCTACGGTGGTGCGGAAAACGCCCCCGAAGGTTTCGCCACCGAACCAAAGGTACACCGCGTCCTGGATATAGACGTTCTGGACGAAGCCCTGCGCATCCTTGACCGCTATGACAAGGGCGAGCCCCGCCAATATGCCTTTGGTGGCCAGGGTCACGATGAAGGCGGGAAGTTTGAAGCGGGTGATGAAAAGGCCGTTGAAGAAACCGGCGAGGGCTCCCACGAGGAGCGTGACCGGTACGAAAAGGATGACCGGTATCTTCGTAAAGGAAATGAAGTTGACGGCCACCATCGCAGTAAGGGCGATGATGCCTCCGATGGACATATCGATTCCGGCGGTTATCATGACCAATGTAAATCCGATGGCCACGATTCCTATTTGCGCCGCTTCCTGGAACATCTTGTTCAGGTTGCCGACCGTCAGGAACACGGGATTTATGGCCGTCAGGATGAGGGCGATGACAATCATCAAACCAACCAGAATAATCCTGCGCAGGGCATGACTGGACATGGAATAACCTCCGGATCTGGATGCATATACGGTATTTTTGCTTTGCACAGGCAAACAGGCCTGCGCGCATCATCAAAAAAAGCAAAAAGCCGGTGGGGGAGCGGACTCCTCCACCGGAAACGAGGAACTGACTACCAGCGATCCTCAAGCTTGATCTGGGCGACGGTTTCCTTGGTCGCCATGAAGGGAGGAATCTGGGTGATGGTGGTCGTCGGGGTCTTGGCCGGGCCAAGTTTCTTGTTCAGGCGGTCCAGGACCATGTTCGCGATGAGGCTTCCCTGATCGAAGGAATTATTGTAGGCGGTACCGGCAATCTTGCCCTGCTCGATCAAAGCGAGGGTACTCTTCTGGCCGTTGGCGCCCCAGACCTTGATCTTGGAAAGCCGGCCGGCAGCCTCGGCTGCGATCATCGCGCCTTCCGCCATGTTGTCGTTCACCGCAAACACGCCGTCAAGCTGGCTGTTCGCCTGCAGGAAGCTGTTCATGATGGTGATGGCGATTTCCTTCTTCCAGCCTTCGGCGCTCTGGGCACCGACGACCTTGATGTTGGGATAGAGTTCCGCAATGGCCTGGCGGAATCCTTTTTCGCGGTTGACGCCCAAAATGGCTCCAGGGGGGGATTGGATGATGACTACGTTGCCCTTGCTGCCCAATTGCTTGCCCATTTCTTTTCCGACCGCATAACCGGCTGCGATATCAGCCATCTGCACGCTGGCCGTGTGGGCTTGAATAGGGGCGGTGTTGATCGAGATTACTATTATGCCTTTCGCCTCGGCTTGCTTGACAGCTGCCGATAAGGCTGCGGCATCCTGGGGTTGCAACAGAATCGCGTCGTACTTCTGGTTGATGACATCGTCCATGAAGGAAACCTGCAAATCCGCCCGAAGTTGCGGATCGAAGGACTGGACCTTTACGCCGGGGAAATTCCGGAAAACCCGCATCATGCCTTCGAGCCAGGCGTTGGTGGCCGGTTGGCCAATGCTGGTCGGGATATACGCGATCTTGTAGGATTGAGCTCCAGCCGACAATGCCAGCGAGACGCCGAGAACCAGGGCGATGATACTTGCTTTCCTCATGGAGAGCCTCCTTGAAATCTACCTATCCGTGTGGAAATTCAGGAATTCCGGACGGGCAACGCCCTCGAAATTCTCACAATCCACCGGAATTGAACCCTTGCATCGATCACAGCCATCAATCAATCGAATAAGAACAATTAAAAATCTCAATACGATCAATATGATCTTTATAAAATCACTTTACACCCACTTTGAAAATCTGGCAAGAAATATTTTTAAAAATAATGACAATTTACCCGAATAACACTCGTATCAATCATTGAAAAGAAAAATAGATTCAATAAATGCACTTTATCATTCATCCAGCTACACAATAAGAACCTCAATACCCAGTCGTTCCAGAGCCATTCTCAACTGATCCGGACACTGGTCGTCGGTGATAACCATGTCGACGGAAGATAGCGGGGAAGATACGAAGTTGGAGACCTTCCCCATTTTGGAATGATCTGCCAGGACCACCACCTTCTCGTGGGTATTGGCTATCATGGCCTGGTTGATGCTGCATTCCTGGTAGACGCTGGTCATCAGACCGCGCTCCAGGCTCAGGCCGTTCACGCCAAGGAAGGTGTACCGGGAATAGATGTCCTTTATGGTGTTCAGGGCGAATTCGCCTACAAAGGAACGGGACTGCTCGCGGTATGCGCCTCCCAGAATTATCAACTCCATGCCGGGATCGCGCTTGAGGGTGATGGCTGCTGCGTTGTTGGTGATTACCTTGACGCGTGTGGACCCGATCGCGGCGATGAAGGACAGGATGGTGGAGCCCGAATTGGTAAAGATGATATCCCCGTCCCGCAACATTCGGGCTGCCCTTTCGGCGATCCTGGCTTTTTCCTCCATATTGACGTTGTCTTTTTCTTCCAGTTTTGTTTCAGGCAACACGTCGGTCAGCGGCTTGGTTTCTGCCTCGACCGGGTTCTGGAATGGAATCATTAACGGGGTTGCTGCCAGATTTGTCGCCGGCTGGGCACCTCCATGCTTCCTGATGAGGACCCCCTCACGGTCCAGAAAGTCCAGATCCCGGCGGACCGTAACCAGGGAGACGGACAGCTCCTCGCTGAGTTCGTCGACGCTTACACCCCGTCGCCGTTCAAGTATGCCCAGTATGCGGTCGCGCCTATTTCTTACGATGGAGCTGGATGCCATTGATAAATCCTCCACCTCTTAGCGGAAGTCCCTGACAGCCTCAAAATAGGCCAGCAGGTTCTCAAGGGGTACATCGCTCTGCATGATATGGGTCTGGCAGCATACAAAACCACCGCCGGGTGACAATATATCCATATTGCGCTTGACTTTATCCCGGATCGACCCTGGCTTGCCGTTGGGAAGGTCTTCCTGGGTATCCAGCGTTCCGCCCCAGAAAGTCAGGTCCGCGCCAAAATCCTTTTTCAAGCCCGCCGCCTCCATACCCGGAAGGGTGTACTGGACCGGGTTCAACCCGTCGATTCCCACCTCGATCAGGTCCGGCAATAGATCGCGGATGGCGCCGTCGCAGTGGAACAGGATATGGACCTGAGGGGCGATGGCCTTTATGGCGGCAAAGAGCCTGGCGTGCCGGGGCTTCACCAGGCTGCGGTACAGCTCCGGCGACATGAGCGTGGTGCGCTGGTCTCCCAGATCATCGCCGATACGGATGACCTTGATGCCGGGAAGCCGGGGAAGCGCCGAAGTCCACCAGGCAAGCTGCATTTCCAGCTGTTTGTCCAATAGGTAGGCGGCGGATTCCTCGTCTGCGGCGGCGTCCATGTAGAAGTCCATGTAGCCCCGGGTAAAGAAACAGCCGTCCTGGACTTCCAGTCCCACCGGCAAATCCAGTACCTGTGAATACCCGCCAGCCTTGGCCACCGCGCAGCGTTCGGGCAGGCCTTCGGTCCTGTACGGTTCGGACCAATCGGGAAAGCGGGCTTTCTTGGCCTTTTCCATACCGTCGTCCCCCGCGAAGGGAGATTTGGCGAGTTCAAAGTACAGCCCGCCATCCTTGCGTTTGCGCCATTCCACGTCCAGTTCATCCCGGTAGTATTCGTCACCCGCGTCTTCCCAGCATACATGGCGGTGGGACGATGACACGATGGCGCGGGTATCCACACCCAAAAATTCGAGGATGTCTTCATCGGGCAGGACCGTCTGCTGTCGTTTATGAAATACGTTCGGTTCGGTTTGGGGCAGTCCCAAACCCTTGCGCAGGCGCACATACGCGTTCTTGTGGATACCGGAGATCAGGTGCCCGCAAAAATCAAAAGGCACGCCATCGCTTTCCCGGTGGGCGAAGGCCGCGTCGATCCTTTCCTCTCCCGTCATCGGAACCTCCACGAACGCTCATATCAATCATAATTCTATCTCGTCAGCACTAGGTATGGTTCTTATTTTCTTTTTATACACCCGAAACATTGATTTTGCAAGATTTATTTTAACAATACGATCTTTTTGATCTTTTTTAAATGAACTCAGAATACTTTTGATTGCCTGATTTCCAGAGTGGTTGTATAATTGCACCATTATAATGACTGGCCGGAGGGGCACCATGCAGGGAAAGGGGATCATTACCGTAGATATCGGGACGAGCAGCCTGCGCGCCGTTCTCTTCAATGAACGGGGACGGGTGTTGGCTGTTTCGCGCCGGGACAATCCCCCGGACTTCCTGGATGGTGGACGGGTGCAGCAAAATTCGGATACCTGGCGCACCCTCGTGCCCGAGGTACTGAAGGATTGTGCCGCCCACGCCGGGCGGCTGGGAACGAAAGTGACCGCCCTTGCCTTGACCGCACAACGCTCTTCTGTAATCCCCGTCGATGCCCAAGGAAAGGCCCTGTATCCAGCCATCATGTGGCAGGACACACGCACCGAAGGACTCTGTTCGCGGATGGCAGCTTCCCACGGTTTGGTATACGGCAGGACGGGCCTCAGGATCTCCCCGGTCTTCTCCGCCGTCAAAATGACCTGGCTCAAGGAAAATGAGAACCCGGCCTACAAGGCCACCCACAAGATGATGGGCATCCAGGACTTTGTCCTCCACGAGCTTACCGGCAGCTTCGTAACCGACCGCTCCCTGGCCAGCCGTACCAACCTGTTCAACCTGCACACCCTCGACTGGGACGACGAACTCATTTCCCTGTTCGGTATTGAAAGGAAGCTGCTCTGCGATTTGGTGAATCCCGGCGATATTGCGGGCTACCTGAACGCCGCGCAGGCCGCCGCCACCGGCCTGGCCGTCGGAATCCCCGTCATCTCCGCCGGCGGAGACCAGCAATGCGCGGCTCTGGGCCTGGGATTGCTCGGTCCGGGGCGCATGATCGCCAACACGGGCACCGGCTCGTACCTGATCACCGGTTCACTTCAACCCGCTGCCGACCCGGGCATGGGCATAGCCTGCAACGTGGCGGCGGTACCCGGCACCTTCATACTGGAGGCTGGGGTACTCACCTCGGGTTCCGTCTACCAGTGGTTCCGCAAGGAATTCTACCGCGAACCGCTGGCCGAGGGCGCCAGCAAGTACGCCCTCATAGATTCGGAAGCTTCAGCCTCCCCGCCTGGTGCCAACGGCGTCATCCTGTTGCCCCACTTCCGCGGCAGGGGCTCGCCCACCTGGAACCCCGCTGCCAAGGGCGCCTTCCTCAACCTGAACCCGGGCATCACCCGCGGCGACATGGCGAGGTCCATACTGGAAGGCATAGCCCTGGAAATGGCCGAAAACATCGAAGCCCTGGAAGCGCTGGCGGGAAAGGCTAAATCCATCGAAGTTTCAGGCGGCATGACCGCCTCTGCCCTCTACAACCAGATACAGGCCGACTGTTACGGCCGCACGATCGAGCGCCCCGACGACGCGGAAGCCACCGCACTGGGCGCCTGGATATCCTGCGCCGTCAAAGTGGGCCTGTATGCCTCCTTCGGAAAGGCCTTCGAGGCCGCCACAGAAGGTGCCTCCCGTGAGGAATTCCAGCCAAATCCGGACAACTTCCCCATGTATCGCGAGCTGGCAGGAAAAAGGAAGCAGATGTACGCGGGTCTGAGCGGCACACCGGCAATCTGATTTGGGAACCGTTTAACCAGGAGGCAACATGGATACCGCGGAGATAAAACGCCCCAACCAGAACGACGATGTGACTGCCCGCATACTCGCCGACCACCTGAAGCTCTCGTCCAAACGCAGCATGACCGTCCGAAGGGAAGAATACCTGGACCACATGACCTTCCGGAAAAATGACAGGACCCTGTATCGGGAACATCTGGGACCCTTTATCGGCCTGAAGGAAGAGTGGCGGTCCCAGGGAGGCTCCGAAGCGGAGTGCGATCTTTCGGCTTTCCACTATAACGAAATGCTTTTTTTCGACTGCGGAATTTTTACCGGTTATTACGGCCCGGACCTTTCTGAAATCCTCTCCGAGGACGACGAGGTCCTGGTGTACCGAAATTTCATGGGTGTACTCCACAAGACCATCAGATCCAGTTCGACCCTGGGACACCCGATGGACTTCCCCGTCAAGAACCGGCAGGATTGGGAGAAGTTCAGGCAGTTCTATGAATACAGCGAGGGGCGCCTGCCCCCGGGAATGAAGGGACGGGTCGAGCGGGCCAGGGCCGAGGGCTACGTCATCGTCGCATCCATCCCGGGCGGCTTCGACGAGATTCGGGTACTCCTTGGCGATGAGGGCGCCCTGATGGGCGTCTACCTGGAACCGGACCTTATCCACGATATTCTCGAGACCATAGGTGATACCGCCGTTCGCGTACTCGAAGAATGTGCGAAACATATTTCCTTCGACCAGCTCAACATCCACGAGGACATGGCGGGCAAGAGCGGTCCGCTGTGGGGGCCCAAACAGGTGGACGAGTTCATGGTACCCTACTACAGGCGTTGTATCGAGGCGGCAAAGAAAAACGGCGCCCGTCTTTTCAACGTGGACAGCGACGGCGACTGCAACGCCATCCTGGATTCCTTCGTCGGTGCGGGGGTCAACATGTTCCACCCCTGCGAACCCGCCGCGTTCATGGACATGGTGGCTCTGCGCAAGCGCTACGGCAACAAGCTGGCCTTCGAAGGCGGCATCGACAAGTACGCCCTCCTGAAGACCAAGGCCGACATAGACGCCGAGCTGGAGTACCGGGTGCCCTACATGGTGAGAACCGGGGGCTGCGTGCTCGGTCTGGACCACCGCATCCCCAACGGCGTGCCCCTGGAAAATTACCGCTACTATATGGCAAGATTGCAGGAGATTATCGAAAGGGAAAGGAAACGAAGTTCCTTGCCACCAGAACCGTCAAGAGACTAACCCGGATTAGTTACCCACCAACGGGATCAGGCCAACCAGACCCCGGACTTCCTCGTCCGCGAAGCGGAGCCCTCCACCCAGGAAAAAGTCGCGACGGCCATTGTCGAAAGCGGCGCTTACGCCGCCACGCAGGTACAGCCAGTTCCAGGGGTACTCGCCCTTGGGGTCGAAGAAAGGGTACAGGGTGAGGTAGGCGCGCACATTCGGTGTCGCATCCTGGCGGAAATCGAAGGCTTCGGTACTCAGTTCCAGGACGGGCAGGGGCCTGTAATCCAGACCGATACCGGCGCTGCTTTCCAGAAGTCCGCCGCGCAAAGTGAGCGGACCAAGCTTCCGGGCGAGCTCCGCGTCAAAGAGCCCGGACCCGGCCGCCCCGGAAACACCGATGCGGTACCAGCGGTCCTTGCTCCTGGGTTCGATGAACAGCGACGTCGTTCCGCCACCGGAACCCGACAACAGCCCGTACGAGGCGCCACCTGCAACCTGGACTTCCAAGCCACTGGCTTTGGCCACCCAGTCACCCGCATCAAGTACGATGCGGTCGGCATTTTTCGCCAGGGTATTCACGGTCGTAACTGTGTCGTTCGTGTTTTTCGCCAACGCGTCAACGCTCGATATGGTCTGGTCGGCATTGGCGCTCAGATCCTCGACGCTGGCAAGTATTTTTGTAAGGTTCTGTGCGGCGGTTTCGCTCTCGTCCACCACGGCCAGGAGCTTTTCGTACAGGGCGTCGTCGTAGAAGGCACGGCCTACATTCCCCTTGCCGCTGCGGACTTCCTCCGTGATGGCCCGGATATCCGCCAGTGCGGCGCGCACATCCCCCACCGAGGCGTTGATGTCCCCTTCCCGTTCGCGGGTAAGTGCCTCGAAGCGTTCGGTAATCAGGGCGGAGGATTCAAGTATGCGGGAAACCCGGTCCATTTCGGCAGCTGACCGTTCGTTCAGGGTCGCGCCCAGGGTGTTTATCGTCTCCAGCGAGACGGCCAGCAATTTCAGGTGGTTTTCCTGGAATTCCTTGATCAGGGCGGAAATCTGCGCGCCCAGATCATTCACGGTGGTCAGGGTTCCGCGAAAATCGCCTCCGGCAGCTTCGGTACCTACCCTTGAACCAGGCTCCA
>CAXNJE010000114.1:0-10679 GCA_964202565.1 Breznakiellaceae bacterium | reverse complement strand
CCCGAACTTTTCACGTCCTACGTGAAAATCGCCTTGATAGGCGGGCTGGTGATCGCGTCTCCGGTGATACTCTTCCAGTTGTGGCTCTTTGTCCGTCCAGGACTATCGAAGCGGGAGAGGTTCTCCCTCGTTCTGGGGCTTTTTTTCGGTGCCCTGTTTTTTGTAGTCGGCGCGG
This sequence comes from Breznakiellaceae bacterium, assembly GCA_964202565.1. Taxonomy (GTDB): domain Bacteria; phylum Spirochaetota; class Spirochaetia; order Treponematales; family Breznakiellaceae; genus SZUA-426. The sequence continues at coordinate 10,504 of CAXNJE010000114.1, read as the reverse complement.
CCTTCTCGTTTTTCGTCATCGTCCCGTTCAGCCTCAGATTCTTCCTGCAATACCAGAATGAATACGTGAGGGCCATGTTCTCATTCTCTGAGTACGTCGGTTTTGTTGGTTCCATGGTGCTGTCTTTCGGCGCGGCTTTCGAGCTGCCCATTGTCGTGTCGCTATTGGCGGGGCTTGGCATAGTGACGGGAACCGGCTTGGCGAAAGTGCGGGGTATCAGCATCCTGTTGATATTCATTGCGGCAGCCATCCTTACACCACCGGATGTCGTTTCGCAGATACTGTTGGGTGTACCACTGATGCTCCTGTTCGAGCTTTCCATCATCCTGGCCAAGGGTCAGGAAAAACGAAGGGCAAAAAAGGCCAGGCTGGAAGAAGCCGAAGCGTAAGTCCTGCCGCAGGTAATTGTGTCAGCGGCAGGTTTGTCCAGGTATCCTTCTTATTTACAACACCACCTTTACAACACCACCAGCAGTTTCAGCAGTACCTGGTGCTTGTCTGCTGTTGCGGGATCTGCGGAGAACAGGCCGCCGCTCCAGTTGCGGAAGTAGGTAAGCACGTACTCGACGTACCCCCGCCGCCAGATAACAGAAAAGTTGGCGTTGTTCTGATCCTCGGCGTTGGAAACCCGCGTGTCGGGATCCATGGCTCCTCCGCGCAAACGCAGTGCCCAGGTATTGGTAAGGTCGAATTTTACCTCGCCGTAGTCGGACCACCTGAAGAATTCGGAGAGGCTGGGGCCTCTTACCATGCCGAACACGCCGCCAGCCCTCAGCCCCAGCGGACCCAGCCTGAACTCGCCGTCCAGACCTGCGAGGCTCACCGTACTCTCGATATCATCGGCCCAGAAATCCTGATAGAGCGAGAGGTTGACGCGTCCGTTCGGTATGGGCTTCAGGGTTATGCGGGTTCCCACTGCCTTCGCCAGATCGTTGTCCACCTTGCCTACTGAATACAGGCGGGGGGAGGCTACCGTGAGGCCAGAGGGGGCGAAACCGTTCACCGTATACAACTCGACGCCTATTTTTTCACCCAGGGGCATTGCAAGGGAAAAGCCATAATCCGACCAGAGCTTGGGCAGGAAAAGCCCCTCGTCGTCCTGGCGTCCGCCGTACATGTGGTGGAAATAATATTCGCCAAAGGGAATGAGTATCCTGCCCGCCGTCAACCGGAAGGGACCCAATGCAAGGCCTATCTGGAAAAGGTCATCGGGGTGCAGTATATCTGCGAGGATACTCAGGTCTGGGTCACCCGCCGCCTGTATGAGCAGGGCCTGGTGGTTCTGGGTGAAGGTGAAACTAGGATCGCCGGAAAGGTCCCCCGCTGCTTGCGCGTCCACGTCGAAATCCCCGAAGAAGTGGAATGAGAGGCTGGGCCGTCCAGTCGAAGATCTCGCCGTCGAAGCGCCACCTGGAACCGCTCCCACTTCCCCCGCGACACCCATTGCATCCTCAGAAGCCCCGGAAACCGCGTCGGTCTGATCTGCGTAGGATTCACCCGAATCGCCTGTGTCGGCATCCTCAACCGCCTCCTCACCAGACTCCTCGGCATAGGCTTCTTCCGATTCCGTCGCCGCAGTAAGCGCGTCGGGCTGGTCCTGGGCAAATAGAACCGCGATAGACGACGATAGCAAAAAGAAAAGTAAAAATTTGATTTTCATACACGCTCCATGTTAAGGGTAATCCCGAATCAATAATAAATCAGTGTTTCTGGATAAATATTTCTTTATTTGTCAGGAAATATCATTGCTTTCGACCCGGCCGGGGGATATCTTTGAATACATGAAACAATCGCATACGTTCTCAGTTCTTGCACTTTGTGCGGCTATCCTCGGCCTGTCCATCTCGTGCGTCCAGATTTCAGACCCCGCTGCAGGTTCCACTGTACCAACCACCCATTCGACCAACTTCGCCCCAACGGACGCAGATGCCATTGCCGGAACAATTAGCTTGGTGGTAGCTACGGAATCGTTGTCTGGGGAGTTCGCCCCAGATAATATCGTCGTCCTTTGGGTAGAGGACGATACAGGCGCTTTCGTGAAAACCCTCGGAGTATGGGCGGAAAGACGCATAGGGTACCTTTATTCCTGGAAAGACAGCCAAGGCAGTTCGACCGTGGATGGGTTTACTGCCGCTACACGATCCAGTCATACGGGTTCCCTTACAGTCACTTGGGACGGCACAAATAAGGCCGGAACAAAAATGTTGAAAGACACCTACCTGCTTCGTGGTGAAATCACGGACCACAACGGCGCTGGAAAGACTTTTAGTGTCGAGATTAATTTATCGGGCGGTGCGGTGGGGTCGACAACGTATCCGACAGTCACCGGCTTTCAATCGATCGTTGCCAGTTTTACTCCTACTCTTTAAGTCTCTACCTTAGAACAATATACTTTCAGGGATAGAATAAAAATGGGGGATGTCTCCCCCTCGGGGCGTACACGGTACGCCCCTGCCCCCACTGCGGGCACCCATACCCTTCGGATCTGCCCGCAACGCCCGGCCAAACAAGTCACCCGGCACGTGGCATTTCACTATTGACTTCCTGCTGATACTATCGTAAGTTAGTAATCGATAACTAACTTGAAGGCAGGAAGGCTTGATGGGCAATACGGATAGGCAGAAGGAAATAGTCGATGCGGCTCTGTCCCTGATATCCGGAAAGGGTATCCAGGAGCTCACCATGAAACGCCTGGCAGAGGCAGTAGGTGTCAGCGAGCCGGCTATTTATCGGCACTTCGCCTCGAAGTCGGACATACTTGCCGCTGTTGTGGATGAGGTTGTCGCATCCAGGTCCGCCTCGCTCGGGGAAGCCCGGTCCGTCGGGCTGGACCCCGCAGAAACCCTGGTATCATTTTTTGTAAGCCATGCGACCCTATTCACGCGGCGTCCGGCTATGACGACGGTCCTTTTCTCTGAGGATGTGTTCAGGAACGATCCTGGACTTCTGTCCCGGGTGGGGACCATCATGCAGGATACTTTGGCGACCATCCGGGCTGAGATTGTGAAAGGGAAAAAGATGGGTATCTTTCGAGACGATTTGGACGAGGAGAATGGCGCTTTCATGTTGGTGGGTGGGTTCCGGCTGCTCGTGTCCACCTGGCAACTGGGCAACCATGCCTTCAGCCTCCCGGAGCGTACGGAAGCCTACGTGCGCTCCGCGCTCCTGCTCATCGGAAAGTAGAAAATGATGCAGGGAATATGGTAGGAGTCACCGTCTCGAACCTGAATCGTTCTTGTTTTGGTTGTTATGTTAGTTATAGATAACTAACTTTGGAGGATACATGAAACAGTTTTTCAAAGCGGCCTTGCGCCAGCCGATACTGGTGGTTTCGGTGGCGGTGTTTCTCACGGTGCTTTCGGTACTCGTCGTGAAAACGAGTATGCGGATGGAGACGAATCTGGACGAGTACATGCCAAAGGACCATCCGGCCTTCGTCTTCAGCGATGAGGCCGACGAGCGCTTCATGATACGGGATGCGATCCTCATCGCCGTGGAACACCCCGAGTCGGTCTATAACCCGGATACCCTGGGCAAGATCAGCCGCCTGGAAGAGGACCTGATCGCCTTCGACGAGATCGAGGAAGCGGATATCCGCTCCCTGCACACGGCCGAGAATATCCTGGGAACCGAGGACGGCTTGGACGTCAAAGCCTTCTACACCGACGTCCCGGCGGATGCGGACTCCATCGAAATGCTCAGGCAGGCGGTCCGGTCCAACGAGATGGTCCGTGGCAGGCTGGTTTCCTTGGACGAAAAAACGATGCTCGTCATCGTCGATCTGGCGGATGGAACTTTTTCGCGGGACCTGTACGACCGGGTGCTGGCGTTGACGGCTTCCTACGAGGGTCCTGAAATCCTGCATGTGGCCGGCAGGCCCATAGTGGAAGGCACCATGGCCATACTCGGCCCCCGCGACATGGGGCGTCTTGGTCCGCTGGTCATCCTCGTTATCGCGCTGGCCCTGATGTTCATGCTTAAAAGCATCAAGCGCGCCGCCATTGCCCTGTCGGTGGTACTGTTCAGCACCCTTTGGACCTTCGCCCTTATGGTGGGGCTGGGAGTGCCAGTCTACACGGTAACGATCATGATCCCGGTCATGCTTATAGCCCTGGGGGTTGCCTACGGTATCCACCTGTATAACCAGATCGATTTCTACGTCGGTGACCACCCCGACGCTGGGCGGGAAGAAGTTGCCCGCAACGTCATCGACGTTATCTGGAACCCGGTGTTTTTCGCGGGGCTCACCACAATGGCAGGTTTTGTCTCGCTAACCACCTCCCAGGTGTATCCGGTAAAGTTCTTCGGGCTTTTTGCCGCCTTTGGCGTGCTCGCGGCCCTTTTATTGACGATGCTGCTCATCCCCGCCGGCATCATGCTGTTCGGGACCGGGGCCCCCAAGAAAAAGGCCAAGGCCACGAGCATAGTTACGGCTAAGGTTTTATCCAGCACGCAAGCAGTAACCAAGCCAGGCTTTGGGGCAAGGTTTGCCGACTCAATTGTTGCACACCCGGTGCCGGTGATCGTGATTTCGGTATTGGTTGTCGCCCTTTCGCTCTTCGGGGTCAGCAGGGTATGGATCAATTCCAGCTTCCTGGACAATTTTGAAAAGACCAGCGACATCGCCCGGACCGACGCCTTCATGAACGCCCGCTTCGGAGGCACTTCAACCCTCAATGTGATATTGGATTCTGAAGAAGCCGATGCTTTTAAGGATCCGGAACTTCTGAACCTGCTCGTGGAGGTACAGAAGGGCGCCCTCGCGGTAGAAAAGGTGGGCGACGCTGTCTCCATTGCCGATTACCTGAAACGCATGAACCGGGTAATGCACGAGGACCGGGCGGAGTTCGATACCATACCGGAAAGCCCGGAACTGGTGGCGCAATTCCTGCTGCTGTATGAGATGTCCGGTGACCCGGACAATCTGTGGAAGGTTGTGGACTCCGAATATCGCGGGGCCAACCTGATGGTGCAGATGAAGGCCGACGATTCGCAAACCATAGGTCGGGTAGTCGCCTATTTCGATACCTTTGAAGGTCGTTTTGCCGAGCACGGCGTCCGCATCCGCTACGCCGGTTCGGGCTACAAGAGCCTGGTGTTCTCGGGTCTGATCATGAACGGCCAGATCTCGAGCCTGGGCCTTTCGGTGCTGATAGTATTCCTTCTCGTGGCTTTCATGTTCCGCAGTTTCAAGCTGGGCCTTATAGGAACCATCCCGGTGGGCATCGCCATCGCGGTCAACTTCGGTCTCATGGGCCTGCTCAACCTGCCCCTGACCACTTCCACCGCACTCATTTCCAGCATAGCCGTGGGTATGGGCGTGGACTACGCGATCCACTTCATCGACCGCTACCGGGAACGTCTTAGGGAACTCGGCGCAGCCGAAGGCGCCGCGACCGACGCCGCCCGCTTCGCGATGAGCCACACCGGCCGGGCCGTCTTCCTGAACACGGCCATAGTCATAGCCGGCTTTCTTGTACTGTTGTTTTCCGTGTTCCCGCCGAACCGCCAAGTGGGAATTCTCGTATCCCTCAACATGCTGGTGGCCTTCATCGCCACCGTCACGATCATGTTCCTCGTATTGAGGAAATCGTATGTCACCGTAAAAGAGCAAAAGGAGAAAAGCAAATGAAACGTCCATCCAGGAACATCGCCCTTCTGATAGGAGCGGCCATCGTATTCGCATCGGTCACTACCGGAGCCGTCGCAGCCGAACCCTCAGGAGCCACGATCATGCAGGCCGTCTACGACAGACCCCAGGGCAAGGACATGAGCGGCATGCTCACCATGACCCTGGTCGACTCCAAGGGTAAGGAACGGGTTCGGGGCATCAAGCAGATTACGGGTTCCTTCGACTCGATGGACAAGAAGCTGATGGTTTTCCAGAGCCCCGCCGACGTGCGGGGTACCTCCTTCATGAACTGGAGCTATGCCGAACAGGGCAAGGGCGACGACCAGTGGATCTACCTGCCCGCGCTCAAGCGGGTCAAGCGCATCTCCTCCGAAGGGCGGGGCGACAACTTCATGGGTTCCGACTTTACCTATGACGACCTGGGCGACCGGCAACCAGCCGAGGATGTCCATACCCTGACCGGCACCGAGTCGGTGGATGGCGAGGCGTGCTGGGTAGTGGAAAGCGTCCCCAAGGACCCCAAGGATCTGTACTCCAAGACCATCACCTGGATCTCCAAGGAAAAGACCGTAGGGCTCAAGCGCGACTATTACGACAAGCGCGGTAGTCTGCTCAAAACCCTGCGCATTTCCTCTATCGAATCCATCTCCGGCGTCTGGGTTATCAAGAAAACCGAAATGCGCAACGAACAGAAGAAGACCTCCACCCGGATGGAATTTTCCGAGGTTAAAATCGATTCAGGCCTGGTGGACGGCGACTTCACCGAACGGGCCATGACGAAGGGGCTATGATGAAAAATAGTGCAACTGACAGGACCGCACCTAGCGTGATGGTTCACGAGTTTCCTTCCTTGAGGCAGGCGAAGTCCTTCGCCATCTTGGCAGTCGCGGTGTTGCTGGTGCTAGGTGCGGTACAGGCGCGGGCTCAGGAGGAAGGGCAGGAGGGCGCCACCCTGAATGGCTATGCGCGCTCCAAGGTTGGCGCGCTTGTGGAGGACGGTGCGTACTTCCTGGCGGAAAACACCCTGGACCTGCGGCTGTCCTATTCTGCCGGGGACGCGGCCTTCTACGCCAATCCGGTGCTGTACGAGCGGGAAGGGGAACTGGCACTTCCGGAACTGCGGGAAGCCTATATCGACCTGGGCGGCGAAATCTTCGACCTGAGGATGGGCAAGCAGCAGATCATCTGGGGCAAGGGCGACGGGGTGTTCATCACCGATATCGTCTCACCCAAGGACCTGTCGCAATTCCTCGTACCCGACTTCGAGGAACTCAGGCTCGCGGTCACCGGCGCCCGGCTGGACCTGTACGCGGATGCCCACAGCCTGGAGCTGGTCTGGCTTCCCTGGTTCACCCCCACTGTCTCGCCGGCCCTTGACTCGCTCTGGGCTCCCTCGCTGGCGTTTCCGATAGTCCCGACCATCCAGCCGGCCCTCTTGCCGGAAATGGAACTGGAAAGCGGCGAATATTTCGCCAAGTACTCGTACATGGGATCCTCCTTCGACCTGTCCCTCATGGGTGGCTGGTTCTGGAACGATACCCCGGCGTTCACCGTCGTCTCCAAGGCGTTCGGCCCAAGCGGTCTGACCTCGCTGACTGTCCAGCCCGAATACTACCGGACACTGGCTGCGGGCTACGCAGTATCCGGTACCCTGGGACCGTTGGTCCTTCGTTCCGAAGGCGCCTGGTACGGTGCCAGGCGCTTCCAGGGCAACCCCATGGTTTTCGCCGACGGCTATGCCGAGAAGGACGCGGTCCAGTATCTGGCAGGGGCTGACTTTTCCGTGGCCGGCTACAATTTCGGATTGCAATTCATCCAGGATATCATCCTTGACTACGACGACGACCTTACGGAGGAGGCTTTCCGCAACACGGCTACCTTCGTAGTGGCCAAAACCTACCTGAACGAGACCCTCACCGTGGAAATCTTTTCCTATGTGGGGCTTGATGATGGCGATGCGTTGGTCAAGCCTAAAGTCACCTGGGATGCCTCCGACTCCCTGGAACTGTTCGCCGGTGCCTACCTGTTCCTGGGGGACGAGGGCGACTTTGGCCAATACGACGACAAGGACGGCGTGTACGTAGGGGCCAAGCTGAGTTTCTGACAATATGTAGCTAAAATTTAGTTGATACATATCCATTTATGGCTAATAATTAGTCATAAATGGATTCGATTTACTTGCCGTTGATACTATCGGCATGCCGGTGTTCGGCTACGAACATGAGCTGGTCGGCTTTCAGGATCTTGTCGTCAATTTCCGTACGCCAGGCGTCCGCTTGGCATGGCCTCCGCCGGAGTGAAGTTGCGGTGGAGGATGCTTTATCGGGGGAAAGACCCCTGGTCGTACCCGGAGCCAATCGCCCCCGCATCGATCGAGAGATACGGCACGATATCGGTATCTGGATTGCCGGATACGCCTACACGGAGCTTGAATCCAAAGCCATCGGAGACACGAAAACCCGTACCGATGCCGGTGCTCCAATAGAATGGCGGGGCTGGTTGCTCCAGGATGATCGAATCCCGCATGACGCTTCCCGAGGCTGCCTGTATCAGAAAAAACCAAGGTAAGCCTAATGCGCTGGATAACCGGGCGGATTGTATTTTAAGCTCCATTCCTAATCCTGCTACAGAGGTTCCGATTCGTTCGTCTACGGTGAGCAAAGCTGGAAACATACGACGGTCAGCCAAATTCGGTTTATACACTATGGGTGCGGAGAATTTCCCATCCATGGACCCACTGAAGTCGATGGCTCCACGCCAAAGCAGCCCGAATGAAACCGGTGACCGCATCGAAATATACGCTTCACCCTTCGTTTCCAGAATACTGAATTCGCTATCGGCTCCAAACATTGGGATCCCGTTACATAATCTCACTCCCGCAGAAAAACCGTCCATGGGGAAAATTGGAGCATCGGTTTTTATGATCGATGCACCAAGTTCCAGCAAGGCGACATTTCCAGCAAGAAGCCCGGCAGGAATGCTCAACCCTATCGAGTTCTGGTTCCAGTCCCGTGCTATCCCTGCGTAGAACTGTGCTCCAGGAAAGGGATTGACGCCAATGCCGGAACCGATGTGCATGGTAGTCTGGTAGAAAATATAATCAACCGCGGATGAGCTTTCTGTCGAATAAGCAAGCGTATCAAAATCATGGTGTAAACGCAAATCTGCCGTTAAAAAAAAGAGATCCGCCACACTCTGGTTAAACGAACTTTCAAACATCAGCGTATTCAACATCCCAAGATCAATGGTGAATTCCGACCCAGGCAATGGCCAATCCAGAATCTGGACGCTTGGGGTGACAGCTATCTGACTTGACACTCGTTCTGTGTATGTACCTGCGTAATCAATACCGATCCGGAGCGAAGTTCCTTCTCGCTCCCGAGGCTCCATACGTACGAGAAGTGTTGAACCATCATGCCCGGTGCGTTGCAAGCGAAGGTTATTCAAAGACAACTCGGAATATAGACGCATTGAACGCGAGCTTAGCTCCGCCTGGCTGGATTGTTCTTCGATCATCGGCCCCAGGAGCTTTTTTACAGCGATACTGTCCTTCTTATCCGCACCTTCAACCAGCAGGGAGGTGAATGGAACAAATGTATGGGAAATCTGTACGCCAGGGTTTTCACCCAGACTGTCGCGCAATTGAGTCAAACCTTCCATGCTGGCGCGAGCCGACATCTCACCTTTTTGTACGATCTCGGTGCTTTTGGAGAAATCCATCAGTGTATAACCGCCCAGATCGACGGTAATCACATGGTCGGCGCCCGGAAGCTGCTTTGCTACATTGGTACGAACCATGATGTCCATGGTACGAGCAAGATATTCTACAGGAGTGCGATTCAGGACATCCACGTCCCTGTTGGTAACGACACCGACCAGAAGATCGACCGCAATTATGATATCGGCACCCATCGAACGGGCAACATCAACAGGAAGGTTTTTTATGATCCCGCCATCCATCAAATACCTATCCTCAATCTTGAAGGGTGCGAAGACCCCCACGATACTCATACTGGCCCGCATGGCATCGGAAATGGAACCGTATTTCAATACCACTTCTTCACCTGTCGAGATATCGGCGGCGACAGCGCGGAACCTTCTCGGAAGGGTGTCAAAATCTACGGGAGATGGTATGCCAGATACCAAGCAGTCCATATATGTCAGTATTTTTTTACCACTCAACAAGCCGCCAATCCCCTTCAACCCGGATCGATCGATGCCTATGGAGGCAAAATACTTCGATCTATCATTCTTGGCCCGAAAGGGATCACTGCTCTCTGATGAATTTTCTGAGAATAATTCCTGCCAATCGATTTCCTCCACTATCCGCTGTAGATTTTCAGCATTGTATCCGGTTGCGTACAAGCCTCCGACGATTGAACCCATGCTCGTACCCACTACGATGTCAACAGGAATGCCAACTTCCTCCAATATCTTGATGACTCCTATATGGGCCAAGCCGAGCGCACCGCCACCCTCAAGCACCAAAGCAACCTGCGGCCGTGTTTCTATGCTTTTTTCCCCTGACACTTCAAATAAAGGATCGGCTTCCACGGTATGCAGCAACAATGAGGCGGTAAGTAAATGGATGAAACATGTCGTCATGATTCTCATGGATGAGGATTTCCTCTTGATAACCGGATGCAGATATAGGGATAGGCTCCTGTCGATATCCTGGGTGAGTTTGGCTTCAGGCGTTACACCGGAAGCCAAATCGGTTAGGGGGCTTATTTTTTGGCTTTCAGATAATCATACGCCGCCTTGAAATCCTTGCCCAGCGTCTTGGTCGCGTCCAGCATGGGGTTGAAGGGACCGCCGGTGATGTAGCTCTGAACCGGGCTGGTGCCGCCGGTCGAACCCGCGCCGGTTCCG
>CAXNJE010000113.1:0-10728 GCA_964202565.1 Breznakiellaceae bacterium | reverse complement strand
CCACGTTTCAGGTTGTGACAAGGCTGTGGCAAGTTCGTTGCCCAAGTCTTTCCCGTCTTCCTTGAGTATCGCCATTGTTTCAACAAGATAATTGGGCTTGAGGGAGCGTACTTCAGTCAGGAGGACTTGGGCTCCTGGCGCAGTTCGTGGTATCGCGAGTTCATCGGCGTTTTTGGCGGTCCGGGTAATGGCATTGCCCGCTGCGAGTTCAGCCTGCTCCGAAGGGGATAGGCCTATGAAAATGGTCTGGGCACCGAGGGTAGCCGCAAAAAAAATCAGGACACAGCCAAGGTGGAACCTATTCAACAGGGGTACCTCAATATTAATAATGATGCCCCAGTCCCACAAAGATTTCCCGGCCTTCGCCTTCTGGAATGACCACGTCGCCAAACATGGCTATAAGGTCGAATCCGACGCTTATGCGGATGTAGAGGCTGCGCATGAACAAGGGAAAGGTGACGATTTCCAGTCCACCGGACATGAGCGCGTCGTCGAAGCTAAAGGATGTGTCGTTTTCAGGATCCGAGACGAGGCCGCAGTCGAAAAATGGCGTCCATTGCTGCTCGAAATTGAAGACCCTCATCCAGTTCTGTCCGAACCATTCAGACGGCATGAAGCGCAGGATGCTGAAGGTCAGGTCGGTGTTCAGGAATAGAGACTGCTCGGCGACGACGGATCTGTCTAGTATGCCCCTTAAAGCCGAACCGGCTTGGTTGTTCGGTGCATCGAAATAGACATCCCCAGCGAGTCGGGCTGAAAGGTCGAAATGGGAATTGAAGGGTAGATATCCAGCGATGGTGGCTCCCACATTGCGATTCCACTCCGTGGTGAAAACATTCCACGCGAATTCGTTTTCGATGGACGCCGTAAGACCCCTTCGGAAATTGCCGATCCAGTCCACGCGTCCGAACGACAGTTCATGGGCGAAACGTATCACCGGCCCTTCGCGTTCAGTACCAATCTCACCTCCAGGGCGGTAATTATTCCGGATTTCCGCACTCGGTATATAATCGAGCTCTCCGAACCCATAGACGGTGAGACCTGTTGGTATGTTCCATTTTGCTTCCAGCCAATTGCTCAGGTACCAGTAATCCGCGTAGCGATCCCCAAATTCATCCTTGAACTCTTCCCCATTTTCCTCATTCACTGAGATGCCTTGGTACGCACCCACTATCAATTTAGTACTGGCCATGGGGATGGAAAGTGAAACGCCCGTCTTGTTCTCGTACGCTGTCCCATAGGATGAACTGTAGGAGAGAACGTGGTCGAAATCGGCGTTCCAATCCAGGTCGAACAGGTGGAAGGGAGTATTTGAATCGATCTCCATTACTAAGGAACCCTCTGCCCAATCCCCTTTCTCAAGAGGCTCGCTATCAATTTCGTAGCCAAGATCGAAACGCAGGGCTTGCATGGTTCCAAGGAAATTATAATCCCTGGCCTTGATGGTCAATTCAAGGCCCGTATTGGAGTCGAATTTGCCATAGGGGAGGGCGATGATATTCCAGGTATCCTCGACGTTTACGATAAGATCCACCTTGACTATTCCGATTTCGTCAGGCTGACCCATGAGCACTTCGATACGGCTGGATTCCAAAACCCGCTGATTCACGAGAACTTGGGTCTTATCGCTGATGTATGCATCCAGTGCGGCCTTTCCGGCCAGGCGGGTGCCTTCCATAATGCCGGTAGCGTTCTGCAGGGCAAATTGGCGTGTAATCCCGGTGACGCGGTATTCCACGCGTTCGATGACATAGGTGAACGAGTCTTCCTGGTCCTGCGCGTAAAGAGACGGACTTATAAGAAGTGCTGTAAGAAAAACAAGAAAGGCTGAAAAACCCGCAAAGCGTCGGACCATCATGAAACACTCCTGGACAGGCAAGGTAAAAAAGGACAGGAAAACTGGTGTGGGATTTTGATGTTTTATGGTTGGACGAGGCTGTTGTCATCGCCTCGTATTAAATCAGATGCCATTTCATTGACAAAATCTAATTTGAGACTGATACCGGGGTATGCATCGGCAGTAACAACCATTGTCTGGAAATCACCGGACTTGATGAAGTCCTTATTCTCGTCCCAATGAAAATCCCATTCGGCCAGCCTGGATAGAATTGCATCGACACTTCCACTGAAATTTTCGTCGGCGCATAGAAAGAAAGCCAAATCATCTGAATAGCGATGGTGGTAATATCCCCGACTGAGCGCGGTATCGCCGGTGAGAAAAAAGTCCGTTTTGCATTCTTCTACGCACCTCAGGACTCCATCCTGGAGGGGATATAGTTTCTTTTCGTAATAATCCGAAAATGAACTCATAACGCCTCCTGAATTCGATGGATCTGATTGGCCTTAAAAGGGATGGTTCGTAGACTTCCAGCAAGCGGTCGATACCCCAGAGAGCAACTACTCTATGCCAGCTTAATCTTTCCAGGCTTCGGACAAGTATTCTGGAAGCATCGAAGGGACCCGATTTCTGCATCTTGCCTTCAATCACATCGAGTAGCGTTGAGGGTTCCACATCATAGTCCCAATTAAGGCTTGATATCAGCCTTATACGCTCATCCCTAGGTAATGGATTCATATTTCCTTCCCGACACTCATCGGCTGCCGTAATTCTTGTCAATCCATTCGCGGTAAGCGCCGCTGCGGACGTGTTCGATCCATTCGGGGTTGCCCAGATACCAGGCGACGGTGCGGTCCAAGCCCTGGTCGAAGGTGACGGATTGTTTCCAGCCCAGTTCCTTTTTCAGTTTGGAGCAGTCGATGGCGTAGCGGCGGTCGTGGCCGGGCCGGTCCTTTACATAGTTGATGAGCTTTTCATAGTCTGCGGCAGGTTTGCCCGTGCGCGCGGCGACCACCTTGATCAGTTCCTTCAGGAGCCTTATGTTTTCCCACTCGTTCTCGCCGCCGATGTTGTAGGTCTCGCCTATGCGGCCGGTGGTCATCACGGTCCAGACTGCGGAGTTGTGGTCTTCCACGTACAACCAGTCGCGGATATTGCGGCCGTCGCCGTAGACGGGGAGGGGCTTGCCTTCCAGCATGTTCAGTATCATCACGGGGACGAGTTTTTCCGGGAATTGGTAGGGGCCGTAGTTGTTGGAACAATTGGTCATGGTGACGGGGAGGCCGTAGGTATGGTGGTAGGCCATGACCAGGTGATCGCTGGACGCCTTGCTGGCAGAATAGGGCGAGCGCGGATCGTAGGGGGTATCCTCCGTAAAAAAGCCTGTGTCGCCGAGAGAACCGAACACCTCGTCGGTTGAGACATGGTGGAACACGACATCGGTCCTGCCTTTCCAGGCGTTGCGGGCAACGTCGAGGAGGGTAAAGGTGCCCATGACGTTGGTCTTGATGAAGGCTTCCGGTCCCAGGATGGAACGGTCCACGTGGCTTTCCGCGGCGAAGTGGACCACCGCGTCGGGGTTGAACGAGGAAAAGGCGCTTTCTACGGCTGGACGGTCGCAGATGTCGGCCTTGACGAAATTGTAGCGCCCGGCAGGTCCGTGCCTGGCCTGCAGGTCCGCAAGGCTTTCGGGGTTGCCCGCGTAAGTAAGGGCGTCGAGGTTGACGATGCGTCCGGAAAAACCCGGATTCCCCAACAGGTAACGGATGAAGTTGGCGCCGATGAAGCCGGCGCCGCCGGTGACGAGAACGGTCCTGAAATCGCGCATGGGTACTTCCTTGATCAGAATATTTTGAGACAGGCTAGAATTTCTTGTACATTGGCAGTGGTAAGGATTGCCCCTGTGGGACCGGGGACGATGAAACGCAGCTCCCCGCCCTTTTTCTTCTTGTCCGAAGCCATGGCATCCAGCAGGAGACCGGCTATGGCCTTTCGATCAGGTTTGTCTTCTTTAAGGTTGCCTTCGATCAGCACCGGATGAAGGGCACCCGTTTCAAAGCCATAGGCAGCCAGAATCGAGTTGATCCGCTTCGCACGCTGGATGGGAGTGATTCCAAGTACCTCGCCAAGGGCGCAGGCTCGTGATATGCCCCAGGCGACCGCTTCTCCGTGGGTGAGCACTCCCAAGCCGGCAACCGACTCCAGGGCATGCCCGAAGGTATGTCCAAGATTCAATAAAGCCCGCTGGGTGCCTGTTTCGCGGGGATCTGCCTGCACGATTGCGCCTTTCACTCCTACCGACAATGCCACCAACTCGGCCAAATCTTGAGCCGAAGCTGGCACGGCAAAACTGTCGGGTTCGGTTTCCAGGCGGTCCAGCAGGTTTTCGTCGCCTATGATGGCGGTTTTTATCAGTTCTGCCAGACCACTCAGGTATTCGCGCCGGGGCAGGGTGAAAAGTACGGAGACGGGAATGAGCACCTGTTCCGCCGGGCGGAAAGTTCCTACCAGGTTTTTGATGCCCCAAAGGTCGAAACCGGTCTTTCCGCCTACAGCCGCGTCAACCATGGCCAACAAGGTGGTGGGAATCAGCACAAGACGAACGCCGCGCATATAAACCGACGCGGCGAAAGCCGTCAGGTCGCAGATGACGCCTCCGCCTATACCAATGAAAATGACATCCCGTCCAAATCCTGCTTTTGCTGCAGTCAGCAAGATACTTTCCACCGCAGGCCAGGCTTTCGCGGCCTCGCCACAGTCCAGGACGGCGATCCTGACCAAGCTGGGGGCTTGTGATGAGGCGAGCACCGCATTGGCGTAGTTTTGGGTATTGCTGTCGCACACAAGGAGGACGCCGGATTTTTCCCAGGCAGGACCGGCTGTCTCGGCTCGAAGTCGGTCCAGTTCGGGAAGTTCCGTCCCTACTTTGACCAGGCTGGTAAATTCACCAAAGGAGAAGTCGAAGACGCGTTTGGCTGTTGCATTCATGGTGCGAATTCCGATCCGGCAAGGATGGATGAGAGGAACAGCCCTTCGTTTTCCGGCGATATTCCAGAGCTCTTGATCAGGGGCAGGATGTTGGACCAGGATTCTGGCTTAAGGATATTTTCAGCGTACACCGCCAGAACCTTACCGGAGAGAACCGTGGCGGCTACGCGTTCGTCAACGGCTTTCATGAAGGGTAGACCGTGCCTGTCGCAGGCGTGTTCCACAATAAAATCAAGATCGCTCATTCCAACCAGAAGTACCGCCTGCATGCCCCTGGCCTTTGCGCGCGAAACCGATTCATCTATGCGGTCGCGGTAAAAGACTACATTGCGTATGGTCCTTTTAAAGAACCGGTAGCTGCGTCTGGCTATCTCGTTCACCCCATCCGGGGTCACAATGTACTGGATATTCCTGCTGTTGACCTTGCGGACGATGATGAAGCCCTTCTGTACCAGGCGCTTCAGGATGGCGTTGGTCATGCCCAACGAGGAGCCGGCAATCTTGGCCAGATCGCGCTGACGGACGATGTCCGCACGTTTGGAGGATGTATAGATATTTTCCAGGATAGCCAATTCGGTATCTTCCTGGTTTTCAGCTGTCATATTGTTCATTTAGGGTTGATTGTGGGGACGATTCGGGCAAAAGTGGGGCTCACCGTTGATGGCGGTGTAAATCCTGTAACGAACCGGTGTCGTATTGTCGGCCCGGGGACCTGCGGGCCCCATGCATGAACGATGCTTTAGGACGCGGCCGAAACACGCTGTCCGACATCTTCCAAGTTGTTCAATCCGTGAACAGTCTATCACCATTCGTTTTCAAATACAATCCGGATTCCTGCCGCGCTTCGCCCTCGGATCTGCCTGAACCTTCTGGAAAAAGTTAGGGAGCAGCTTGCGATTCTGTTGTTTTTCTGAAAATATTTATCTGGATATACAAGCAGGAATCCAATTTCGCCCGTACTGAGATCAGGAGGGTGAAATGAACGGAAATAGTCTGATACGCATGCCGAGGATGGAGCGGTATTTACGTTCCTATGGGTATACCGAACGGAATATCAGGGAAATCAGTTCCTTATCGGTTAGGGAATGGAAACGTTGGACTTGCCTGGAAAGGTTACGGCTTTCGGAAAAAGGACACGGAAAACCCGGAGGTGGTGCGGGAGGGGCGGTTTTCATGCTATAATGGGTCCATGACCATACGCAAGGATGTATACGAAAAACATGTGATCAAGGTGGGTGAGGGGCGCATCGTCTTTAACGAAGGCGATACGGGCAAGGAGATGTACGTTATCATCGACGGCGAGGTCGAAATTGTCAAACGGACCTCCCTTGAAACGTCAAAAACGCTGATAAACCTTAAAAAGGGTGATGTTTTTGGCGAGATGGCCTTGATAGACGCTTTGCCCCGGTCCGCGACGGCGGTTGTCAAAAAAGCGGGAACCCTACTCGTCATGGACGAGGTGCTTTTCTATAATCTGGCTCGCACGAATGCCGACTTTTCCTTCAAGATGATCAAGCTTCTTTCGGAACGCTTGCGGAAATCGAATACCACGATAAGCCGGCTGGCATCCGAAAACCGCGATGTCCGTACCCTTAAAGGGCTTGCGGAATTTGCCCAGGAGCACGGGAAACCGAGCATCCATGGGGTGCGGGTCATGATGAAGGAATTCGCCGCCTGGGCAGAACATCATTTGGGTTTGCGTGCAAAAGAAGTCCTTGCGGCGCTGGAAGAGATGGTTTCCACCAAGGCCTTGCATGCGGGGGCTGCCGAAGGCGAGATCCTGCTACCACGCAGCGCCGTAGCTGTAGGGCATAATGTTGCGGAAAAGTAGTCAGTCCGCCAAATTCTGGACGGCTTGCTCGATCAGGTTCAGGAAGCGGTCCCTGAGCAAGCCTTCAGGATACGTCCCATCCTGAAGTCTCGTCCTCCAGCGATCGTAGAATACGGCGACTTCCCGACGGTGCAGGGGCAGGCTTTTGCCTATTAGGGAATTCTCTATCTCCCGGTCGCGGATGAGTTCCCTCCCTGCCAGCACCAGACGGATTTCGCTCAGGATACCCTTTTCCGCACGGGCGATAAAACTGAAAACCGCACCTTCACTGTCGGGCCAGCGGGCTTGCCCTATCCTGCAATAGCTTACGTTGTGCCAGGTTTCGAGTGGAATGCGTACCCGGGTCAGCAATTCCTGTTTTTCCAGAACCGGCGCACCCAAACCTGGCGCGAAACGGCCAGCCGCTACCCAGCGGGAGGTGCTGGCGGTTCTAAGCTCGAACCTCGCGTCGAGTACAACCATGGCAGCGAATGCATCCATCCGGCGTCCCGGGCAACACAGATTCCCGCCTATGGTGGCGAGATTGCGAATCTGTGGTGTTGCTATTTCCATCACCGCCAGCTTAAGTATTTCCGGAAGTATCTTACCCAAACCCAGCAATTCGTCCAGGGTTACCGCCGCGCCTATTTCCAGATACCGTTCGGTACGCGAAATGCGGTGTAATTCTTCCAGACGGAACAGGGCAAGGATATTTCCCGGCAATACAAAGGTCCTGCCACCCTGGCCGCATACCAGCTCGGTCCCACCCGCGTAGGGTATCGCATCGGGAAACCGTTGCCAGAAATCGAATAGTTCCTGAAGCGTAAGAGGCGCGAAGACCTGATTATGGAGTCCGTCCATAACGCCTCCTTTGACGGATTTCGGCTGCTGCCGCCACACCCTCCGCGAGTATCCGCGGGATGGTGCACCTGCAGAGTATCCCTTCGTAGGCGGCAAAAATTTCTTCCTTCGTGGGGCGTGGAAATTTTTCCAGCAGCGCTTCGCAGGCCAATATTTTCCCCGTGTCGCAGTATCCGCAATTCTCCACGCCGGCACGGGCGAAGCCGGCGATTATGTCCTGGTATTCGTCGGTCTGGGAAAAGCCTTCTATGGTGATGACCTCGCCTCCGCGCACACGGAATGCACTGACCATGCAGGAAGGCACAACCTTGCCGTTCAATATGACCGAGCATGAACCACAACGCCCCAATCTGCACCCGGCCTTCGCTCCGATCAGTTTGAAGTGATCCCGCAGAATATCGAGCAAGCGCTTGTCAGAGCTGGTCTGGAGAACCACATCCTCTCCGTTCAGGATAAATCCGACTGTCATGTCTCCTCCAGGGCATCGCGCAGGGTTCGTGGATCCAGGGGTAAGGTATCGATATCGATTCCGGAAGCCTGCGAAACCGCCTGCGCGTACGCGGGGGGGACACAGCCGAAGGGGAGTTCTCCGATACCCTTGGGCGAGGTCGATTCGTTCCAGGAGAAATCGACAACGATTGGAGGTGCCTCTCCCGGGGACGCAATATCGTAGGACAGGATCGATGCCCCGGGATCCCTGTTCCCGCTTGCCATGCGTTCCTGCCGTACCCAACCGAGCGCGTGCATAACGGAATTCTCAAGGGAAGAGCGCGCTTTCCTATCAGAAAGGATACGGCCACCGTCGACACATAGCCAAACACCCCTGACCTGGGGGATGTAGAGGATTTTATCGATTTCCACCTCGACTATGGCCGCTGCCCAACTGAAAAGCGAAGCCGGATTTCCTTCCATGCGCAGACCGCTCCAGCCTTGGCTTCTGGGGACTTTCCAGATCCGGCGCACTGTGATGGGCAGGGGATCGCGAAAACGTTGCTTGCGTATGACCAGGCAGCAGCGTTCGATCAATTTCGTAATGATGACGATATTACGGGACAGGCTCGATGGACCGGAATCCGGTACGAGGTCGCTGCGGTTGTCGGCCAGGCGTACTTCCGAATCTTTAAGGGCGAGTATCTCAGCTGCTACTCGGCGCCACATTGCGGTGGTTTCGCGGCTGCCGGATACGGCGCTGGTACGTATTTCCAGGATTCCATCCTTGTCGAGTTTCAACTCCACCGCATAGTTGGAGGCAGGACCGTTGGAAAGGAATCCGTTGCCTTGGTACGAGTATGCTAAGCCAATGCCACGTAGGGGGCTGTCTTTTTTGCCTTCCCTGCCGTGCTTGAGCAGTTCGTAGGCTGCCCATTTGCGGCGATAGTCGCTCATGGCTATCACTGCATCCATGAGTTCGTCAGATGGTACGGGTTCCTTGAGGGTAAGACCGGACGCGAGCATGTCACCCTGACGCAGGGAGTTGGCCTTGCGCCATTCAATTGGATCCTGACCTATAACGGCTGCGAGGCGTGATACATGGTTTTCAATGGCAAAAAAACCATTTGCCAGACCAAAACCCGCGAACGGCCCGGAAGGTAGCGAATTCGTGCGTACGGCAAAGCCTTCGACGCGGATATTGGGGCAACGGTAGGTACCCAGGCTGCCCAGGCACATGCGGTCCAGGGTTTCTTCGGCAAAAGGACCAGCAGCACCTATATCCATCACTACCCGGGCTTCCAGAGCGGTCAGCTCGCCACCTGCGCCCAGCGCGGCGCGATGGTGGAATACCGCTTGCGGTCGTTTGGGCGAGTAGCGGGCGTCTTCTTCCCGGGTGAGCATGAGTTTGACCGGCTTTCTGCAGATAAGGGCGGCGAGCGCCGCATGGGCGGCGACCAGGGATGGATACCATAATTTGCCGTCCAGGTGCACACCAACCTCGCAGCATTCCACGACAATATCTTCTGCCTTGACGTCCAAAACGCCGGAAACGGTACGACGGACATGGAAGGGCCATTGGGTGGCGACGGCTATTTCCATCTTGTCGTACGCGAATCCCGCCAAGGCCCCATGGGGTTCAGCGTACCAATGTTCCTGTCTGCCAGTCCGGTAGGTACCTTCAATAACCTGCGCAGCCGCCTTGAAAGCCGAATCGGGGTCACCAATGGTAGCAGTACGTTTGGCGGCCACCCGGTCTGAAGAAAATTTTTCAAAGGATAGGTCAGGGGTTTCTTCTTCTATGGTGACAATGCAGGCCAGGGCGGCTTTTTCCAGGGTGGTACGGTCCGGGCCGACCAGGATCGCCAATGGTTCGCCTATATAGTGCACTTCGTCGGATGCGAGGATGGGTACTGAATTTCCAAAAGCCTCAAGCCGGTTTTCTCCGGGAATGTCCGAAGCCCGGATCAGGATGCCTCCGTGGGTCAGCCGGGGAGTTTCGATACCCAGCAGTTTTCCCTTCGCCACTGGAGACCTGACCAGCACGGCATGGAACATGCCCGGTATCGAAAGGTCCTCGACGAAGGTTCGCTCGGTACGGGGCAAGGCGCTGATGGACCTGATACCCGTATCGCCGCGTTCCTTACCGCTGGGGGCGCTCATTTTACCTCTCCGGAGTAGGTCCCGAGCTTGCTGGCGATTTCCAGGCAGGCAGCTGCGACACGCCCGGCTTGGGCACTTGTCATGCCTGGCCAAAGGGGCAGGGAAATTTCCGTCGAAAAACGTTCCAGAGCCTCACCCAGATCCCCGTCCACAAGTCCATGCCGGTCTGCGTAGTATGGCATGGTATGGAGTGGGATGAAATGTACCGATACGCCTATTCCCCGTTCCTGGAGCTCCTGTATGAAACGATCCCTGTAGCCGTTATCCGTCACCGATGCGCAGGAAAGCCTGAGGGGGTACAGATGGCGCGCGTCGCCTTCACCCGTAGGAGGTGTCTTGAACCGAGCATTTTCCGCGAAAGCGTTGTCGTAGATGGAGGCGAGTTCGCACCTCATGCGGAGCAGTTCCCGCGCACGTTTAAGTTGTTCCCTGCCAATTGCGGCTAAAATGTCGGGCAGGTTGTATTTGAAACCCGCTTCTACCACGGAGTAGCGCCAGGCGGCTTTCTTGGCCGTATAGCGGTCCCATACCGCACGGTTAATGCCGTGGGAGCGCATTATCGCGATGCGCTTGGCTATGTCAGGGTTGCGGGTAACGACCATTCCGCCTTCGCCGGTAGTTATGGTCTTGGTGGCGTAAA
>CAXNJE010000112.1:0-10816 GCA_964202565.1 Breznakiellaceae bacterium | reverse complement strand
GGTCCGGGCGATGCCTCCGCCGAAAGCGGCCGCTACCTGGATAGCCTCAAGCTCGCTCATTCCCAGATCGGGGGCAACAGCCGCGAAACAGGCTTGGGCGCAGTTGTAGCCCGCGTTGAAAAGTTCCAGGCCGCGTTCCGCTCTGGTTTTGATGTTCATACTTTTGTTGTTCCTTGTGGCTGGTAACTTCAACCGTAACTATGCAGTCCGGGCAGGAGATAATTTACCCCAAAAAAGGTAAAAATGGTACATAGGAAGCCGATGACCGCGATAATCGAAGGCAGGGCTTCCTTTTTCTTCATCACCAGGCGAATGTGCAGGTACGCTGTGTAGACCAGCCAGGTAACCAGGGCCCAGGTTTCCTTGGGGTCCCAGCTCCACCAGCGCCCCCAGGCCCGTTCCGCCCAGATGGCGCCAAAAACCAAAGCACCGGCGGTAAAGATGGGGTAGCCGATGGCGATGGCGGTGTAGGTAACCCGGTCCAGGTCCAGCCGCTTTTTCTCGTCCTTGGAAAAAAGCAAAGCCAGGGCGGAAACAAAGGATACCACGAAAAAGGCTTCCCCGATAAAGGCAAAGGACACGTGCAGGGCCAGCCAGGCCGATTTGAGGGCCGGAATGGGCGGCAGGGCTTCCTTGGGCAGCAGGGGCGAGGAGGCAATGGCCAGCAGAACCACCGCGGAAAAGGTGGCGCCGAATTCCACAAAGGGGAAAAAAGGTGCCTTTTTCTGGAACCGGTACGCCACTTCTATGACCGCTATGACCGCAGCGTAAAAAACCAGGGACTCAAAGGTGTTGGTAAGCGCCGCAAAGCCGATTTCAAGGCTGCGGGCTATGAAAAAGCCCAGCAAAAGGAGGGCGGAAGCCGCAATCAACCAGGGTGACACCGGGTCCGAGACCGCAGGACGCCGGAAAAGGAAGACCGCCTGTATCGCCGCGGCGGCCAGCAGGAGGATGAAGGCGATGGTGGAAATCATGCGGGCAACTCCTTGAGTTTGCGGATGAAGGTAAGCGTGGTTCCCAGGGCTACCAGAATGAGCCCCGCGAGCACTACGGGATAGCCCGGGTCGGTGACGGCCTGCAGGCCAGTTGTTGGCGTAGTTTTAAAGGCAGCCTTGAAAGGACCGATGTCGGTCCGGGCCGATCCAGCCCTGGCCAGCTCGGTGCCGGGCACGCCCGTAACGCGAAGCAGGGCCTGGGGTTCGGCGCCTTTTGTGTCGACTGTCATGAAGAAGATCTCCGCGTCGCCGGAAACCAGACTGGCACCCTTGTCGATGATTGTGGTTTTTCCGCCAGGCTCGGTGATTTCCAGAGCGGCTTCAGATCCGTAGGTCGACTGGTAAATGGTTACAGGACCGACCCGTAAGGGAGTATTCACGCGGATGGGGACGGAACTTTTCAGTACCTTGCCCTCCTTGGTCAAGTCCACGATGCTGGTCCAGTCGCTGGGACGACCGTTCTCGTATCTTTCATCTGTGAATGATTTTAGTAAGAGTGTTTCTCCACCAGGCAAGTCCACGGAATCCCCTGGCCTCAGGGTGACAGCCCCTTCCTTGCGCTCGGAATAACTAACCAGGGAACCGACTATGAGCACCAGGAGGCCAATGTGCAGGATATCCGGACCGTGTCGTCGCTTTCCCTTCTTTTTCAATTCCCGTATCAGCCGGTTGACGGTACAGGCCAGCAGGTTGAAAAAGAAGGCAAATACCGGCAAAAGGAACAGCAGTGACGAAAAGTAATGGCCCAGTCCGGTTTCCACCACCAGGGTGGCGACGAGTTTGGGATACCGGGCCACATATTCTTCCGACTGCAGGCCCTGGGGTATGAGGGTAGCCAGGGTGCTGCCTGCGACGAGTGCGACTATAAGACCGATAGCCAGCCGGAGGGATGTGAGAAAACGCCAGAACTTCTGCAAGGACACCTCCTGTTCCGCGAGGCAGCGGAAGGTCCGGCCAGAATAGTCGCAGGGCCCAAAAGCTGTCAAGGACGCCGGATTCGCAGGCAGGACGGGTTTGGGACAAAACCAACCCAGGGTAGATCCGGTCTGGTTCCGAGTATAGTAATTATGATATAAATAATAATATATCTATATACCTTTACATATTCGAATGTCTCCATTATAGTAGGTTCAGGTTGGACCGAATCCCGATCGCCGTTGGCGCCAGGATTTTTTCCGTGAAGGTGATCGCAGGATCCCATGAAACCGGGCTCCCTGCCCGGGTCCACCGCGTTTTCGTCTGGAGGTGCCCCTTTGAAAAAAGCGACGCTCGGACGGGCGATACTCCTTCTCTCCGTCCTGGGGAGCGCATCCGCGTACGCGGCGGCCTCTTCCTGTGTGGGTTGCCACACCGACGTGAGCACCATGAAGGCCCTGGTACCGCCCCCCGTCATAAGCAACGCCGAATCTGGGGAAGGCTGAGCTGGCGCTCCTCCCCCGGTTCGGGCGGATTATTACATGGGCTACGTGGTAAACAAGGAATTGCTGGCCACCGATCCCCACATGTCTCAAAGTTGCACAAGTTGCCATAAGGGCAACGCATCCTCTGGTGATCAGGCCAAGGCCCATGCCGGAATGGTCAAGCGACCCTCCGACGATCCCATGGTCTGCGCGACTTGCCACGAGACCGAGTCCAAAAACTACAAACTATCCCTTCACTATACCAACGCGGGCATGAAGAACGGCGTTTCTCCCCGTTTTTCTTCCGAGGAAAAGCATACCTTTGACACTACCGTCTTTGAGGCGTCGTGCCGGAGCTGCCATGCGTCCTGCGGCGATTGCCACGTCAAGAGTCCCGTCATCTCGGGTGTGAACCTGGGCCTGATGGACGGCCACCGTTTTGTGGAATCCGACGAATCCAAGACCTGCGCACTCTGCCACGGCGGCCGGGTGTACCCGGAATTTTCCGGCGAATACAACGGAACCCCCGACGTGCACTACCGCAAGGGCATGACCTGTACCGATTGCCATGGCGCCACCCAGATGCACGGCGACGGTACCGAGTATGCGGGCCGGAAGGAAGTCGTCTCGAAACCCTCGTGCATCGGGTGTCATGAAACCGATTCCGAGGACCAAAGCGACGAGGCGAAGGAAGCCCACGAATTCCATGCCGAAACCGTTTCCTGTTCGGCCTGCCACACCGGTGGCGAGTACAGGCAATGCTCTTCCTGCCACCTGGGCGAAGGTGCGACCTCATCGCCGGCGCTCATACTGGGAGACAGCCCCCGGACGCCGGGACAGCTGACCACCCTCAGGCTGATTCCGACGGTGCGAAAGACCTTCGAAAAAGCCGGCATAGAGCAGAAAAATTTCGACGCCCTGCCCAATTACTGGGACGCCGTTCCCCACAACGTCAGCAAGCGCACGGACCGCACCCGGGATTGCAGCACCTGCCACAGCGACAACCTGCATTACCTGGAAAAAGCGGCATTGCCCGCAGACGGATCGAAAAAGAACCTGGAACTGATTCATTCGGGACATTAGTCCCGTTGAAAGGAACATGAGAAGCAGCTTGAGAAGGAGTATGAGAATGAAGAAAGCTATTATCGCCCTTGTCGCCCTGTCCCTGACGGCACCCCTGTTCGCCAGGGACATCGAGGCCATCGTCACCCCGGATTGGCTGGAAAAGAATCTTTCCAACCCGAAAGTCGTCGTCGTGGATGTCCGCAAGGTGGAGGACTACAAGGCCGCCCACATTCCCGGCGCCGTGAGCATGCTGGGCAGCGCCCTGTACGTGCCCGCAGCTGGACTGAACAACGAACTTCCCGCCATCGACGATCTGGGCGACCTCATCGCCGACGCCGGAATCGACGCGACCTCCCTCGTAGTGGTGGTCGAGACCGACGGTTCCCGCTTCAGCTGGGCAACCCGCGTGGCGTGGACCTTCGCGTACGCAGGCCTGGACAACGTGGCAGTGCTCTCTGGCGGACAGGCCGGCTGGGTCAAGGCCAACAAGCCCGTAAACGCCGATGCGGTTAAGGCCAAATCCTCCAAATTCAGCGCCAAGGCCCGCCCCGAGTACCTCGCGCTACGCTATGACGTGCTTTCATCCAAGGGCCAGGTCATCGACGCCCGTACCTACGACAGCTACTTCGGCATCGCGAAGCAGGCCTTTGTCGCCCAAGCCGGCCACTTCGCCGGTGCCTATGCGCTCCCCAGCAACTGGATCTGCGATGCCGACGGCAACGTCAAATCCAAGGAAGCCCTGGCTACCATGCCTGCGCTGCTGAAACTGGATCCAAACGCCGATACCATTACCTACTGTGATTCCGGCGTGCTCGCCACCGGCTGGTGGTGGATCATGAAGGAATACCTGGGCTGGAAGAGCGTGCGCAGCTACGACGGCTCCTCCCAGGACCTGACCAAGGACCCCTCCGTCAAGTACCTAACCCACACCTGGCGCTGATAGCCTGGCCCCGCACGGAAGCAATTCCGCAAGGGGCCAGGTCGTGCAGGGCCAATAAAAAAGCCCCCGTTCCCGTCCGGCTGGACAGGGGCGGGGGCTTTTGCATTAACTGGGGAGTGAAGGTTGGATTTGTCCAGGGAGCTGGCGGCGGGCGGCTATTCCCTCACCCAGTCCTCCAGTGCCAACCCGTCTATTTTTTTGAACTCATTAATGTTATGGGTGATCAGGAATCGAACCGCAAATCCGGGGGGTCAACGAATGAATCATCACTTATAGAACCGAAGGTGGAAAAAAAATCATCAGGATAGTCATCCTTGATAAGAAGCTTGAGCCGGTTCCCAACCCATTTTGAGAGTGATGTCTTATTCTTACGCGCCAGTCCCTCGATTTTGCTGAGAGTTTCCTTATCGATATATAGGGACACTTGCGGCATGGCTACCTCCGGCTAATAACAAGTATAGTTTAAAGTACACTTGTGCTTTGTGCAGAAATCAATATGGACCTGACTTTCTGTATTCCGTCTACCAGCGCGTCGATGTCTGCGTCTGTCGTGGACCAGCCCGGGGAGATGCGGAAGCCCTCGAAAGCATGGCTTGGGGCGAGTCCCATGGCCTCCAGGACGACGCGGCGGGGCGAATTGGATGAACAGGCAGAACCTGTGGAAACGGCGATGCCAAGGTCGTCCAGCGCGCGAACCATCACTTCGCCGGGTATGCCCGGGCAGCGCAGTTGGAGGATGTAGGGAGAGAAGCGGGGGTCGTTTTCGGTACGGTCGGCGGGGATGGGCAGGCAGGCGGAGGATGCTGAGGGAGCGGATGCTGAGGGATCGGCAGGCAGGGTGCGGAGGGCAGTCAAAAGGCGGGTTAGTCGGGCAGTGGCCATATCGAGGTTCATTGCATCGGAAGAAGTATGCCTTTCCAGAGCCAGGGCCAGGCCGAGGGCGCCAAAAAGGTTTTCGGTGCCGCTGCGGAGGCCGCTTTCCTGGTGGCCGCCAGAGGAACGGGATTCCAGTTTGCGGCGCAGGTAAAGCAGGCCGATGCCCCGGGGACCGCCCAGCTTGTGGGCGCTGATGGAGGCGGAATCCACGCCCCAGGCGGCCAGGTCCAGCGCGGTCTTGCCGATGGCCTGAACAGCGTCGCAATGGAAATGCACCTGCGGCAGGCCCCGATCGCGGCAGAAGGACCGGACAGCGGCCACCAAGGCGGGGATATCCTGGATTGCCCCGGTCTCGTTGTTTACCGCCATGATGGCCACAAGACGTAATCTGCAGCCTGTGGTGTGGTGTTTTGCGGTGCCGCCCTTTCCGCCATCGTGGTCCTGAAAGCGTTCCAGGCTCCGGGTAAGGGTTTCCGGCGACACGCGGCCGTCCTGTTCAGGATTCACCAGGTGGACGGCGCAACCGGCGGCCTCAAGGAAGCGGGCGTTGTCCAGGACCGAGGGATGTTCAACTGCCGAGAAAAACGCAGCTGAAGGGACCGCGCGGCCGCCCGGGGGTGCGAAAACGGGGGATTGAAGGACGAGCTGGTTGGATTCGGTGCCGCCGGAGGTGAAATAGAGGCTGGAAGGGGGGACGCCAAGGACCGCGGCGCAACGCGAGCGGGCGCTTTCGAGCAGGCTACGCGCGGAACGGCCTTGAAAGTGTCTTGCGGAAGGGTTGGCGTAGTTTTCCAGGGATTGTTGGAAAGCGAGCTGAAGGAGGGGGGTGTCGGGGATAGCGGAGGCTGCCCAGTCAAAATAGAAACGCGTCATGGGCGCATTTTAGACTGCGGGCAGAGAGGGCGGCAAGGGCAGGAGAATACCCCGCATCAATCTAAGTATTGACTATATAGTAATTTCATGCAATCTTGGTGAACATGAATCCAGAAATTGCCTGTCCGGATGGGGTTATAGAAGAGTTTTCGCGCAAGCTCAAGGTGTGCGGGCATCCGGTGCGGCTCAAGCTGTTGTGTCTGATACACCGCCAGGGCGAGCCCTGCGTCACCAACCTGTGGACCTGCCTGGGGCAGAGCCAGCCGGTCATCAGCCAGCATCTGGCGGTGCTCAAGGAAAACGGTGTGGTGGATTCCCTGGTGCAGGGAAACAAGCGCATCTACACCATCAGCGACGACTTTATCCGCAATATCGTATCAAAAATGATGGCCGAAGCCGAGATTACACCGGTTAAATAGAAAATCTGCCTTATATTCTTGATACGCCAGATGGCGTCCCCACCTATTCATACACTCTTCCTGAAATGAAAGTCTCCTTACACGTAGAAAGGGCTTTAGTTGGATGAATCCGGTGCCGCCCTGCCGCGCTTGGCTATGATCCAGCGGTTGTAGAAATGAAGGAAGCCAAAAAACAGGATTGGAACGGCGTAGGCCAGCCCCAATAAGAGGAGCCCCACCCGGGTGGTGGAGCGTATCGAAGCGATGATCAGCCCACTAATAATCAACTGTATCGAAAAGGCTAAAACATCCACTCCACGCGCTTGTAGGCCAAGGAACATCAATTTGTGGTGCATGTGGGCTTTGTCGGGGCTGTCTATGCGTCGGCCTTCGCGGGTACGGCGCCAGATGGCGGCAAAGGTGTCAAAGATGGGTAGGGCAAGCACGGCTGCGGCGAAGGGAATGGGTATGGATGCCAGTCCATGATCGTTGTTCAGCAGGGGCAGGACCGCAAGCATGAAACCAAGAAATTGGCTCCCGCCGTCGCCCATGAACAGGCGAGCCCTGGGAAGGGGCAGGTTGAAGACCAGGAAGCCACCTACAGCGGCTGCAAGGGCCAGACAGAGTATGGCAGCGCTGGAGTTACCCATCAGAGCGTAGATTATGCCAAAGGTAAGCGCCGCCATGGCGGAGACACCGCCCGCAAGCCCGTCCACCCCGTCTATCAGGTTAAGCGCGTTGGTGACGCCCACAATCCAGATAAAGGTGACGGGAAAGCGCCAAAAACCGAATGGAAGCGCGAAGCCGATGGAAGTAAAGGTCAGGAGGTGGAAGGTAAAGCCCGAAACAATCACCAAGAAGGCAGCCAAGGACTGCACCATCAATTTGTAACGGGGCGGGAGGGGTTTGAAATCGTCGAATACTCCAAAGACGAGGATAAGCGCCATGGCAAAAAGGGGTGGCAGGAAGCGGGGACCCAGGGAAACGACCGTACCACCGTCGATCCTATCGTTAAAAAAGGTAAGGGAGATGGCTACGATAATGAAAGCGGAGGCAAAACCGATACCGCCTATGCGCGGAACCATGCCGGTGTGGATTTTGCGTTCGTCGTGGTGGTCGTACCAAGAGTTTTTTAGGGCCAGATACAGGGTTATTGCTACGAATGCGGTGGAGAGCACGAAGGAAGCCAAGGCTGCAAGGGCATATTCCATGTTCTCTCTTTTGTAACCTTTTTCAGGCCAATTATCAAGGGGTCCCTGTTGTTTTCTCCTTCCGCAGGGCCAGCCGTATCTTTCCCATGGAATCGGGTTGGCCTTTTATGTTTTCCAAGGCTTCCAAAATAAAGCTAAGAAAGATGGACAGGAAAAAGAAGGAAAGCACCATGATGGTACCTGTCTTTATGGCGTCCCGGGTCTTGGAGCCCCGTACCACATCCGGTTGGCTGATTATGGTAAGCGATGACTGCAGGCCGCTGGCAAAATGCTGGCTGGAAATGATGAGCTGCTTGGTAGGTTCAGATATGCCTGCGGGGGTCGTACTGTCCTGATAGGTAACCAATAGGGACTGGACAAGCTGGTTGCTACGTTGGGTAAGTTCATCCCGTAACAACTTTTCTACCATGGCGATGCGGTCTGCCAGGAAGGCCTTGCCCGCCTCTGCATCCAGGGTGTCTACCCGAAAACTGATGCCGTCCACATCTGCCTGCACCTTGTAGGCTTTTCCCATAAAGGATTCGGCTATTAGGGAACGCTGTTCCCATGGCTCCATATCCGCGTCCAGAGCCTTGTCCAGAACCTTGAAGCGACCCAAAGCATCTGTGGTGGCCACCAGATCCAGGGCATAATTTTGGGTAAGCGCCAGGGGGTCTATGCCCAGCTCGTCTTTCAGGCTGCCGGGTATCTGTATTGGTGTTACCAGGGCCCGGATGGTGTAGCGCGTGCTGGGGGCAAGACCGAATAGCGGCAGGATCAGACCGTACGCAAGGGCCAGGACCAGGGCAATGGCCGTGGAGGCGATGATCAGGTAGCGGTGCCTTAAAACCACGACGAAGAGGTCGATGAGGGATATTTCGTCTTCCGGTTTGTTTTGGTCGTCTTGGGTCATGTTTCCTCGTGTCTCGAAAATCAGGGGGTCAGGGAGGCAGTAATGACAATGATGGAAAGGATGGACGAGATGGTGGTTATGATGGTGGATACCTTTCCAAAATAGTAGAAGAAACTGTTGGACGCGGCAACTATGGAATCCTCGGGCTGGATGAACCGGTCCTTGGTCTTGGGCTTGCTGTCCATATCAAGTATCTTGACCCTGTCGCCTGAGTTGCGTTCCATGTCAAAGCCGCCGGCAAGGTTTACGTAGTATTCCCAGCCGCGATCGGGTACGTAGGGGTAACGGCCAGGCACGTTTACCGCACCGGAAACGCTTACGAAGAACTGCCTGAAGGGGATGATGACCCGGTCGTTGGCTTCCAGGGCAATATCGTTGCTAAAGTCCTTGTCATACAGGTAAAGGGCAAGATTGACCGGGATTTTTTTCCCCCCACGCAGGATGTAGGCCTTTTCTATGTCTGATACTTCCGATATTTGCTTACGTACGCTCTGGATGGCCCGGCTTATGGTGTCTCCCGGAACGTAGGTATAGACGAGTTGGCGGGCGGCTTCCGGGTTTTCGCCCTTTTCCCCCACGCCTATGGCGCCTTCAAAGTAGACCACGGGGAGCAGATCGTTCAGGGAGGGTACCACCAGCCTGTCAAAGGCTTCCAGAGCTGTCCTGGCAGAATCGGACCACGCAATATAGGAGGTTGAGCCAAGCAGCCTGTTTGCTGCGGGCGCCCGATGGAAGGCGATAAGGGCAGTGTTGGCGTTTTCTGTAAAACCGGCGCCG
The DNA here is from genome assembly GCA_964202565.1 of Breznakiellaceae bacterium. Taxonomy (GTDB): domain Bacteria; phylum Spirochaetota; class Spirochaetia; order Treponematales; family Breznakiellaceae; genus SZUA-426. The sequence goes on along the minus strand of CAXNJE010000112.1, from coordinate 1,389 downwards.
TATACGTCCACCAGCTCCTTCATGCCCTCGCCAGCAAGGAGTTGGTACGTCCCGGGGCGCTGTACTTCCCCTGTAATGCTTACGGGGTACAGGGCTTTCTTGACCATGACCGTGTCTCCGGGCTTGAGGAAGGGGTCCTGGCCAAGGTCGCCGTAGCGTTCCGCGCGGAACAGGTCAAAACCAAGTTCCTCTCCACCCAGATTGCGTACGACGATGTCGCGGATGGAGGAATATTTGGTGAGCAGGGGTTTGATGGCGGTGGACAGCCGGGTAAGTTCGACCATGCTTACCCAGCCGGATTTGGCAACTTCCCCGCTAACAAAGATATTGAGGGACCCGGTGGGGATGACGATCCTGTCCTCTGCCTGCAACAGGATATCAAAGGCCGGGTCGTAGGCGTACAGGAGCTTTTCCAGGTCTACGGGGATGGTCTGGGCCTTGTTCTTGCGGGCAATGAAGGCGCGGCGCAAATCCGCGTTGGGTGCCAGCTGTTGCACCAGGATACGAAGGGCCCGTGACAGGGTGTCGCCGGGTTTGAAGGGATAACGGTAGGTACCGTACTGCGAATCGACGGCAGTATCCTTGGGGGTAGGATTAGGGGCTTTTGCGGTGGATGCAGTTTCCTTGACTGTGGCAGCGGTGTCCTGTGTGGGTACCGATATGGCACCCTCAAAATATACCACCGGCAGGTAGGTTTCGCGCTTGGGAATGATGAGCGTATCGCCATCAAGCAGGTTTGGTAGTTTGGAAGCCGGATAGCTTGGGTCAATAAATAGCAGTTCCCCTTCGGGCTTGTCCTTGGTGGCCAGCCTTACCAGCTGGGCCAACTCATTGCGGGCGGTGGGTAGAAGCCCCGCTGCATAGCTTTCCACCAAGTCGCCTATTCCGTCTGTAGGGAGCAGTTGGTATTCCCCCGGGCGGATTACCTCGCCTTCTATGCGTACCTTACGCTCGTAGGGCAGCAGGGTGATGACATCAAGGGGTTTAAGCAAGGGGTCCTGGGAAAGGTCTCCCATACGGTAGGATTTAAAAAGGTCGTAATATTTGAGCCTGCCATCCAGGGATCGTACCTGAATTTTTCTGTTGGACGAGTAGGGGGTGCGCAGGGTATCGAAAATTTCAGACAGCCTGGAAAGGCCCCAGGCCTGGACCAAACCAGCCTTAATGGCTTCGCCTTCCACTTGCACTGCAAAGACCCCGGTACCGCTCAAAACAAGTTGCGGGCTGGAGCCGGGGTAGGATCGTTCCACAAGGGCTTCAACTTTGGCCTTGAGCTGGCGGAAGGAAAGTCCCTTGGCGTCGGTCTTGCCAAAAATAGCGAGGTTAAGGCTAAAATCGGTTTCCACAAAGAAGCTAAGGCTGGTTTGTTGGGTGGACCTTAAGAAATAA
>CAXNJE010000111.1:0-10843 GCA_964202565.1 Breznakiellaceae bacterium | reverse complement strand
CCACCGGTTTCGTGCTGGCTTTTTCGGGTATCGCCGTTCCGGCTTTCGTCTCCTACCGCAGCGGCCGCAAGCGCGCGGATTGAGGGCGGACCTTGTAGCTTGAACCGGACGAAGCCCGGCGTCATGCCGGACTTCGTCTGCGGGTCTTATTTAGCCAGTTCGGCCAGCGGTTTGTCGAAGCGTTTCAGGGTGTATTCGGACAGGATGAAGGGGTAGGGACTTTCGGAGGAAACGCAGACGAATTTGCCCTCCTTGGTTTCCTGGATGACCGTCACCGTCGCAGTCCTGTTGCCAAGGTCGAAGCTGAACTCCGAGAAGGGGTTGCCATCTTTCCTGATATTCTCGTCGGCGAAGGAGTCGGCCTTGAGCGTCCCGATGCCCGTGAGCCACGCTTCCACTTTCGCCTTGTCGAGTTGGGTCGCAAGTTGTTCTTTCGGGGTCGCAACGCTCCATTCCCCGGCGTCCCCGCTTTTGACTATCCGGTAGTTCTGGGTTCCGGAAACGCCAATGGCCGAGAAGTCGCCCGCCTTGAAGCCGAAGATGTTTTTATCCCGCAGGTCACCTTCCTGTTTTCCGAACAGGCGTCTGAAGTCGCCCGAGACCAGCAGGGTTTCCTTGCCGCCATCGATTCTCATGTACGTCTGCTGCCCGGTTGCGGCAGCCTTGCCCACCGACAGCGTCCGCAGGACCGTCTCGCCCTTTTTCGCGGTCACGGTCATCTTGGCGTCGTCGGAAAGGTCGTAGCGCGCGTCGTCTCCGCTCCGGGAAACCGTGTCGAGTATCTTGATCGTCTCGATGGCAGCCGCCAGGACGCCGGCTTCCGCCTGGTCCGCCGGATACGTGCGTTCGCCGACTGTCCACTTCCCGCCGTCCTTCGCGAGCCTCAGGGCGCTTCCATCCGTTTTATTCACGACGATTACGTCGGGTTTCTCCGTCAGTTTCAGTATCTTGACGGCAGCCGGACGGGAAAGGACCATTTGCAGTATGAGGGCGCAAGCAAGGGCTCCGATAGCCGTCAGCAGTACGAGTTTTCGTTTCCGCATGTCTTAGTTCTCCACCTTTTGCGAACTGGAACGGGCATAGAATTCCTGGATCCTTTTACGCCGTCCGGCACGGGTCCGCCAGGCGAACAGCCCGGCCAGCGCGACCAGGAGGGGAAGTCCGTATTGGTTTACGGATTTCACTACCGTGCGCAGGGCGGGTTTCGTCTTGTCCAGCTGGTCGAGTCCCAGCCCCTTCGTGCGCATCGGGTTCAGATCCTCATTTCCCGCCAGATAATCCAGCGCGTTCCGCAGGAAGATAGCGACCGGCTGTCTCCCGCCCTCGTCCACAAGCGCCGGGGTCGAGATTTCCGATGTGCCTACGACAATGATCCTGCCGCGCTGCACGCTGCGGGCCAGGTAGGTATTCGCGTCGAACGCTGTGGTGTCGGTCCGGGTTTCCGCATCCGTCTCCGGGGCCTTGTCAAAGGCGCTTTCGAATCTTCCCTCCAGCAGAAGCGCCAGGTCGTGCCTGGCCAGCCTGTCGGCGGCTGGCTTCGCAATCGCGTAAGGAACCAGGTTGATGCGGTCCGCCATGAGCCAGGATTCGGGGGAGCTGGAAACGAGCACCGTGGAACTGCGCTCGCCTTTGGCACCTTCGCCAATCAGCGGTGTCACTTCACCCGCCTTCAGGAATAATACGCTGGAAAGGTTCCGCGATACCGTGCTTTTCTGGTTCATCCCTTTCTTGTCGATGATGGGCACGAAGTACAGCGGCATCTCAGGCTGCCCCTGCTGACGCGCGATATAGCACTCCGAATCCATCACATAATTTCGCCCGAGCTTTGCCCCGTATTTCTCGAGTAACGCGTTCAGGCCGGTGTCGATCGGCCGGTAGCTCGCTTGGGCTCCGTACCCGCCGTTCTGCGGCATCTGTTCATCGAAGGGATCGATCAGCGCGAGCAGATTGCCACCGCGCATGATGAACTGGTCGATCTTGTACAGCTCCTGCCTGGAGTAGGGCGTCCGCGGGCCGTTGATTATGATGGTGGTCATGCTGGCGGGAATCTCTTCCTGCTCGAGGGTGATTTCCTTCAGTTCGTAGGAGTCAGCGGTGAGCGCGTTGAGTGTCGCAGCCCCTTGCCGGTTGTCGTTGAGATCTTTCTCCCCGTGTCCGGTAATGTAACCGATGACAGCTGTCGAAGCCGTCAACCCCTGGAGGTTGTCATCGATCCGGGTCTCAAGGCCGTCGATGCCGGCCAGGGCGAAACCACCGAAAATGCCACGGATGAGGGACAAGGGGAGGGACCGTGACTTGTCGCCATTCTCCACGACGATGCCGAGCAGGCCGCTCCCTGAGGCGATTCCCTTCTGGGCGGCCCAGTTGATTTTCTGGACGCCGTAGGTCGAACTGATACGGTCGATTTCTGACGGATCGCTTACGTCGGCGAATGAGTATTCGAGTCTGTCCCTGTACTTGGCGTTCACACTGCCGAATGCCTTGCGCACTATGGCATCCAGCTTGTCGTAGTCCTGGATCCCGAAGGCCTTGAGGCTGGAGGACGCGTACAGGGTGACTTTGACCTTCCCCGCAAGGCCGGCCAACGCGTTGGCCTTTGACGCGGTACGGGCGATGGTCGTGGTCAGGCGGTATTCAAGCCCGTCGGCACCGGTGATGTCGTTCATCGTCTCTATCGCGTCGCTGTAGACGATGGCCAGGCCCATATACGCGTTCCTGATCCCGACCTCGTCGTTTTTCAATTCCTGTATCTGGGCGGGGCGTATGCCGTACGATTCAGCCAGATCCTTATTCTCGTTCTTTTCCATATCGTAGAAGGAATGGCTGAAATGCTTGTTTCCGACACCGTTGTACTCGATAAGCAGGTCTTCCAGGTACCGTTCGACGCTGTTGTAGGGTGCCGGAAGGTTCCGGGTGAAAAAAACCTTGATGATGAGCGGCTCTTCCAGCGTCCTGATGGCGCTGCGGCTCGCTTCAGACAACGAGTATGAGCGCCGGGAGGTAAGGTCGATACGGAAGAACGCGTTTGTTGCGACGAGGTTTGCCAGCACGAGCACAACCAGAAAAAGCGGAAAGTCGCTTTTGGGGCCGATTATCCACGCGCGGATTTTTTTGAGGGTGTCCATCACGCGGCCCTCCCTTCATCGGTTGCGTTGACGGTCATCCAGAGGAAGAGCATGGTCAGCGAAATGAAGTACAGGATATCCCTGCTGTCCACGATACCCCGCGCTATCGAATCGAAGTGGTAGCCCGCGGAAAAGAACTGCAGGAGTCCGACCACAGGCGCGGGGAGTATGATCAGGAATTTGTCTACCAGGGTGAGCAACGCGCAGAGTGAAAAGGCGATGAAGAAGGCGACTATCTGGTTTTTCGTTACCGCCGAAGCGTAGACGCCTACCGCCGAATAGCCCGCCGCGAGGAGTAGCCCCCCAAGGTAGCCGCCAATCACCGGCCCCGGATCGAGGTCGCCGAGGAACGCCGCGGTGATCGCGTAGCAAAGGGTCGGCACCAGAAGCAGCACGGAAAACCCGAAGGCGGCGAGAAACTTTCCGAGTGTGGCATCGAAGGGTGATACCGGCATGGTGAACAAGGTCTCTATCGTACCGCTGCGCCTTTCCTCGGCAAAGAGGCGCATGGTGAGCGCCGGAATGAAGAAGGCAAAGAGTATGGGCAACAGGGAAAAGAAGGAACGGAGTTCTGCCCGGTTAATAAGGAAGAAGGTTGAAAAGAACAGGAAGCCCGAAAATATCAGGAACAAGCCCGTGACTATGTACGCGACGGGACTTGATACATGGGCGGAAAGCTCTCTCCACATTATGACGGCCCAAGCCGGTTTTGCGGATATTTTTGTGCTCATGCGTCGTTTCCTCCAATGGTAAGACTCCTGAAGACGTCCTCCAGGCTGTTTTGATGCAGGGAAAGCTCGTAGAGCGTCCATCCCCGATCCTTCACCAGGTTGAAGACCTTCGGCCGGACGTCTGCGGCGGTCTCCACTGAAAGCGAGGCGGCGGCGAGTCCCTCCTCGCCTACTTCCTTGACGCAGCCTGCGATGCCGCCCAAACCGCCCACCGCGGATGCGAACTCCGCGTAGGAACAACCACCCACCTGCACTTTCAGCTGCGCCTTGTGGCCAAAACGGCTGCGCAATTCGGAGGTAGGACTGTCAGCGACGATCTTTCCCTTCGAGACGATGATGACCCGGTCGCAGAGCATCTCAACCTCGCTGAGAATGTGGGTGGAAATGACCACCGTCTTCGTTTGTCCGATCTCCTTGATGAGGGACCGGACTTCGCTGATTTGGTTGGGATCAAGCCCCGAGGTCGGCTCGTCGAGGATGAGTATCTGTGGATCGTGCAGCAGTGCGTGGGCAAGTCCGACCCGCTGGCGGTACCCCCGGGAGAGCTCGTTGACGTTCCTGTGCATGACTTCCACGAGTCCGCAGGTCCGCGCCGTCGGAGCAACCCTGTCCACCGAAACCCCCTGTATCCCCGCAACATAACGCAGGTAATCCTCGGTGATCATGTCGCCGTAGAGCGGCGCCGACTCAGGCAAGTAGCCGATTTTGTGCTTGACCGACTTGGGATCCATATCGATTTCCGTGCCGTCGATCCTGATGCTGCCGGACGTGGGGCACAGGAAACCCGTGACCATGCGCATGGTCGTGGACTTTCCGGCTCCGTTTGGTCCTAACAAGCCGACGATTTCGCCCTTCTGTATGGTAAAGCTCAATTCGTCAACAGCTAGAATGGAACCGTAGTATTTGGTAACCTTTTCTACCTCAATCATGTAACCTCCGGATTTTACCAAGTAAAAAAAACTCTGAGGGATATCAATGGTTACAGCTTTTGGACAGGAACTTGGTGCGGTGCGGATTCTTTTACAGAATCCCGTTTTGCAGGGTGGCCAATGGCAAAGGGCCGGAAGAGGGTTCACACTGGGGGCATGGATACTGTATCGCTTGAGACGCGGCGGCGCATTATGGCGGGAATACACGGGGCGGACACGAAACCGGAACTGCTGGTGCGCAAGTCCCTGTTTGCGCGGGGATTCCGGTACCGGGTGAATTGCGCGGGCTTGCCGGGAAAGCCGGACCTGAAGTTCACGCGCTACGGGGCGGTGGTGCTGGTGCACGGCTGTTTCTGACATGGACACCGGTGCGCACGGTTCCGGCTGCCTTCCAGCAACGTGGCGTTCTGGGCGGAAAAGATCGCCAGGAACCGCGAAAGGGACCTGCGGGATGTGGCGGCACTGCGCAGCCTGGGTTGGCGGGTCTGCGTGGTGTGGGAGTGCGCGCTGCGGAAAGCCGGCTTCAAGGTATACGGCCCGGCGCTTACGGATGCCCTAAGCGACTGGATCCGGGGCGGGCAACCCTTCCTTGAACTGTACGACCCGGTTTCCATTCTGCCTGCTTCCCGGTATCCGGCCATAAACGCGCAGGGTGGTTTTGGCCGGAACGGCGACGAGGGTCTTTTTGCGGCGGAGCGTGGTGGCGAGTACCGGGGGGAGTGAACGGTGGGAGGAACGGGGACAGAAACGGGGACAGGAACGGACAAGCGGGTGGTACGAAGCCTGCGGCTGCAAGGCGGAACGATGGGGGATCGGCTGGCCAATACAGGAAAGTATCAGGTATCTTGGTTATGGTTCACACTATCAGCTTGGATCGGAGCCTTTATATGAGACGGATCGGTATTTTGGGCATGCTTTTGTTCCTGCTGTTTTCCTCCGGCATTCTTGCCCTTGAGCCTGATGACTTGAGGCTGGGCATGAAGCCGGACGAAGTCGCCTCGGTCTACACGAGTCTCCGTTCATGTTCCAACTCCGAATTCGTCGACACACCCGATTTCATGGCCTGGGGCGCTGAGCTTTACAACCGGAACGCCAGGGTCGAGGTTCGCTTTGATCAGGGCATCTCGGGCAAAATCCTGATCCGGATCTACCTTGGGCAAGGCGATGACGGAGCGGACGTCCTGCGTGTACTAGCCGAGGACAATTCCCGTGTAGCCGGTCCGCCGATAGTGGATAAGAATGGCATCATGGTCTGGCGAACCGGTTCCGGTTTCAAAAAATTATTGATTGTTGACACCCATAAGGGCCGTGAAATACAGCTGGCCATTTCCCAAGGAGCAGGAAATGGTGGTAACCAATAACGGCAAACCGGTTGCCATGATTACGCCCCTGAACGATACAGATCTGGAAGGACCCTTGCGGGCGGTACGCCGTGCGCGGGCTTTGCATGCCTTGGCGGCCTTGCAGGACGAATCGGTGCGAACTGTCAAATCTTCGATGAGTCCTGAAGACATTGACGCGGAAATCAAGGCTGCGCGCTCAGGCACCTGATGCGGGTAATCCTGGACACGATGGTCTCTGCCATGTTGACGCCTTATTGATGATCAGAGTGGTGGTCTTATTGCAAAAATACTGAATTTATGCAATAGTGAATGTGCTTATTGCAGGAAATGCAATAGAAGGAAGTCATGAAGCGGTTGACGGGGCGATATTACACGAGTGGCAACTCCGATGAGCTGGTAAAGGCCTTCATTCCATTACCTCTGCCACCTGAACCACCTCTGGAAATCGACGTTGGTCTTCGCATCCTTATGGATGAGGCTTTATTAGCCCTTGGTCGCCTTGATAGCGCTTCGCTTTTCCTTCCCGACGTATCCTTGTTTTTGTACCTCTACGTCAGGAAGGAAGCAGTCTTGAGTTCTCAGATTGAGGGAATCCAATCCAGTCTTTCTGACCTTCTTCTTTTCGAGCTTGATGAAATACCGGGAGTGCCCTTGGATGACGTGCAGGAAGTTTCCTGTTATGTTTCCGCTCTACAACACGGTCTGAGCCGTATTCGTGGAGGTTTCCCACTTTCCTTGCGTCTCATTAGGGAAATGCACGGTAAACTACTCGATTCTGGCCGGGGTGCGGATAAGGATCCTGGTGAATTCCGCCGTACCCAGAACTGGATTGGCGGTACACGCCCGGGCACTGCGCATTTCGTTCCACCTCCGGTCCATGAAATGACGGGATGCCTGCACGCATTCGAATTATTCCTGCACGATCAGCCGGTTGCAAGCTCTCCCCTGATTAAGGCCGGCCTTGCCCACGTCCAGTTTGAAACCATCCATCCCTTTCTGGACGGCAACGGCCGCATAGGCCGCCTCCTTATAGCGCTATTGCTATGCACCGGTGGAATCCTCAAAGAACCCCTCATCTATCCAAGCCTGTACTTCAAACTCCACCGCGATGAATACTACGAAAGGCTGGATAAGGTACGCACCGAGGGTGACTGGGAATCCTGGATGGCTTTCTACGCCAAGGCAATCGGCGAGACCGCCAACGATGCGGTGCGAACGATCCGCGACCTGAACGCCCTCATCGCACATGACCGAACCAAGATTCTTTCTGTCGGTAGGAAAGGCCCCTTGCTCCTCTCCATCCACTCGCTTTTTTCCGGTTATCCCCTGCAGAACGTTAAGAATATCGCCTTAAAAACCGGCATGGTCCCCAACACCGTCGCCAAGGCCCTGGACATCCTGGAAAACCTTGGCATGATCAAGGAAGTGACCGGAAAGAAACGCAACCGCCTCTATCTTTACAAAACCTACTTTGACATCCTCGACCGTGTCGGGGTGATGTAACCCCTACTTATCCCCCTCCCGTATCTGCACGCGGCGGATCTTGCCGCTGATGGTTTTGGGTAGTTCGGTGACAAAGTCGATGACCCGCGGGTACTTGTAGGGGGCGGTGGTCTTCTTGACGTGGTCCTGGATTTCGGTCTTGAGCCCGTCGCTGGCGGTCCAGCCCTTGGCAAGGACGATGGTGGCGCGGACGGCCATGCCGCGGTCCGGGTCGGGGACTCCGGTGACGGCGCATTCCAGCACGGCGGGGTGCTCCAGGAGGGCGCTTTCAACCTCGAAGGGGCCGATGCGGTAGCCGGAACTCTTGATGACGTCGTCTGCGCGGCCGACGAACCAGAAGTAGCCGTCCTCGTCTCGCCAGGCCATGTCGCCGGTGTAGTAGACATCGTCGTGCCAGACCTTCGCGGTAAGGGCCGGGTCACGGTAATAGCCGCCGAACATGCCCGGCGGCACGCGCTTTCCGGTGCGAACTACGATCTGGCCTTCCTCGCCCACCTCGCAGGAGGAACCGTCCTCGCGCACCAGGTCTATGTCGTAACCCGGCGAGGGCCGTCCCATGGAACCCGGTTTGGGCTCCATCCAGGGGAAGGTGGCCAGGGTGATGGTCAGCTCGGTCTGGCCGTAGCCCTCCATCAGCTTGAGGCCGGTGGCCGCCCTGAACTGTTCATAGACCTCGGGGTTGAGGGGCTCGCCCGCCACCGAACAATGTTCGAGGGCGGAAAAATCAAACTGGGACAGGTCTTCCTTGATGAAGAACCGGTAGATAGTGGGTGGGGCGCAGAAGGAAGTGACCTTGTGGCGGCTGATGACGCCGAGCATGTTCCTGGGCACGAAACGGTCGTAGTCATATACAAAGACGGCGCACTCGCAGATCCACTGTCCGTAGATCTTGCCCCATGCAGCCTTGGCCCAGCCGGTGTCCGCCACGGTCAGGTGGAGTCCGCCCTTTCTGACGCTCTGCCAGAATTTGGCCGTAAGGATATGGCCCAGGGGATAGGCGAAATTGTGTCGTACCATCTTGGGCATGCCTGTGGTGCCGGAGGTAAAATAGAGTAGCATGATGTCGTCATTTTTGGAGGCTGCGTCCCCGGTGGGGCGGGGGAAAGCTGCCGGTCCGGTCGCCACCGCGGCGTTCAGGTCGAGCCAGGGACTGCCCTCCGCCCCGTTTCCGGCGGGGCGGAGGGAAGCGGGGTTCGCATCGGCGACCGAGTGAACCGAACGCACGAAGGCTTTACGCGTCAGGGTGGGGGACTTGGCCTGGGCCTCATCCACATGGTCCATGACGAGGGCATCGTCCACGCAGATGATCATCTTGATGTCCGCTGCGCTGCAGCGGTAGACGAAATCCTTGGTCGTCAGAAGATGGGTGGCGGGTATGGCGATGGCGCCGATCTTGTGCAGGGCCAGCAGGCAGGGCCAGAATTCGTGGCGGCGCTTGAGCACCAGCATCACCGGGTCGCCCTTGCGGATCCCGGTTGCCATTAGAGCGGCAGCAGTCGCATCGGACAGGCGTTTCAGGTCGGCATAGGTGAAGACGGCCTCGGCACCCTGCTCGTCGCACCAGACCAAGGCACGCTGGTTACCTTGGGTCCGGGCCAGCTCGTCCATGACGTCCCAGGCGAAGTTGAAGGAGTCCGGCGTCCTCACTCCATAATTCTTGGCAAAATCCTCGTAGGAAGAAAAGCTCGTTTTGGGGATAAATCGTTCTATCATGGGAGGCTCCTAAAGTATGATCGCAAGGAAGCGTGCCCGTTTCCCGCCCAAGGCTTTCATGCCGTGCATCTCGCCTGAATCGTAGTAGAGCGAATCGCCCTCTTCCAGTTCCAGCTCGTGGCCACCAATGGAAACCAGCAACCGACCCTCGATCACGTAATTGAATTCTTGCCCCGGGTGGTTGTTCAGGTCCAGCTTCCTGCCCTCCGATTCGGGGCCTACCTCCACCAAAAAAGGTTCGGCCTTTTTATGGATGAAGTTGTACGCCAAGCTGCGGTACTTGTAAGGCGAGCGGCGGACTACCTCAGGGCCGCGGTCGGCGCGGGTCAGGCAGTAGGTGTGCAGATGTGGGGCCTTGCCCGTGATCAGCTCGGTAATATCCACCTTGAAGCGAGCCGCGATGCCGTACAGGGCTCCGACGGGAATATCCGAGGCGCCGGATTCCCAGGCGGCGTATACCGAGGAATCCACGGACAGGTCCCTTGCCAGGCTCTCGGTGGATACGCCCTCGATTTCCCTCAAAACGCGCACGCGGGATGCTATCTCGCGGAATTGTTCTGCCATGACCTTTCCTCCAGCGGACGATTTTGTAGTACATTAAAGAAGGAGGCTTATATGTTCAATCCCAACCCCGGCCGTTACGGCTCCATGGAATATCGACGCAGCGGCCGTTCGGGCCTCAAACTCCCCGCCCTGTCTTTGGGACTCTGGCACAATTTTGGGGGAAGCGCCAGCTATGAGAACGCCCGCGCCCTCGCGAGGACCGCCTTCGACCTTGGCATCACCCATTTTGACCTGGCCAACAACTACGGGCCGCCCCCCGGCAGTGCCGAGGAATGTTTCGGCCGAATACTCAAGACCGACTTCGCCGGTCTGCGGGACGAACTGGTTATCAGCACCAAGGCCGGGTACACCATGGGAGAAGGCCCGTACCAGGATTGGGGCAGCCGCAAGTATCTGCTGTCCAGCCTGGACGCCAGCCTGAAACGCCTTGGCCTGGACTACGTGGACATCTTTTACCACCACCGGCCTGATCCGGACACTCCGCTGGAAGAAACCATGGGCGCCCTGTCCCAGGCGGTCAGGTCCGGAAAGGCCCTGTACGCCGCGGTTTCCAATTACCCCGCCGAACGCTTGCGCCAGGCTGCCCGCATCCTGCGCGATTCCGGCACACCCTGCCTCATACACCAACCCAAATACAGCATGTTCGAGCGTGGCCCCGAAACCGGCGGTCTTTTCGACGCCCTGGCGGAGGAAGGCATGGGTAGCATCGTTTTCTCGCCCCTCGCGCAGGGCCTGCTGACAAACCGCTACCTGGACGGCATTCCCGCCGACAGCCGGGCCGGTTCCTCGGCGATCTTCCTCAAACCGGAACACATCACCGCCGCGAAGCTGGACAAGGTGCACAGGCTCAACAACCTTGCGACAGAACGGGGACAGTCCCTGAGCCAGATGGCCCTTGCCTGGGTGTTGCGGGTACAAGGCAAGCACCAGGTAAC
>CAXNJE010000110.1:0-10845 GCA_964202565.1 Breznakiellaceae bacterium | reverse complement strand
GGAGACCGTTCGCTCGAATTGGTAAGGAAGAGGAATTCCTTCTTCTTTTCGGTCAGCCAGGAGACGAATTCGGAGGCGCCCCGCAACAGGCGATTGCCGTGGTAGACCACACCGTCCATATCAATGATGAAGGCGTGCTTGGAACGGATCACATCAAGGTCTGCATTCATGGCAGTATTAGCGCATACCCTCCGGTCCAAGGTCAACCTTGTTTTGGTCAACCTTTTTTTACCGATACGGCTTGAAAGGTTTAAGCGCTTGTCCTAAGCTTGGAACCGTGATAGACCGCGAGCTCATAGACCTGCTTACGTACCGCAACGTTCCTCTTGCGACGCTCTGGAAGGACCGGGTCCGGTCTGCGCCACAGTTGAAGCATTACCACACCCTGGAAGACGATACCCTGATCGAGATGAACATGGATCTGTATCCGGTTTTGGCGCGCTGGTTCAACAAGGGCAAGGACACCAACGCGTTGGGCGCGTATTTCGTGAGTTTTGGTAAAGCCCGCCAGACCCAGGGTTTTCCGGTTTCGGAGGTGCTTTATTCCATGGTGCTGGCAGAAAAAGTCGTCGTCGAAAGCATGATGTCCGAGGGTTCCCTCGAATCCTCCATACAGATGTACCAGGCGGTGGATGCGACCATGCGGGTTTCAGAGTTTTTCCTTTTAGGCTCCTTTTACCTGACCAAGGGTTTCCTGGAGGAAACCTACATGCACCTTAATACTACTGAATCGGTACCCGAAGAACTGCTCAAACGCTACTTCAGGGACGATTTCTTCTTCAAGTGAGCCTGTAAGGGCGGGATGATTCCAATGTCCACCGCAACGACAGTCCATCAAACGGCCGATCTGGGCGAACGCCTCATGGAAGCGATGAGGTTCAAGACCGCATTCGTCATCGAAGTGGCGGGTTACAAGTTTCCCATCACGGAAACCGTCATCGTGTGCTGGGCCGTAATGGCGGTACTTATTATCGGATCTTTCCTGCTGACACGAAAACTCAAGGAAGTTCCCGAGGGTCCGCAGGTTTTACTGGAGTCTTTTGTCGGTTTCATCAATTCGTTTTCCAGGGAACACTTCGGCCATCGTTGGGAGCGCTACGCCCCTTATTTGGGAACGCTTTTCCTGTTCCTGATCGTCTCGAATGTCATACCGGTGCTGTCTCCTGTCGGCGCTTTCGGAGCGGAACCCGCCTTTGCCATAAAACCGCCCATGCGTGATATCAACGTCACCGCTGCGTTGGCTGTAACCTCGATCGGCATTGTCCTGGTTTCCGGTCTGCGCGCGCGGGGTGTCGGTGGTTGGCTGAAGCATCTGGCTCACCCGATTCCTTTCATGATTCCCTTCAACCTGATGGAATTCGTGGTCCGCCCGCTCTCACTCTGCCTGCGGCTTTTCGGGAATATCCTTGGTTCCTTCATCATCATGCGTCTCATCGAAGGAGTTGCGCCCATCGGCATACCTCCTTTGCTTTCCCTGTATTTCGATATTCTGGACGGGCTGATTCAGGCCCTGGTATTCACGTTCTTAACCACGCTTTTCATCGCCGAGGCGATCGACTAGCGCGAAGGAGGCATCATGGAACCCCTTATTGCAATCGGGGCGAGCATAGCGGTAGCGACGGGCATCGGCGCGGGGATCGGCATCGGGATAGCGACCGGACATACGGCGGAAGCCATCGCCCGCCAACCCGAACAGGCGGCGAAAATCCAGACAGTGTTCTTCCTGGGCATAGCTCTCGCGGAAGCGACTGCCATCTACGGTTTGGTCATATCGATCCTGCTTTTCCTGAAACTTTAGAAGGGACGGGCCCATGCTCGATTTCTCGATCACTTTTTTCGTTACCTTCCTCAATATCGCCATCCTCTATTTCATATTGCGGAAACTGCTTTTCAAACCGGTAACGAAATTCATGCAGGATCGCACGCTCAAAATAAAAAATGAGCTGGAAGCGGCTGCCCATGAACGGTCCCGGGCCGATGAATTGCGCGCTTCCTACGAGGGCATGCTGCACAAGGCCGAAGAGGAAGCGGACAGGATCATCGCGGAAGCCAGGGAAACGGGGATGAGGCAGGCGGAAACCATAGTCGAACGCGGGCGGGCAGAAGCTGAAGGTCTGATCGCCGCAGCGCAGGCAAGGATCGAGCTTGAAAGCCGCAAGGCTTCGGCTTCGATCAAGGTGGAAGCCGTTACCCTCGCGGTCGTCGCCGCATCGCGAATCCTTCGCCGGCAGGTGAACGCCGATGATGCGGGTCGGGCGGTGGCGGATTTCCTGGCGGACCTGGAGAGCGGCGATGGTCCGGCGATTTAGCCCCCAGCGCTGGGCGGACGCCGTGCTGGACTATGCCGGAACGGACGGTGCCGAGGCCGTGGCGGTCCTTGAATCCATCTCGGAAGCATTTTCGCTTGATCCTGCCGCGATTTCAGCAGGCAAACCCCTTGCCCTGCCTTCGGGGAACCGGGGTGCTGAAGAATTGGGAAAAGTGTTGTCCCATTCCTTGGGAACACAAGCGCCAGGTGCCGGAGTAGCCGGTACCGGGGCGGCCGCTGCCGTCCGCGTCGCCGTATTGCTTGCCCGTCGCGGGTTGTTACGGGAAATAGGATCGGTAGCCCGATCCGCCCGTCGCGAGTTCGAGTCCCGTTCCGGCCTGGTCCGGGTGCGGGCGGAAACGGCCTTTCCCCTGGACGCAAGGCAGAGGGAGCGATTGCGCGCCGCGCTCCAGAAGCAGACCGGAGCTGGTGAGCTCATTGTCGAGGAGAAAATCAATCCCGCACTGCTTGGTGGTGTCCGGGTGCTGATCGGTTGGGAACGGATGGACGGTACCATCCTGAAACGTCTGGAATCCCTCGGTACCGCCGAGGGGCTTCCGGTACGGGGGAGCGGAGCATGGTGAATTTCGGCGACCTCGCCAAGGTAATAAGAAGCGAGATAGAAGCCTGGGATACGGGAATTGTCACGGAAAATACGGGAATCGTCGAGCAGGTGGGCGATTCTGTCGCCCGGGTCCGGGGCTTGGACCGCTGCGTCTACGGCGAATTGGTCGAATTTCCCGGCGGTTCCTTCGGCATAGTCATGAACCTTGAGGAAGACGGTGTCGGTTGCGTGCTTTTTAGCGGGGATTCCTCGGTGCGCGACGGGGACGAGGTGCGTGGAACCGGAAAGGTCGTCGATGTTCCCGTGGGACCCGACCTTCTGGGACGGGTGGTCGACCCGCTAGGGGTGCCCATTGACGGAAAGGGTCTCATCGCTTCGGTTGGGAGAATGCCTGTCGAAGCCCCGGCTCCGGGTGTCATAGATCGCGGCTCCGTGAACGTGCCTTTCCAGACGGGGGTGCTCTCGGTGGATGCCCTGGTTCCCATCGGCCGTGGCCAGCGGGAGCTCATAATAGGCGACAGGCAGACCGGAAAGACCGCCCTTGCCGTGGACGCGATCATCAACCAGAAAGGCAAGAACGTCGTATGCGTGTACTGCGCCATCGGCCAGAAGTCTTCCTCCGTCGCGGCGATAATCAAGACCCTCGAACGTTTCGGCGCCATGGAACATACCTTTGTGGTGCTCGCCTCGGCATCCTCCTCCGCAGCGCTCCAATACATCGCGCCCTATTCTGCCTGTACCATGGCGGAGTATTTCATGCTCCAGGGCCGCGACGTGATGATAGTCTACGACGACCTGTCCAAACACGCGGTCGCGTACCGCACCATTTCGTTGCTCCTGCGTCGTCCGCCGGGCCGCGAAGCCTTCCCCGGGGATGTATTCTACCTGCACTCCCGCCTTCTGGAGCGAGCGGCCTGCCTTTCGGCTGCCAAAGGTGGCGGTTCCCTCACCGCCCTGCCCATAGTCGAAACCCAGGCGGGGGACATTTCGTCCTATATACCCACCAATGTCATTTCCATAACCGATGGCCAGATCTTCCTGGATTCGGAACTTTTCTTTTCCGGTTTCCGTCCTGCCGTGGATGTGGGCCTGTCGGTCAGCCGCGTCGGCGGGACTGCCCAGACCAAGGCTATCCGCAAGGTAGCCGGCAGGCTTCGCCTGGATCTGGCCCAGTACCGGGAATTGGCGGCCTTTGCCCAGTTCGGCAGCGATCTGGACAAGGCCACCCAGGACAAGCTGGCCCACGGCGAGCGCCTGATGGAAGCCTTCAAGCAGGGCCAATACGTACCGCATCCCGTGGAAGAGCAGGTCGCGGTGCTTTTTACGGCGGTGAACCATTATCTGCAGGATACTCCCACGGCCAAAATCCGCGCCTTTCTGGATGGCCTGATAGATTACCTGCGCATGAAGCACAGTGAGCTTCTGGAGGGTATCGCCGCTACCGGCGAGTTGGGCGCCGAACCAGAACGCGCATTGCGGGTGGCCATAGAAACGTATAAAGCCCTGAAGCAATGAGGCCCGGTCATGGCTAATCTGCGAGACGTGCGAACCCGGATACGAGGCGTTTCCCAAACCCTGCAGGTAACGCGGGCAATGAATCTCATCTCCACCGCAAAGCTCCGCAAGGCCAGGCGTGTATTGGACGATGCCCTTCCCTTTTTCGACCGCATCCGTGATGCCATGAGCGAGATAGTGGAAGACGCGGGTCGTGTCGACAGCGAATATTTCAACCTACGGGAAAAGAACGATTACAGGCGGACTGCGGTGATCGTCGTCACCAGCGACCGGGGGCTTGCGGGCGGATACAACGCCAACATGGCGCGTTTTGCAGAGAGCCTATGCGCCGGTTTCTCCGGTGCTTTCATCATAGTCGTGGGTGCGGTGGGTCAACGGTACTTCGTCAATTCGAAACATCCGGTGATCGAGAATTTTTCCTACCGTTCAAAACTTCCGGAAGTTACCGACGCGAGACAGATCGCCGATTTCGTCGTATCCCAGTTTTTATGGGAGGTATTCGACGAGGTTCATATAGCGTATACCCGCATGCACAGCGCGGTGCGCCTGGTACCGGAATCCATCAGGCTGTTGCCGCTGGATTCCGCCCATTTTGGAAGGAAGCCGGGAACCCTCGAAAAGGTGCAAAAAAAGCGTATCGGTTTTGAGTACCTGCCTTCGCCTGAAGGCGTGTTCGGTGCCCTGGCACCCCTATATGTGAAGGGTGTCATTTATGGCAGCCTGGTGGAAGCCTTTGCGAGCGAGCAGAGCGCCCGCATGGCCGCCATGGACGAGGCGTCGAAAAACGCGGAAGAGATGCTGGGCATACTAAACCTTACCTACAACCGCGCGCGCCAGTCCATGATAACCCAGGAAGTTTCTGAAATTGTCGGCGGGGCTGCGGCCCTGGGGAATTAGAGAGTGTATCGAGGAGTTCGGGATGCCCAATATCGGTAAGATAACGCAAATCATGGGACCTGTCGTGGATGCCCGATTCGAGGAAGGGAAGGTCCCTTCCATTCTGAACGCCCTTGAGATCAGGACGGATTCCGGTATCTTGATAGCCGAGGTCCTGCAGCATATCGGAGACAACCGCGTCCGTTGCGTGGCCATGCAGTCCACGGAGGGGTTGAGGCGAGGGACGGAAGTGGTGGATACAGGCGGACCCATGCGGGTTCCCGTGGGTGATGTGGTGCTTGGAAGGATGTTTGACGTTTCGGGTCATGCCATCGATGGACTCGGACCGGTGGCTGTCTCTCAGAGCGCCTCCATACATCGGTCCGCCCCGGCCTTCGACGAGCAGAAGCCGGCAACCGAACTGTTCGAGACGGGCATCAAGGTGATCGACCTGATCGCGCCCTACGCGAAGGGCGGAAAGATCGGCCTTTTCGGCGGCGCCGGTGTGGGCAAGACCGTCGTCATCATGGAGCTCATCCGCAATATCGCCACCGAGCACTCGGGCTATTCAGTCTTCACCGGAGTGGGCGAACGTTCCCGTGAGGGGGCGGACCTTTGGCGCGAGATGAACGAATCCGGCGTCGCGGCCAAGACCGCCCTGGTTTTTGGCCAGATGAACGAGCCGCCCGGCGCGCGCATGCGGGTTGCCCTGGCGGGCCTTACCATGGCCGAGCACTTCCGCGATTCCAGCGGCCAGGACGTGCTCCTGTTCGTGGACAATATCTTCCGCTTCATACAGGCCGGTGCCGAGGTTTCCGCGCTTTTGGGGCGCATCCCCAGCGCGGTAGGCTACCAGCCCACCCTGGCCAACGAGATGGGCGCCCTGCAGGAACGCATCGCCAGTACGACCAAAGGTTCCATCACCAGCGTCCAGGCCGTCTACGTACCTGCCGACGACCTGACCGACCCCGCACCGGCCACCACCTTTGCGCATCTGGACGCGACCACTGTGCTGTCGCGGCGCATCGTCGAATTGGGTGTATACCCCGCCGTGGACCCCCTTGCCTCCACCTCGCGCATACTCGATCCGTCCATCGTGGGCGAGGAGCATTACAGGGTAGCCCGGAACGTCCAATCCATCTTGCAGCGCTACAAGGAATTGCAGGACATTATAGCCATCCTGGGCATGGACGAGTTGTCCCCTGCGGATAAGGTGATCGTCACCAGAGCGCGCAAGGTCCAGCGCTTCTTCAGCCAGCCCTTCTTTGTGGCGGAAAGGTACACCGGCATCGACGGCCGTTATGTCTCGGTGGCCGAGACCGTCCGAGGCTTCAAGGCCATCCTCGACGGCGAAATGGATTCCGTCCCCGAACAGGCCTTTTTCATGGCCGGTTCCATGGATGATGTCCTGGAAAAGGCAAAGGACTACTAAAACCTATGGCACGGTTTTTCGTTCTGGAAATCCATACTCCCTACCGGCTTTTTTACTCCGCTCAGGTAGAGTCCTTCGTCGCCACTCTCTCCGACGGGCGGATCGGGGTGTATGCCGGGCACTCACCCTTCACGGGGGTGTTGGAAGATTGTGTCTTCCGCATCCTTGATGAGGATGGTATCTGGAAAGAAGCCGCAGTAAGCGCAGGTGTGTTGATTGTGACGGGGGACACTGCGACAGTCTTGTCGGATGCCGCCGAATGGCCGAATGAGATAGACGGTAAGCGGGCGATGGACGCCAAGCACAGGGCAGAAGAACGGCTTGGCGAATCGATAATGAAATATGAGGCGGTGCGGGCAAAGGCATCCCTCACCAGGGCGAAGAATCGGCTGGAAGTGCTTGCCCATTCGGTTTCGCCTGCATGAAATTGCATGAGTATTCGCTTTTAAGCCTTAAAAACGCATAAGCATACGCTTTCCTCTTGAACAAGCTGTACCTTGTCGCTACTATACGCCAAGGTGGGCTTATGGTCGTCGTCTTGTCCAAGAATATTTCCGGCTCCGATACGGAGCGCATCCGTCAGCATCTGACGGAACGCGGCTACTACGTCCATGCCCATGAACTGGGGGACGATGCCGTTTTGGGCGCCACGGGAAAGGGCACGCTGGACCTGAAAGAGCTCATGCTCCTGCCCGGTGTCGAGCGCGTCGCCGCCACTTCCAAGCCCTACGAGCTGGCCTCCCGCGAGACCAAGGAAGACGACACCATCGTATCCATCGGGCCGGTCAAGATCGGCGGGGCGCGGATCTCGGTCATCGCCGGTCCCTGCGCGGTGGAGAGCCGCGACCAGATCATGGAAACCGCCGCGCGGGTGCGCGAATCCGGGGCGGTCATGCTGCGTGGCGGCGCCTATAAGCCGCGTACCAGCCCCTACGCCTTCCAGGGCCTCGGTCTTAAGGGTCTTGAATTCATGAAGGAAGCCGGCGAGGCGAACGGCATGCCCATAGTCACCGAGGTTGTCTCCCCCGAACTCGCTACGGCCATGAACGACCTTACCGACTGTTTCCAGATTGGCGCCCGGAACATGCAGAATTTCGAACTCCTCAAGAAAGTGGGTTCCTTGGGCAAGCCGGTCCTTCTGAAACGCGGTCCTTCCGCCACCATAGAAGAATGGCTCATGGCCGCCGAATACCTGCTGGCTTCCGGCACCAAGGACGTCATCCTCTGCGAGCGCGGCATACGCACCTTCGAGACCTACACTCGCAATACTTTGGACGTCTCCGCCATCCCCGTGGTCAAGCAATTATCCCACCTGCCGGTGATCGTGGATCCCAGCCACGCTACCGGCATCAGGTCCAAGGTCAGCCCCGTCGCGCTCGCCGCGATCGCTGCCGGCGCCGACGGCCTGACGGTCGAGGTGCACCCCCGGCCGGATGAGGCCCTTTCGGATGGCCCCCAATCGCTGTACCCGGAACAATTCGAAAAATTGATGCGCGATATTGAAGCCTTGGCTCCTGTGGTAGGTAAGGAATTGTTGAGGACCCCGCGCGCGGCGACCACGCGACTTTCCGGTTCCAGCATAAACCTGTCCAGTGGCGTCGCGCATGCCTCCCAAAAAGGTGCAGGTGATCCGGTCGTTGCTGCCGCCGCCTGTGCCGATCCCGTTCCGCCCTCCGCGGGTCCCCAGGATCCGGCCGCCGGTACGGTGGCCTTCGCGGGCGAACGCGGCGCCTTTGCAGAACAGGCCCTGGTACGGGCCTTCGGCGAGGACGCGGTGCGTTCGGCAGTTCCGGCGTTCGGTGCGGTCTTCGATTCGGTACTGGAAGCCTGCGCCCGCTATGGCGTGGTTCCCATCGAAAACAGCCTTGCCGGTTCCATCCATGAAAATTACGACCTGCTTATCCGCTACCCGGATATCGCCATCGTCGGCGAATTGAAACTCCGCATAGTGCATTGCCTGATCGGGACTCCGGGGGTGAACCTGGACGAGATTCGGGTTGTCCGCAGCCATCCACAGGGTTTTGCCCAGTGCCACGAATTCCTGGACAAGCACCCGCTCTGGACCAAGGAACCCTGCGCGGATACCGGAGGCGCCGTAGCCTCAGTCGTCCGCGATGGCGACCGGTCCATTGCCGCGATAGGCGGTGAAATCGCCGCCAAGATCCACGGTTTATCGGTGCTTTCAGCGGGTATAGAGACCAACCCGCTCAATTATACCCGTTTCGTGGTGCTTGCCCGCATCGACGACGAGCGCGCCGTGTTGCTGGAAAATCTGGCTGCAGCCTGCGCGCGCAAGGATTCCGGGACACCCAACAAGGCTTCCGTGGTCTTTTCCACACCCAATGAGCCAGGTTCGCTTTTTACCGCATTGCGGGTGCTCAGCGAGGGTGGCATCAATCTATCCAAGCTCGAATCACGCCCCATCCCGGGGAAGCCCTGGCGCTACCAGTTCTATGTCGACCTTAGCATCCCCGAAAGCGGTCCCGACAACGGGCTTGCCTTCATCAGTACCATAGAGGCGCTCAAAAAGAAGACCGAGGACTTCCGTTTCCTCGGAGCATACCGGGCCTCTTTGTAGGTCCGATAGCGATAAGTGGGGGGTAGGCATGAAGCGACACGTGGTGTCGGCCTTGGTGGAAAACCGATCTGGTACACTCAGTCGGGTTTCCGGCCTGTTCAGCCGTCGAGGCTTTAATATCGACGGTCTGACGGTGGGTGAAACGGAAGATCCGTCCGTTTCCCGTATGACCATAGCGGTGAGCGGCGACGATTCCGTTCTGGACCAAATCGTCAAGCAACTGGGTAAATTGGTGGACGTCATAGCAGTCCGCGATCTTGACCCTTCTTCCTGCGTCCGGCGCGAGCTCCTGCTCGTTAAGGTCAAGGCCGATGAGAGCTGTCGGCCTGCGGTAATCGAAATCGCTTCCATTTTCCGCTCCCGCATCGTAGACGTATCCCCCTCCACCATTACCATCGAGGTCACCGGCGATTCAGACAAGCTGGAAGGCCTCCTCCTCCTCCTCCGCCCCTACGGAATCCTTGAGCTGGCCCGCACCGGCCTGGTAGCTCTGGACCGCGGCTCCCTGGTACTAAACCTTAGCCTTTGACCGGCGCACGCGAAAGCGGAGCCGGACCGACGCATGCGGAACCATCCGCAGGCGCGTTTCGACGTCCCCGCGACGCTTGCGCCGTTAAACATAACCGGTTGCGCGCTCCGGTTTGACGCGCGAAAAAGGAACGGTCGTTGATCGTTCACCAGCACGAAGATGGATATACGCATAAGGAGAACAATATGGCTCGCATGGTACAGATTTTCGACACCACTTTGAGGGATGGGGAGCAGGCTCCCGGTTGCAGCATGAACTTGCAGGAAAAGGTCGAGGTCGCCAAACGCCTGGAACTCCTGGGCGTCGATGTCATGGAGGCGGGCTTTCCCGCCGCCAGCCCGGGCGATCTCGCGTCGGTCAAGGCCGTTTCGGCAATAATAAAGAACTCCACGGTAGCCGGCCTGTGCCGCGCCCTTGAAAAGGATATCGACGCCGGCTGGGAGGCCCTTTCCCGCGCGGCGCGCCCCCGCATCCATACCTTCATTGCCACATCGGCCATCCACATGGAACACAAGCTGCGCATGAACCCGGATCAGGTGGTGGAGCGGGCCGTCGCGGCGGTGACCTACGCCAAGAAAAAATGCGAGGACGTGGAGTTCTCGGCGGAGGACGCGTCCCGAAGCGACCCGGCTTTCCTTTGCCGCATTTTTGACGCGGTGATCGCGGCCGGTGCTACGGTAGTGAACGTACCCGACACGGTGGGCTACTCCATGCCGGGTGAATTCGCACAACTCATCCGCTATCTGAAGGAACATTCCGCGAATTTGCACAAGGCAGTTCTGGCGGTCCATTGCCATAACGATCTGGGCCTGGGCGTGGCCAATACCTTGGCGGCGGCCGCCGAGGGTGCGGATCAGCTGGAATGCACGATAAATGGTTTGGGCGAGCGCGCGGGAAACGCCTCCCTGGAAGAAATCGTCATGGGCTTGCGCACCCGCAAGGATCTTCTGAACCTGGAATGCCGTATCGACACCAGCCAGATCTATAACACAAGCCGCCTGGTTTCGCAGGTTACCGGCGTCAAGGTGCAGCCGAACAAGGC
>CAXNJE010000109.1:0-10927 GCA_964202565.1 Breznakiellaceae bacterium | reverse complement strand
CAGAACCTCGCGTAGGGCTTCCGCAACGGCCAGGAAGGTCTTTCCGGTACCAGCCGGTCCGATGCAGAAGACTATATCATGGGAACGCATGCCCTTGATGTATCTGGCCTGGTTCAGGCTTCTGGCTTGTACACGGGCGAAACCGTGGGGTATCTGGATATGTGCCTCGTCCAGGATTCCGGAATCGGCCATACAATCAGGATCGGTGACGCTTTCGATCACGGCACCCACGAAATCGGCCGAGGGTTGATCCCCACCAGCAACCGTAGCCGCCAATTTCTCCACGATGGCACAAAAACGAGATACCGCATCGGAATCGGTACCTTCCAGACTCAACTCATTTCCCCTTGTTGCGATTCGACCGCCCAAGGCCAGTTCGATCAAGCGCAAATTGCAGTCATTCGCGCCGCAAACACCGGAAAGCACTTCGGATGTGTCAAGAACAATGGTCAAAAAACCGTCCAGTACGCCACTCCGGGGGCGTTCATGATAATCGGGATGATATGCTCGATCCGGAAAATTGTATAGTCGCCACCTTTGTAAGTCAAGAACCCGGTAAGAACGCCGGAAAAATCCGGACATACCCGGGGTTCACATTGTGAAACCTGTCCTGTCGAATTTAGTCTCTGTCTTGAAGTCAGGCAAGGGAATCCATTTTACCAGGAAAGACACCTCGTTCGATAATATATATGCAGGAATTGCGCGCCCGGTATCCAGATAGGGAGTCAGCGCATAGCTTAATTCCGCCGTCCAGTCCCCCATATAATGCTTCAGGCCGGCTTTAAGGGATTTCAGTTTGAAACCAGAGGACATGCGCTTGTTTTCATCCAGGAAATTGAACGAATCGGCCAGATCGATGAGAGGGTTCTGCTCTCCGGGCACATCGAGGGGCAATTCAAAAAAAGGTATATCCTGCAGATAACGGAAAATAACACTGTTCGCCGAAGTAGCCGAAAGGCTCAGATCGAGGAAGCGGTAGAGTTTTATGCTGGTGGAAAAGCTGACATTGAAGGAAGACTGGGTATAGCGCTGGAAGTCGAAGGAAAAATTGGACGAAAAATCGTAGTTTGCATTGAAGCGGTTTTTCCAGAGCGGTTCGATTGTGGATGCCCGCTTGAAGGCAAAAGAAAGTGTTTGGGGCCTGAATTGCTCGCCATCCCCGGTAACTACCCAACCAGAACTGGAATCCAGACGATACCCCTGAGTGCGCCTTCCGGTAAATACCGAGCTGAAATTGCCCAGTCTGAGGGTTCCCGTAGCTGAATCCAATTCATTGACCTTGGGGTTGAAAACGTATTGCTGACTCAGGGAGACTGTTTTTGAAAAATCCAGTTTTTCAGAGATGGTGATGGGCTCGAAAACGGCGTCTTCCAGGGGATCGGTAATTTTCATGGAGGCGGTCGTCGTTGAAATCCATGCCCTGAGTGAGGTGGAGACGTTCAGGGCTGCCGGTCGTGGAGGAAGGTCGCCGGATAATTGCAGGGTCTGGGTCAGGTCGCGTATCGAAGCCGACAATTTCACTGAACCCTGATGCGCTGTGATAGCGTCCTCTGTCCATTCGCTGTAGTTGACCTTCCACGCCGGGTCGTCTGTGGTACCGCTGAAAACGCTGTCGGCCATGCGTCCCTTAAGCAAGTACTCGAAACTGGAGGCAGACCAGACAGGGTCCGGAACGAAGGGTTTCATAACCAGACTCAAGGCCGCGTTGGTCCTGAAATAGGTGGAGGTCAAATTTCTCAGCCTGACTGCGGAGCGTTTGGCCTCGGTGTTGTAATCCTGGGCCTCCTCGTTGATGAAGCCGTTATCCTGCCAGGCACTGTTTCCCGAAAGAACAAGGCCAAGGCTGAGCAATTCATTCGGCGAGTAAGCCCGCCCGGAAATTTCCGCAGAGGTTTTGAGAACCGTAAGCTCATTCGAGAATGAATCCCATTCGACATCGGTCGCCTCAAGCCAGGGTTCTGTCCTGAAAAAGAGATCGTTGCCTATGGAAGGAGTCAGGCTGTAGGAAAGTTCGAAGCGCGGAGAACCGGCAATTTCGGCAGGGGAGAATTTTTGTGTCAATGCCGGGGGTTTCGGATCGGGATCGGCCTGGGTCTGGGCGGCTTTCGGGCCTTTGTCAGGGTCCTGCCCTCCCTCTGTTGTTTCACCCTTTCCCTCGCCTTTCTCCTCGCCATCCCCATCCCCTTCTGCCGGGAAGCCTTCAGGGTCAGACCAAGGATCGCGAAGAGCCTCCATGCCCGAACCCGCAAGCCCTGTTGTTCCGGTGGGGACGCTGGGAGCAATACCTGCCTTCGCCGCCGTTGAAGTCGAACCAAGACTCAGGGGTTTGCCGCTAAGGGTGGAGGAGAAGGACAATAGGGTGAATTTACTTGGATAGAAATATATCCGCGAAGGTGAAGGTGCAAAAATGGTCTTGGAACTCTTTGTGGCGAAACTCAGGGATGAACGCAGGTTCGAGATGCTCAGGTTGTTTATGTAGGGCTGAAAAGCCTTGATGTTCGGTTTGATTGATCCGCCCAGATTTACTTCATAGGCGCCCAACACTCCTATGGTGGCGGTGTCCGTCGTTGCGGCACCCTGCTTCAGCATATTCATCCAGTCCATGTTTTCGGACCGATTCAGAAAATCCTGATCCACGTACGGATCGGAGTAGAAAGGGATGGACCAGGTGAGGGAAAACCAGGGCTGTTCTATTGATCCTGTTGTTTTAAAGCGGTACCGGAAGGGCACAGGCAGGTCGAATAGTCGGGCTTCGTTCCATACGCTTTCCCCCGTGGCATCGGGAAAGGGCGTATAATAGTCGGGAGTCAGTGTATACACATTCCGGCTTATGGCCATGCCAAAACTGGTATCCAATTTACCCAGAAGCTTGCCCTTGGGCAGGCTGGAGTTAATGCCCAGGTACCACCCCAGATTGGCGTACGCGTCGAACAGCAGGGACAGGCTCGTTCCCGTTCCGGGGGTTGCACGCTTGCCGGTGCGGCGCAGGAAAATACCCTGCTGCACCTTTTCTTCGTTGGAATCACCCTCCAAGGCCTTGATGAGGGAGAGTTCTGTACTCGGTGGCGCTTTCGGTTTCCCCAAGATATAGGTGGTGGTCTGGACGTAGTTCCCCTCGCGCTGACGGAACCCCATGACGGGATGGAATATCAGTTCATCGCCAGGCAGGTAAAAAAAGGGGATATAGAGGACCGGCACTTCCCCCACATTGAGCACCGCATTCGCGATGGCCCACTCCGAGCCGGGCAAAAGCCAGATACGTGACGCCTTCAGGGTCCAGTAAGGGTCGCTTTCCTCGCTCATCGTGCTGACCGTGGCATTGTCGAGTATTGTTACGCCTTCGGGAACCCTGGCGATCAGATTGGCTGAAAAGCGGTAGGCTGTGTCCTGCCCCTGCTTGGATTTTTCGGAAGCCCCGTCCAGAAAAACACCGGTCCAATCGTCCACATCCACGGTAAGGGAATCACCCCGGAAATATTCCGTCGAGTCGCCGCTCAGCTTCTCGTAGACGACCTTGCCCTTGGCGCTCAGGGTATTCCGGCTCCGGTTGTACAGCAGCTCGTCCGCGCGTATGCGATGGGTGGTCGTGCCATCCTTGAAACTGGCCACCACATCACCGCGCAGGCGCGCGTATTCCTCGTTCACCGTTTCCAGGGTAAAGTATTCGGAACCCTGCGCGGACTCTATCACCACCACGCGCCCTTCGTCCTCGGCGGAGGGTTTCCCTTCGGAGTCCGGCAATCCATAGTGGGTGCGTAGCCGTTTTTGCAGTTCTTCCCGGGTTCCGCTTTCGCTCAACTCCAGGGAGCGGCACCATGCGGCAAGCTCTGCCAGGGTAGAGGTTCTGATGTCCATGCCGGTGGTGGAATCAGGTTCGCCAACCTGAGTGGTACTGGCAGTTTTTGAAGATGGAACCTGGCCTGCCGTAGGCTTGGACGGCTCGGCACCCGGTTTTTCAAGTATTCCATCAGTCCCGTTTCCTGCCGTATTTCCAGAAGCACCCAAGTCCTCCTCCAACACTTCCTTGGCTGCGGAAAAGGGTGGACAGATGAAAAAGGACAATAGGGCAGCAAAAAATGAAAACCGGACGAAACGTCCGAATGTGTTGAAAGCAAAAGACCCAAACCTTCTCATTTACCCCGGTCCAGCATCTCTTTTATATACTTCCCGGTATACGAACGGGAACTCTCGGCGATTTCCTCCGGAGTTCCCACCGCGACTATCTCGCCACCCCGGTCTCCGCCCTCGGGTCCCAAATCTATCAGTCTGTCGGCCTGTAAAATGACGTCCAGATTGTGCTCGATCATGATCACCGTATTCCCTGCGTCCACCAGGCGGTTGATCACCTCCATCAATTGCTTGACATCGGCAAAATGCAGGCCCGTGGTCGGTTCATCCAGGATGTACAGGGTCTTGCCAGTGGAACGCTTGGACAGCTCAAGGGCGAGTTTGACGCGCTGGGCCTCGCCGCCGGAAAGGGTCAGGGCGGACTGGCCCAATTTGATGTAGCCCAGGCCAACCGAGAGCAGGGTCGTCAGTTTCCTGGCTATCTGAGGGATGTGTACGAAAAATTCAGCGGCCTCTTCTATCGTCATGTCCAGAACGTCGGCGATATTCTTGCCCTTGAAGTGGACATCGAGGGTTTCCTTGTTGAAGCGCTTGCCACGGCACACATCGCACATGATGTAGACGTCGGGCAGGAAATTCATCTCGATCTTTATGTTGCCGTCACCCTGGCAATTCTCGCAACGCCCGCCACGCACATTGAAGGAAAAACGGCCGGCCTTGTACGCGCGGGCCTTGGAATCCGGAAGGGTCGCGAAGAGATCCCGGATGGCGGTGAACATTCCCACGTAGGTGGCCGGGTTCGAGCGTGGAGTCCGGCCGATGGGACTCTGGTCTATGTTGATCACCTTGTCCAGATGCTCGATGCCCTCTATGGACTTGTAGGCGCCTTCCTCATGGAAAGACCTGAGCACCCGGTTGAGCACTGCAGGGTACAGCACGTCGGAAAGCAGCGTGGACTTGCCCGATCCGGAAACGCCGGTTATGCAGGTGAGCGCACCCAAGGGGATTTCGACATCGATATTCTTGAGGTTGTGCTCCGTCGCACCACGGATCACGAGCGCATGGCCGTTGCCCGCCCTGCGTTTGGCAGGCAAGTCCATCACCAGTTTTCCCGCCAGGTACAAACCGGTAAGGCTTTGGGGATTTTTCATCACCTCTTCAGGGGTGCCCTGGGCAACCACGTGACCGCCATGCACACCCGCGCCGGGTCCCAGATCAACTACCCAGTCGGCTACGCGGAGGGTCTGCTCGTCGTGCTCCACCACGATCAGGGTATTCCCGATATCACGCAGGTAGGTGAGGGTATCTATCAGGCGCTGGTTGTCCCGCTGGTGCAGCCCGATGGAGGGTTCGTCCAGGATATACAGGACGCCGACCAGGCTGGAACCGATCTGCGTGGCCAGCCGTATTCGCTGGGCCTCGCCACCTGAAAGCGTGGAAGCCTTCCGTTCCAGGCTGAGGTAATCCAGGCCCACATTCTTCATGAAGCCCAGACGCGCGTGGATTTCCTTCAGAATCTGCTTCGCGATCTGCCTTTCGGTGTCGCTGAAAACCACGGACTCGAAAAAGGAAAGGGAATCCACCACCGACAGGCTGCTGAGTTCCCAGATGCTGCGGCTACCGACGGTGACCGCCAGGGCTTCGGGTTTGAGCCGCTTGCCCTCGCAAACCTCACAGTGTTTCTGGCTCATGAATTTTTCAAGCCATTCCTTGATGCCCTGGGATTGGGTTTCCAGATAGCGCCGCTTCAGGTCTTCCAGGATGCCCGCGAATTTGGTCCGGTACTCGAAGCGGCCAGTCCGTTCCTTGTTTTCGTAGGTGACGTCGATCTCGTCGTTGGTGCCGTACAGGATGGCATCCACCACCTTCTTGGGAAGTTCGGAGAAAGGCTTGTCCAGACTGAACTTATAATGCTTCGCGAGGCTGTCGAACTTGCTCCGGTTCCAGGCCGCCTCCGGGTTGTAGGGGATGCATCCGCCCTCGTTGAAACTCAGGTCACGGTCTGGTATCACCAGGTCGGGGTCGAATTCAAGCTTGACGCCCAAACCTGAACAGGCGGGACAGGCTCCGAAGGGGTTATTGAAGGAAAACAGGCGGGGTTGAAGCTCGGGCATCGAAATGCCGCAATCCGGACACGCGCTCTTCTGGCTGAAAAAATGCTCCACATCGCCCTGCGCGCCCTGGCTCAGCGCGATCAGGATGCCGTCCGACGCATGCAGGGCAGCCTCGACGGATTCAGCCAGTCGCGATCGGATATCGGGTCCTATCACCAGACGGTCCACCACCAGCTCGATGGTATGCTTTTTCTGCTTATCCAGCTTGATATCGTCGTCCAGGCTCACCAGCATGCCGTCCACCCGGGCGCGCACGTAACCCGCCTTGCGGGCGTCCTCGAAAATTTTCTGGTGTTCGCCTTTTTTCCCCCGTACCGCCGGGGACAGCAGCTGGACCTTCGTTCCCGCTTCCCAGGCCATGATCGAATCGATGATCTGGTCCACCGGCTGCTCGCGGATTACCCTGCCGCAGGACGGACAATGGGGCACACCGATGCGGGCGTACAGGAGACGGTAATAATCGTAGATTTCGGTGACCGTACCCACCGTCGAACGCGGATTCCGGTGGGTCGTTTTCTGTTCAATGGAAATCGCCGGCGACAGGCCCTCTATGTAATCCACATCCGGCTTGTCCATCCGGCCCAGGAATTGCCTGGCGTAGGCCGAAAGGCTCTCGACGTAGCGCCGTTGCCCCTCCGCGAAAATGGTATCGAATGCGAGTGAACTCTTACCCGATCCCGAAAGGCCGGAAATAACTATCAGCTTGTTGCGCGGCAGTTCCAGATCGATATTCTTCAGGTTGTGCTCGCGCGCACCCTTAATTATAAGTTTGTCCATGTGCGTCCAGCATACCCCGCCCCCGTTCCCCGGACAAGCCCCAAAACCTCAAAATGCCCTTTTGGTCTGCTGCGGAAAGGGTTTGTAGTCGGATGAAGAGGCCGCCAAGACCGGTTCGTTACAGGTATGAGGACACTAAAACAATGAGGTTCCGCTGAACTCAGGACGCCTGCCATTCAGCTTCATTCATACAAATCTTCAATCTTCGTCAACACCAACACTCCAATTTCAGAATCGAGTGACAATTTCTCCAGAACGTTGCCTTTTCCCTTTCCATGGAATCCCACGACTTCAAATCCGGAATACTTTGCATGGATCGATAACTCGCTGGGTGAGTAAGCTTTCTCGAAATACCCCTCTTTTAGATCAACCAAGGACGATTCGTAACAAAAATCACCATTTTCAACCTCATCCACCGTTACACAACGCAAAAGGTTGGACAGATTCAGGAACTCGATGACCGCAAGCCCACACGGTCGAAGTACCTTATTTAATTGTATGAAGAAAGCCCCTGTCTTTTCATTGGAATCCTCATCAGACTCGGACAAGCCAAAGGCGCCACCCATAATTGAAATGGCACAATCAAATTCAAGCTTCCTATCCAGCTTGTAAAAATCCATTCGTTCGAACAGACCCTGCTTCTTTTTATTCGCCTCCAGGATCATCTGTTCCGAAAAATCAATACCCAGTACCCGTACACCCAGATCATGCAATCGTATAGTAAGACTTCCGGTTCCACAGCCTATGTCGAGTAAGGATCGTTGTCCTAAATCGGGAATGAGTTGCATTAGATTCCCTATTTCCTGCTCCAAATTCCGTTTTCTTACGAACGGCATTTCATCATACGCGGATGCCATCCCATCAAAAGAAGCCATAATTCGACTGACATGACCTTCCATAAGTTCCTCTCCCTGCATTGTGTAAAAGGTTACTGTATTTTATCCGGACGCCGCTACCTTGACTCTCCCCCGCCCCCCATGCTAGTTTCCCTCCGTCGGGTGCCTAGCTCAGCTGGTCAGAGCGCCTCGTTTACACCGAGGATGTCACAGGTTCGAATCCTGTGGCGCCCAAAGAAAAAGTGAAAATCGCCCCCTCAGGGCGATTTTTTTTGTCTACAGGTGGCGCCACAGGATTCGAAACGGAGCCGCGGCGCGACCCTGGGGGAGCGCAAAACGACACGACGTCGTTTTAGCGGCGCAGGCGGCCCGGAAGAGCGAGGCACGATGCCGAGCCCTGGAGGGCGAATCCTGTGGCGCCCAAAGAAAAAGTGAAAATCGCCCCTTCAGGGCGATTTTTTTATTTACCGACGGCACCACAGGATTCGAAACGGAGCCGCGGCGCGACCCATAGGGAGCGCAAAACGACACGACGTCGTTTTAGCGGCGCAGACGGCCCGGAGGGGCGAGGCACGATGCCGAGCCCTGGAGGGCGAATCCTGTGGCATGGCATAGGGTTGTATTCACCTGATGGGGTTTTTCCCCACTATTTCGTTAAGTCCATCCACCACCTGGTCCACCGTATCGCTTCCCAGAATGCATATGCATTCACCGATCCGCTCGACCGAGAGTGTCCGGATTTGGCTTATCTTGATCCATGACTTTTTTGGCAGATCACCAGTATCCACCTCAAGGGTCAGAGGGAAACCGGCCCGGGGGGCTTGACTGGTCAATGCCACGGCTATCACGGTACCCGAATTCTTGTTAAAGACATCCCGGCTGAGGATGAGTACCGGCCTATTGCCCGATTGTTCGTGTCCGATAGTTGGGTCAAGGCTAGCCCAACGGACTTCGCCTCTTAATATTCCGGCCACTGGTCTTTCTCCATTAGGAAACCTTCCTCAGCGAAGGACTGCTCCTCCAGGGGATCAAGTTTTTCACATTCTACTTCCAGCCGATTCCGTTCCAGCCGTCCGATTTTTTCCTGCAGGGCATCCTGGATCAAGCGGCTTCTGCTGGGGTATTTTTTTTCCCGTACCAGCATATCCACTTGTATGAGCGTTTTCCTTTCCAGGGTTATGGCGATTTTAGCGGAGTTCATGTCTAATCCTCCTAGTATGATATTATATCATACCAGGGATCCTTTCAAGCAAGAGCTTTAATGCCACGACGCCGAGCCCCGACGTTGTCTGATACAGCTGATCGTAGAGTATCTCCATACTTTGCATCCGATTCCCGGCCTCCTCAAAGGCGGCCGCAATCGATGCGTCATTCATTGTTCCGGCTTGCAGGCGAAGTATGCTTCTCATGGTATTCATTTTGTTTTTTACCCGGTGATTCACTTCTTTAAGGATAAGCTCCTTTTCCGCGAGCAGGTTCTGTATCTTTTCTTCGGCACGTTTACGTTCGGTGATGTCGTTAAAACCCACGACAATCATACTCACACCAGCCCGAAAGACCGTGACATCATAGAACCCTGAGAATCGCTCGTCCTTGTACGGTATCTCGAATGATTGGGTGCCTATTTCTCCTTTGGCAACACTTCGATACATCCGTGGAATATTTGTCGATGCAAGAAGCGGAAACGCCTCTTCAATTGTTTTTCCGATCAATTCGGTGTGACGCAGACCAATAGGACTTCGTCTTCCACCAGGAGTATGGTTCTTTTATTTTCACCGGTCATTATGCATGCCCCCTGGATTTGATGCGTACAGTATTGTCATAATCACCACCTCGTCCTCAGCTTCTCCAGCTTGTCCAGGCGGTTCACGACCCGGGCGCAGTCCTCCCAGCCGGAAACCTGCTCCACCCTGCCGTAGCGTTCGTCGAAGGGGTGCTTCAGGCTGAGTTCGCCGATGCGCTTTTCGGCGTCGGCCTTGGAGTCAAGGGCGAGGTCTACCCAGAGGTCTTCCAGGACGTCGGGGATCTGGCCGAACATCTTGAAGATTTCCTCCAGCCTGCCGGCGAGGGCGGTGTGGACCTTGTCCTCCACCGAGTCCCGGTACCGGAGGTTCAGGACTTTTACGCTTTCCCGTTTCTGGCCGATGCGCTGGATGCGGCCTTTGCGCTGTTCCAGCCGCGTGGGGTTCCAGGGGAGGTCGATGTTGATGAGGGTTCCCAGGCGCTGGAGGTTCAGGCCCTCGCTGGCGGCGTCGGTGCCCACCACGAGGCCGAGGATGCCCTGCTTCACGAGGCCCTTGATCTCTTCCCGGTCCTTCCTCATGAAGGTTCCATTCTCATAGATGCCGGATTTTCCCGAACCGGCGTAGACGGCGACAGGCCTGTCGGGGAACTCCCGTGCCAGTCCGCATGCTATCCAGGACGCCGTATCGAAGTACTGGGAAAAGAGGATGCAGCCGTCGTCTGCCCAGCCCCTGTCCTTGAGGTAACCCAGGATGACCCGCCACTTGGGATCCTCCTCCTGGGTGGCGTTCAGGGCGCTCAGGCAGCTGTCCAGAAGATCGAGCTCCTCGGGGGTCAGGGTACGGATGTCCTGGGGCGGCCCGCCGTTCGCGCCCGCGGCATTCGCGACGCCGCTGTCCTCGTCATCGTCGTATTCATCGGAATCGTAGTCCGAGCCCAGACGGTCCCATTCGCCCAGCATCTTGGCCACGGTGGACCGGCCCGCCTCCATGGAGCTGCCGATCCGGCGTAGCAGGAGGGTCTTGAAGAAGCCGGCGGATTTCACCCGTTTGGCTAAAAGGCGGCAGAATTCCTCGGCCCGTTCGTAGGCGGTGGCCAGGTAGCCTGAGAGGGGGACCGGTTCCTCCTCGCCGAAGAGTTCCAGGCGGATGGGTTTGAGGTAGGGTTCCTGCGTCTCGGGATTGAGGGTGCTTTCCAGGTAGCCCCGGGTCCGGCGGATGATGGACCGAAGGAAGGGATTGAAGCGGGTAAAAAGATCCGCGCTTATGCCCGCGATCTGGGTCCGTTCAAGCGGCTTCAGCCCGTGGTAGGCGGTTCCTACGCTGGCTGTCCGGTCGTCCAGGCCGAAGCGCTGGCGGAGCCGGCGGAAGCCGGGGTCTTCCCATTCAG
>CAXNJE010000108.1:0-10943 GCA_964202565.1 Breznakiellaceae bacterium | reverse complement strand
CCCCAAGGACACCCACGTGCAGGCCCTGCGCATCATCGACGGCGAGGAGGACCTGGAACGTTTCTACCGCGCCTGGAAGCTGAAGACACCCAACGTGATCGTGCAGAAGCACGACGATTTCTGCGCCTTCCTCAAACCCCTCAAAGCTACCGACCTTTCGCCGGTCAGGCGTTTCCCCTGCAGGCACCTGATGCGGGACCTCTCGGTTCTCATCGACGGTACCGTACCCTTCTGCAAGGAAGACCTGGGCCGGAACGCGGTTATCGGAAACGTTTTCAAGGACGGTCTGCCCACCATTTGGGAGCGGCTCGCGGTCTTGTACGCAAATCATGCGGCAGGCAACTATCCCGGACTATGCGCGGAGTGCGATGAATACTATACCTACAATTTTTAACCAGCAACGCGCCAGCTATACGGTGGTGGGCGGTGCGGGCAGGGAGCGGTCCTCCGGCATTTCCGCCATACTGCTCAACCGCGGCGGGCGTTACCTCAAACGAACGGTTTTCCAGGAATTGGAAAAGGCGGGTTTTGACCTGGTGGTCTCCGTCGAGGGGCCCCGGGAAAATTACGACCTGGAAGACCTTTCCATCCGCTTTCCCTTCGTCAAATTCCTCATACTCAGGGAAAACGCAAGCGTAGGGGAACAGATCAACATGGCCGTGGACGAGACGCCATGCACCCGCTTCCTCGTGCTCTGGAATGACCAGCGGCTTTCCCAGAGCAAGGGTGCCGAGCGGATTGCCGACAGGATGCTGGACGCCCGGTCCTTTTGCGTGGTTCCATCCCTTCTCAACGCACGCATGGAAATCCTGCCCACCCTCATCGCTCCCGCTTATTTCCGGGGGAGTATCAAAACCGTGCCCCTTTCCCCCGTCCATGAGGGTGCCCCCACCCTGTACCCCTTCGACGCCGTAGGAGTATACGAGAAGGAACGCTTCATCAAACTAGGTGGTTTCGATCCGGGAATACACAGCCTTCATTGGCAATTGATGGATTTCGGTTTCCGTGCCCACCTTTGGGGCGAATCCATCCACTCCACCCAGGTACTCCGGATTCGCTACGACGGCGATATTCCGGCCGAGGATTCGACCATAGACGAGGGGTATAAAGCCTTTTACCTCAAGAATTTGGCTCCAGCCTTCCGGGGCGATTCAGCCCATCTGCCCATCCGTCGCTTCCCTTCATACCTGACACGCTCCGGGGTTGGCCCCTTTGAGGCCTGGTCCGAGTTTGCGGAAGCCAGACGCTGGGTCGAGGTAAACCGGTTCCGTTTTACCCGCGACGCCAGAAGCGTTACCGAACTCTGGGAAGCCCCTGAATCATGACCGCCGTCATCCTTCAATCCCGGTTGGATTCCAGCCGCCTTCCGCGAAAAGCCCTGCTGGATCTGGGCGGGGAACCCATGGTATTCCGGGTGATGCAGGCTCTTTCCTATGTTCCTGCAGATGTCCGCATTCTCGCATGCCCGGAAGATTCCCGGGATGCCTTCGAACCCCTGGCCATACGCTCAGGGTTTCGCCTGATCACCGGTTCCAAGGAGGACGTCCTTGGCCGGTATTGCAAGGCCATCCGCGAAACCGGTGCCGACAGGGTGATACGGGCTACGGGGGACAATCCCTTCGTATTTCCGGACGCCGCATCCGAAATCGACAGACAGGGCCGGGAACTGGGTGCTGACTACGCCGCTTTCGGGGATTTGCCCTACGGAGCGGGGGTCGAATCCATCCAGGCTGAAGCCCTCCTGAAGGCCGAGCGCGATGCCCTGTCCAAGCACGACCGGGAACACGTCTGCCCCTGGCTCTACGGAAATCCTTCGCTGTTTACACTCCACCGGCCTCCGGCACCGCCCCAATGGCGTTTCCCTTCCATCCGCATAACCATAGACACCGCACAGGATCTTGAACGCGCCCGGGCCCTCTTTGCCTTGTTGGGCTCATCGGCTCCCGACGGAGAAAACGTCATCAAGGCGTATCTGCAGCTGGACATCCCTGCATGAAGGCTACCGGAGAAAACGTCCCCGACTGGTCGGTACTCGTCGTTCCAGCCATACAAAAAGGAACCGGAACGGGGCACCTGAAACGTTCGATGGCCTTGGTCCGTACCCTGCGCGCTGCGGACAAGGACGCTTGGTTGTATCTGGCAGCCTCCGAGAAGGACAGTACCCGGACACGACAGGAAATTCTGGACTCCTTCCCCGGCGAGCTGGACCCACTTTCCATCTTCGAAGGGGATCCCACAAGCCGGAAATGGACTTTCATCCTGCTGGATAGGTTCAGGACAGGGATCGACGAATTTGACTATTGGAGCTCAATCTCGCCCTTAGTGGGTCTGGACGAGGGGGGCATCAGGCGCGGCAGTTTCGACTTTTTGGTGGATACCCTCCCGGCCCTGCCAGGCGCCACCATCGCCAATATAAGCGACCCCCGACTGCTCGATCTGCCAAGCCGGAAACGAAGCCGGACTGACAACAGCTCCAGCCGGAATCCTCTAAAAGTCCTCGTCTCCTTCGGAGGTGAAGACCGCGCAGGTTTGAGCGAACCCGCCGTGTTATCGCTTCTCACGATCGGGAAAAAGTACGGGAAGAAGTACGGAAAAGTCACGGTGGATGTCATCTCCGGCGCGCTTTCCTCTTCCGAACCCAACGAAAGGATGACCGCCGCGGGTGCCCGGGTCCTTGGCCCGGTCCCTAATCTGAAGGAGCAGCTGGCTGATTACGACCTGCTGGTGACCCAATACGGCCTGAGCGCCTTCGAGGCCGCCGCCGCGGGCATTTCGGTCCTGCTCGTCTCGCCCACCTCATACCATGAACGCCTTGCCCGTTCTGTGCATTTCCTCAGCGCCGGTACAGGCCGACGCGCCTCCTCCCGGGTAGCCTCGTATCTTCCCCGCCTCGAAGAAGCGGCCACCCGCGCCCGTGCCGTCCTGGGATCCCAAACATCCCAATCCAGACCCACACCAGTATACGATGGTGCGCGTGTTTTACCTGATATTCAGCCAACTTCGCCGCTCGCCCGGCTCATTTCGGGCTTTTCCTTTCCAGCCGGCGTGTCTTGCCCCCTTTGTGGTACCCGTCCCAACGAGGATGCGCGGATACTGGGGCGTTTTCCCGACCGCACGTACCGGCGCTGCGCCTCCTGCGGCATGGTTTTCATGACCCGCATGAATGCTCCTCCCATCCAATACGCCCGGGATTATTTTTTCAGGGATTACAAGAAACAATACGGAAAAACCTATCTGGAAGATTTTTTCAATCTGGAAAAGGCCGGCCTCGCAAGGACGGACCGTATCCTGGACCTGCTTGGTCACGGCCCCAAGGGGAAGGTCCTTGATATTGGCTGTGCCTATGGCCCATTCCTGTCGGCTGCCCGTTCGCGCGGTCTCATACCCCACGGCATGGATCCCGCAACGGACGCGGTTCGCTACGTCCGCGATGAATTGGAAATACCCGCCATCGAAGGTTTTTTCCCCGATACCGATCCCAGGCAAGCTTTCGGCGTAGAAAACTTCGACGTGGTCACGCTCTGGTACGTCATCGAACATTTTACAAAACTGTCTCCGGTGCTCATTGCGGCAAACCGCCTGCTCCGTACCGGAGGAGTTTTCGCGTTCTCCACACCCTCCGGTGAAGGCGTTTCCGCCCGATTCCGCAAGGCCTCGTTCTATGAGCACAGTCCCGCCGATCACTTTTCCGTCTGGGAACCATCCCGAACGGCGGCCACGTTAAAGCGCTTCGGCTTCACCCTTGAAAAAATCACCGTCACGGGGCATCATCCGGAACGGTTCCCCGGTTTATCCAGGCAGGATCCAGAAACCCTGGCTTTTCGCCTGGCTGTCGCCGGAAGCCGATTTTTTGGACTTGGGGATACTTTCGAAGCGTATGCCGTCAAAACAGCGTCGCTCTGATCTGTAAATGCGAACTGTCAAGGTGAACAAGAGGGGAGCCAATGTCCAAGCGAATATTGATACTGGGAGCGGGCATCATGCAGGGGCCTGCCATTCGGTTAGCCAAAGCCCGGTCCTGGACCAGTATCGCCGTAGATGGGGACGAAAATGCCCCCTGCGCCCTGGAAGCCGATCTTTTCCGCAAGATAGACCTGAAAGACAAGGACTCCATCGAAGCTTTTGCCCGCGAATTGGCCGCAGATGGAGGCATCGATGGAGTCATGACCGCCGGCACCGACTTTTCCGCCACCGTGGCCTGGGTAGCCGAAAAACTCGGGCTTCCCGGCATCCCCTACGAAACCGCTCTGGACGCTTCCAACAAGGCCCGAATGCGTGCGCGTTTCCGCTCGGAAGGGGTACCGTCCCCGGATTTCATCGTCCTTTCCACGATTCCGGATCCTGATTTCATGGCCTCCGGAAAGCTTCCCTTCGCGTTTCCCGTGGTTGTCAAACCCGTTGACAATATGGGCTCCCGGGGTTGCCGCCGCGTAGATACTGCAGAAGGACTGGCCCCGGCGGTGGAAGACGCCCTGCGTTTTTCCCGTTCCGGGAACGCCATAGTCGAAGAGTACATGGAAGGTCCCGAATTCAGCGTGGATGCTTTGGTAAGTAATGGTGAGATAACGATATGTGGTCTTGCTGATCGACACATATTCTATCCTCCCTATTTCATCGAGATGGGGCATACCATTCCCAGCAAACTCGAAGCTTGCCAAGCGCGGGCCTTGTTGGAGGTATTCGAAAATGGTGTCAGAGCCCTGGGAATTCGGAACGGTGCCGCCAAGGGAGACGTCAAGCTAACACCCAGAGGGCCCATGATCGGCGAGATCGCCGCCCGGCTCTCAGGCGGTTACATGTCCGGCTGGACCTACCCCTACGCGTCCGGCGTGGAACCCACCGCCGGTGCGCTCTCAATCGCGGTTGGTGATAAGCCCTCGAACCTGGCTCCCCTGCGTTCCTGGACCTGCGCCGAACGTGCCTTCATCTCCATACCCGGCCAGGTTGCATCCCTTATCGGGCTTGATACCGCACGGGCAGTTCCTTATGTGAGGGATCTATTCCTGCGGATAGATGAAGGCTCGCAGGTGCGCTTTCCCGAGAATAACGTAACCAAGTGTGGAAATATCCTGGCTGCCGCACCCACGAGGGAAGAAGCTGTGGAGGCGGCGGAGACCGCAGCCCGGGCCATTCTCATACGTCTCGCGCCGGGAAACAGTGAGACCGATTCCTTCCTGGTCCGGGGTCCCCAAGGTGCGGGTGCCTTTCCGCCAGATGCCTTTCCCTGCGATGCGGCTCTCTTGGCGGCTCTCGATGCCATGCCCTCAGGTGGTATACCCCTGAATTTCCGCCTCCCTGCCAAGCCAGCTACGCATCCCGGCGCGAAGCTCTCCTCCACCCCGAAAATTCCCGATAAGGAGGCGGACCCGTGCTTGGACTACCTTGCCTTTCCTCTTTTCGGAACTGCTCCCGTGCGGGATTATGCCGGAAGGAGCGTCTCGGAGAGTCTTGAAGCTTTGGGATGGATGCTCGGCGTCAAGTTTAATCCCGTAACAGCGGCTTCCCCCGATACGCTGGCTGCCACCTTCTGGAAGGCCATGATCAGGGGTTCCTATCAGGGAGCCGCGTACCATATCGCGGACTTGGTGGATAAAAAAAATAAAAACGCAGTCCAAGGCGGAATTGCTTGAACTTCGGGCAAGGTTCGGCGAAGCACATCCTTCTCTGCGCCAGCCTCATTTCCTTCCTTGCGATACCCTTCGCGGGAGCCCAGGAAAAAAACGCCACGGTTGCAGGCCCCGTTCCGGCAGCTGTGGTCTTCGCCCAAACACAACTCTCGTTGGACGAGGTCCTGACCAAGCTGGACGCCACCCTGCGCTGGGATCCCCTGTCTGCCATAGGAGCCCTGGAGGTTCCCGGGCATCGTGTCGTCTTCATCGCTGATAGTAATCCTGCCGGCAGGTCCGGAGCCCTCGTCCCCGTCCTTTTTGACGGTTCGGTCTTGATGATGCTCCAGTCGCCCCGGCTTGAAAATGGCATTCTCTCGTTTCCACCGGCCTTCGCCGATTCGGTTTCTGACGTTTTCTCGCAGGCCCGTGAAGCCGAACGGTCCCGGTATAGGGTTGCCGCCGTCCTCATAGATCCGGGACATGGAGGCAAGGATCCCGGAGCGACGGGCTCCCATGTGGTAGGTGGAAAACGTCTCGATCTCGTCGAAAAGGACCTGGTCCTGGATGTAGCCCTGGATCTGTACCGAAAACTAGCGGCGATCTACCCCGACAAGCGCGTCCTCATGACCCGCGACGGCGATACGTATCCATCCCTCGAGGACAGGGTCGCCATCGCGAATTCGGTCAAACTTGCCGAAAATGAAGCCATAGTTTTCGTCTCCATCCACGCCAACGCCTCGTTCAACAAGAAGGCCCGGGGTTATGAGGTCTGGTACCTCTCGCCTGAATACCGCAGGACCGTCATAGACGCCGAGCGTTACGCAGATTCCTCGGACGTACTCCCCATACTCAACGCAATGCTCGAAGAGGAATTCACCATGGAAAGCATCATGATCGCCAGGCATATCATGGGCGGTTTTGATCGGTTCATAGCTGGCAGGAGCCCTTCCAGGGGGATCAAGGCGGAAGAATGGTTCGTCGTGCGCAAGGCCAGGATGCCTTCGGTGCTGATCGAGTTGGGTTTTGTAACGAATCAGGATGACGCGATCCTATTATCGGATAAATCGTACTTGCGGAACTTGTCCGATGCGATATATAGTGGCATCAAGGACTTCATTACTGAATTCGAGAAATCCGGAGGATTCACCGCGTCACGATGAGAGCTGTAAGTGATTTTATACGAAACGCCTTTTCCCGTGCCTATATCGTATTTGCGGTACTTCTTTTCGGGCTTTTCCTTTTTGCCCTCGCGGATTATATTTTTTCCGCCAAGGTTTACAGGTCCTTTGTCTTTCCGGATAATAACGGAAAAGGCAGTTCGGTCGAGTATCGCTTCCTTCCGCGCTCGCGTGGTTTGGAAAACCGGATCGAACAGTACGTCGCGGAAACCCTCCTGGGTCCGGTTTCCGTCGATTCTTCGTCCTTGTTCATAAAAGGGACCAGGGTACTCTCGGTATTGGCAAGGGAAGGGATGGCTTACATCGATCTTTCGGAGGATGCGGCCCTAAGCGCTCAATCCGGATCTTCGGCTACCTTTCTCCGCGATTCGCTCGCGGAACTTGATGCCGGTATCGGGCGAAATTTTCCTTCCCTGAAGCGGGTTTCCGTCTTCATCGGGGGACATGAACCGTATGCCTTCGCCGATTCCGTTTTGCCCGGCTCCAAGAGCGATGCAAAATAAGGAAAAAGCGTTGACAAATAGAACCCTTCTCGTATAATTCTATACGACTAAGGCTTATCGCGTGAATTAAAGGAGCTTTGAATGAAACGGATGTTCATTCTTGTCGCCATCGCGTTGTTTACGGCGGGCGCGGTCTTTGCAGAAGAGGCCGTACTCATCGACTTCTCGAAACTCACGGCGGACACTGAACCGAATCAGGACAATGTGCCCACTCAAAACGAAAGAACCATGATGGATTTCTCCAACGTGGCCGGCGGTAGCTTTACCACGGAGCAGAAGGCTGTCATGAAGACATCCTTGGCTCTGCCCAATTGGGATGTGGTTTTGGCTTCTTCTTCACGGAACGTGACAAACCAGACCAAGAGTTACGTGCTCGAAGCGCCTTCGAAGCAACACGGCAAGGTCATGGGCGTACGCGTTCATTTCCCGGTCGAGAACTTCAATTCCTGGGCCCGGGTGCAGCCCCCGTTCGAGATTCCCGCCTTCGAGAAGCTTGAAGACAGCAAGCAAACCCGTTTCGAAGATGCTTACGGCGTCGTAAAGAACGTCGGAGTCATCAAATCGGTAGCGGTCAGCGTGTATGGCCTGAATTTCCCACATGGCCTTTCAGCTGTGCTCGTGGATTCGACCGGCAAGGATCAGATTGTATTCATGGGTTACCTCAACTTCGACGGATGGGCCGAGTTGCGATGGGATAATCCCAACTACGTATCCGAAGTACGAAACCGCGAACTCAGGATTTATCCCCTTTACCCGAAAGCCACTCCCTTCGTGCGATTCGGCGGATTCATAATCCACCGCGATCCCTCACGCGAGGGTGGCGACTATATCGGCTATTTCAAAGACGTCAAGGTTATCTATGACAAGGCAGTTATCGATACCGAACGCGACATAGATGATGAGGATCTCTGGAATATTATCCAGGATCGTGAAACTTCCCGCAAGAATGCCGAGATGGAGCGCTTCGGTAATATTCAGGTACTTCGTTACCTCGAAGGCCAGAAGAAAGCCGGTGAGACCGCTTTCAAGCCCTCTGGTGAAGCGGAAGCTGCCAAGTAATAGTACTTTCCCAATCAAGATCGGCGCCGTCCAAGTGACGGCGCCTTTTTTTTAAGATCCCAAGGCGACCAATGAAAAAGACCAAGACGGCCTGGTATCCCAACCGCAACTTGCTGCGCACAGAATTCGATCGCTATTTCGCAATCCGTGTCGCGATAGTCAACGAACTCGAAACCCGTGTCGAACAGGTATTACGGAATCTGAATCCGGTTCCCACCGTAAAAGGTCGCGCCAAAACCTTCACAAGCTATTTCAAGAAACTTGTCCGACTGATGCAAAAATCATCGGAACAAAAGGAACCGCCCCAAGTCACTGATATGATTGGTATCAGGGTGATCTGTCCCTTTCAGGAGGATCTTGCAAATGCCGAGGCTTCTCTTGAAAAAGCTTTTGATGTTGTGGAAGTCGAACGCAAGGGCTCCAATTATTCGTTCAAGGAATTTGGCTACGAATCTACCCACCTGCTGATTGACATACCTGAAGATCTCCGTGCCACCCATGGTGAGTGCGGGTGCGATATCGTTGAAATCCAGGTACGCACGCTTTTACAGGACGCTTGGGCCGAAGTGGAACACGAGTTGGTGTACAAGGCTGAGTTTACTCCCTTCGACGAACCCATGAAGCGCAAGCTTGCTGCCGTCAACGCCAGCCTCTCGCTGGCGGACATCGTTTTTCAGGAAATAAGGGATTATCAGAGACAGCTGAACAGGGAACTGGGCAAAAGAAGGGAATCATTTTTCAGGAAAATCGAGGATTCCACCGATGCCCTTATTTTCAAGGATGACGAGCGTAGCGATGTAAAACGCATGAAACCACTTTTCCGTATAGATTCCTCAAAAAGTGGCGAAACGATCGACGATCTATTGCTGGATGCGCTGTACGCCCATAACAACGATCAATTGGACAAGGCTATCGAGCTCTATACCAGAATATTTGAGTTCGAACCAAAGGACTTTATCAAATCGGTTATCTATAAGCACCGAGGAATGGCTTTCTTTGCCAGGTCCCTCTATGATGAGGCGATAAAGGATTTTTCGGCGACGATAGGGCTCGATCCAAGTTCATACAAGGCCTACTATTATCGGGCGGTAGTAAAATCCGTTCAGCAACAATATATAGATGCCATTGAAGACTTTACAAAATCGTTGGAGATAAATCCTTACCAGCATTTTTCCCTCTACAGGAGGGCGCAGGCATATTTCCATATCGGCGATTATCCAAAGGCTTTGGCGGATTGTGAGAATGCGTTGGTG
Organism: Breznakiellaceae bacterium; assembly: GCA_964202565.1. GTDB lineage: Bacteria > Spirochaetota > Spirochaetia > Treponematales > Breznakiellaceae > SZUA-426. The sequence goes on along the minus strand of CAXNJE010000108.1, from coordinate 1,341 downwards.
GCGGAACCTGAATCCACTCAGGCACAAAAATTCAGGGAACTGGTCCTGCGTCGCCTGAAAATGTGAGTTTTATTGCATCTTCCATGCCAGGTATCAACCCCGACGAATGGAAAACCCTATTTTAGCGCATGTTGACATAGCGGTACTTATTTTGTATAGTCACCCTGCGAATAGGCAATTCGCGTCTCCTTCGTCTAGGGGTTAGGACAGCGGGTTTTCATCCCGCCAACAGGGGTTCGAATCCCCTAGGAGATGCCTAAAAGGCCGGCGGTTTACCGTCCGGCCTTTTTTCATGAATACTGCTGCATAGGGCTGATTCCGGATGCGTGCCGAATTGAAATTCACCGCGGAAGCTCGTCTCATCCTGGAAAAATCCATCAAGGACGCAGAAGGCAATGAGGTATTCGCCCTCGGCAATCTGAACGAAGATTCATTGGTTCACACCGTCGAAGTCATCGCCCGGGGTAATGAAAAATCGGTTCTTGCGCTGGATTCATTTTCGGGTTCCGCAGACGTTTTGATACATAACCATCCCTCTGGGCGTTTGGCTCCCAGCGAAGCGGATTTGTCCATTGCAAGCCGGGCAGCAGAAGCTGGTGTGGGCTCCTACATAATCGATAATTCTGCAAGCAGGGTCTACGTAATAACCGAACCAGTCCATACTAAAAAGAAATGCAAACTCTTCGTAGATGATCTGGCCGGTTCACTCGAAGCCGGTGGATCGCTGGCAAAAAAACTCCGTTCCTACGAAGCGCGACCGACACAGTTGGACCTGCTTCGCCAGGTCGGCGAGGCTTTCAACCGCGATGCCGTCCTGGCCGCAGAGGCCGGCACCGGAGTCGGGAAATCCTTCGCCTATCTGGTGCCCGCCCTTTCCTGGGCGGAAACCAACGACGAACGTGTAGTCATTTCCACCGCAACTATTAATCTGCAACAACAACTTTATGAGAAGGATATTCCACTGGTTACGGAAGCCCTGCAATCGAAGGTAAAAGCCGTACTCATCAAGGGAAGGGGCAATTATCTGTGTTTCAGGCGTCTTATCGATGCCCAACGGGAAATCAATCTGTTTTCCGAAGCGGATCAGTCGCTTTCCGCAATCAGCGAGTGGTCCGAAGTAAGCGAAACAGGAGATAAGGCCGACCTTTCCTTTCTTCCCGACGAAAACGTCTGGTCCAGGGTATGCTCAGAGTCCGATACCTGCCTGGGAATGCGCTGTTCCGAGCGGGAACGTTGTTTTATTCTCAAGGTACGCCGTACGGCTGCTGAAGCCCGTATCCTTGTTGTCAACCATCATCTACTCTTCGCCGATCTGGCTGCACGGTATTCCGGCGCCGGATA
>CAXNJE010000107.1:0-11082 GCA_964202565.1 Breznakiellaceae bacterium | reverse complement strand
ACCATCTTGTCGAAGCACAGCAGGCTTCCCACCTGGAGCATGCCGCACAGGATAGTCTGCTCGCCCATCAGGTCGCTCTTCACCTCGGCCACGAAACTGGACGCCAGCACGCCCGCCTTGTCGCCGCCTGTGCCGCAGGCCAGGGCTTTCGCTATCCCCCAGCCCTTGCCCTCGCTGTCGTTCTCGGGGTGTACAGCTATAAGTGTGGGTATGCCGAAGCCCCGGGTGTATTCTACGCGTACCTCGGTGCCCGGACCCTTGGGGGCCATCATCACCACGGTGATGTCCTTGCGTATCTGCATGCCCTCTTCCACGATGTTGAAGCCGTGGGAATACCACAGGGCCGCGCCCTTTTTCATCAGGGGCATGATGGCGCCGATGACCGGCGTATGCTGCTTGTCCGGGGTAAGGTTGCCCACCAGGTCGGCGGTGGGGATGAGCTCCTCGTAGGTGCCCACCCTGAAGCCGTTCTCGGTGGCGTTCTTCCAGGACGCGCGCTTCTCGGCGATGGCTTCCTTGCGCAGGGTATAGCTCACGTCCAGGCCGGAATCCCGCAGGTTCAGGCCTTGGTTAAGGCCCTGGGCGCCGCAACCTACAATGACGATCTTCTTGCCCTTCAGCACCAGGGCGCCGTCGGACAGCTCTGATTTTTCCATCAGCCTGCAGGTCCCCAGCTGGTTCAGCGCCACACGGAAGGGCAGTGCGTTGAAATAGTTCATATAAGGCTCCTTTTTTGCGCTGGTCCGCGCATTTTTCGTGCATTTTTTGGGGCCCCGGCGGCGTTGCCGCCGTCGGGCTCTCCATTCCAAGCCTCGCGTGCCGCGAGGGCTTTCCATTACGATCCCTGGCCCATACTTAACCGCAATTGGTATACACTATTTGTGGCCATTGCGTAAAGTGAAACATGCGCAGGATACTATTGCGCATCACGCATTTCCATGCAATTATTGTGCATGGATTTTCACGAACTGGAAGCCTTTGTCGTACTCGCCCGCACCCTGCACTTCGCCAAGGCCGCCGCACGGGTGCATACCAGCCCCTCCGGCCTCAGCAGGCTGTTGGGCCGCCTGGAAGAGGAGCTTGGGGTGCGCCTCCTGGAACGCGATACCCGCCGCGTCACCATCACTGCCGAAGGGCTCGCTTTTCTGGACTTCGCCCGGGAAAGCCTCAAACGCCGCGATGCGCTCCAGGCCACCCTCGATTCGGGGGAGGGTGTCTTGCGGGGCAAGCTGCGCGTGTACGCCTCGGTCACCGCCTGCTACACCATCCTCCCGCCCCTCGCCGAGGCCCTGCGCGCCGCCCACCCGGAACTGCGCCTTTCCGTGGAAACCGGCGACCCCGCGGGCGCTGAAAGCGCCGTACGCGAGGACAGCGCCGACCTTGCCATCGCCGCGCTGCCCCCGGACGGCTTTTCGGAACTCGTTTCCTTCTCGGTCCGCCGCACTCCCATGGTCCTCGTCGCCTCTGCCAGCGGCCCCTTCGGCGCCCTCGATCTCGACCGGCACGGTGTCAGACCCCACGACGACGGGGACAGACCCCAGCCATCCGCGGCAGATGCGCTCCATGCGGCGCGCCTTAAAAAGGTATTGGGCTCTGTCCCCCTCATCCTGCCCGCGGTGGGTCTCGCCAGGGAACATTTCGACCGCTGGTCCCGCAAAAGGGGTCTCAAGGCGCATATCGCAGTAGAAACCGCCGGCAACGAGGCGCTCCTTGCCCTTGCCCACCTGGGTATCGGGCTGGGACTCGTTCCATTTATGGTGCTGGAAAGCGGTCCCTTTGCGGAGGGCCTCGTCATCTACGACGCCGGTCCCGATTTCTGCGACTACGACATAGGCTACATCCTGCGCTGCCCACGGCCCGGCTCCGCCGCGTGCAACCGCGTCTCGGAGGCGGTAACAGAGATACTCGAACGCATCTACCCCCAGGGGGTCTGGAAAAAATGAGCGGTGGTGACTCCCTCATCCAGTTTTGCGACTGCGACATCGGTGAAGCCCTGTCCCCCGCTCTCCGCTCCCTCGACTGGGAGATGAGGCGAGGCGAGGTCTGGGCCGTTACCGGTCCCAATGGTGGCGGTAAAAGCATCTTTTCCGCAGCCCTTACAGGCTCTGTCCCCATCCAAGCCGCCCCAGGCGGAGCAGGAACCAGCCTGGCACACAACTCCTTTACCGGCAATGCCGTACTGGTTTCCTTCGAACAGGCCGCCGCTGTCATCCAGCGGGAACGTGCCAACGACGATTCCGACTTTGTCGAAGGCGGCGTCGATGAGGGCACACCAGCCCGGGCCTTCATCTTCGAAGCCTTAAGTCCCATGGATGCCCCCCATTATCCTGCTGGCACCGGGCTGGAATCCCACCCTGCGGTGCGGGCCTGTGGCGTTGCCCCCTTCCTGGACCGGGGCCTCAAACGCCTGTCCACGGGCGAAATCCGGCGCACCCTTTTGTGCCGCGCCCTTGCCGCCAAACCCGCCCTCCTCGTGCTGGACGAACCCTACGAGGGGCTGGACGCCGCCACCCGGGAAACCCTCGCCGCCATACTCGAAGACCTGGCCTCCAAGGCCGCCGCAGTCATGCCAGCAGAAAATCCACCCACAACGGCAACAACCACGGCCGCAGCAGCCCAGTCAGCCGCCACGCCAGCAACCACAGATCCGCTCTTCCTGGTCATCGTCTCGGACCGTTGGGAACGCATCCCCGCTGCCGTCAACCGGGTGCTGGAGTTCGAAAACCGCGCGGTCACCTATTCGGGCACCCGATCCGGGTACGAACTGCGCCTGGCAGAAAGGCGTATAAAGGAAGAGGCCCTACGCCAGCGCGGACAGACGGAACTCCTGGCCGAACTTTCCCGGGCGGCAACGGACGCGGTTTACCTGGAAGAGGCACGCATGGCTTCGGCCGGCACCTCCGCTCCTTCAGGAGAGCCTGTAACCGGCAAGGATGGTCCCTCAACCTCAAACTATTCAAGCTCTGTCCCTATGAGCTCTGTCCCCACGAGCTCAAGCTCTGTCTCCGCGAACTCTGTCCCCACAAACGAAACCTGCATGACAGCCAGCAATGCGGAACCCCTCGTGGAGTTCCGCTCCGTGACGGTGGCCTGGTCGGGCCATACCGTCCTGGACCATCTGGATTGGACGGTCCGTCCGGGGGAGCACTGGCTTATCCGGGGACCCAATGGCAGCGGCAAGACCACCCTGCTGGAACTCATCACCGGGGACAATCCCCAGGTATTCAGCAACGACGTACGCCTTTTTGGCAAAAAGAGGGGAAGCGGAGAGACTATCTGGGAGCTGAAAGCCCGCATGGGCATAGTTTCCTACCGGCTGCACCTGGAATACCGCTATTTCGCTGATATTTCCCTGGAAGAGGTGCTGCTATCGGGCCTGTACGATTCGATCGGCATGTACCGGGAAATCGGAGATGCCGAACTCCTGCTTACCAGGCGCTGGCTGGGTCTGGCCGGTTTCTCAGGCAGGGATGCGGAACGCTTTGGTGCCCTTTCTTACGGCGAGCAGCGCGCCCTGCTTGTAGCAAGGGCGGCCATCAAGAACCCGCCCCTGCTGATTCTGGACGAACCCTGCCACGGTCTGGACGATACCCACCGCCGTCGCGTGCTGGACTTCCTGCAAGCCATAGCCGGGCACGGCCACTCCACCCTGCTCCACGTTACCCATGACCCGTCGGAAGTTCTGGCCTGCACGAAGCGGGTACTCGAACTCAGCGCAATGGATGCCTCGGCTTGGAGCATTGGTGTCCTGTAGTTAGTGTCACAAAGCTTATGGTTTTTTATCCACGAGGTTAATACCGTGCTAGGAAATATGATGTAACCATTACGTTCAACGAGAGAAACGTCAGTAATAGTATACAATATATATCTTTAAAGCAAATTCACCCCTAATTATCATAACACTACCATTTAATCCTGCAATCGGCGTACCTCATGATCCACTCCCCATCCTCCGCCCTCATCTCCGCGAAGGCCCCATCGCCCTTGGTCCACCAGACCAGCTCGAAGTCATCGGTATAGCGCGCGCCCGACGCGGACATGACGTTGGGCAGGGTGTATAACTTGCCGTCGGGTAGGGTTAGCTTGACGAAGTGCAGGCTGTCATCGCTCAGAGAATAGTAGCGCGCCTGGATCTCCTCCCCGTTTTCCGTAAGGTACGTGACACTCCCGCCGCCCTGCACGCCCAATCCTTCCTTATTGGAAGCCCTTGCCGGTGCGGCACAGGATCCCAGGCAGAGAAGGGCTGTCATGAAGATGAGGGTTGCCGCGGATTTTAGGCTTGTTGTGGGAGTCAGGGTCATTGTGGATATTTTATACCGATCGCTTTTATTGTTCATGTGTCAATGCTACAAGAGTCGGTAAAAAGGATCAAGGTAAGGCACCCGCACAAATTCTGCCAAGATAATCGCCTCTGCTGGACAAAGTTCAGTGCATTGGTTATATTAATCGAGCTTAGGCATCCGCTGTAAGCGAGTTCCTTGGCGCCGTACCCAAGTGGTAAGGGAGAGGTCTGCAAAACCTTCATCATCAGTTCGATTCTGATCGGCGCCTTATTTCCATCCATTGTTTTTGACAAACACCAATTCCGCAATAAACATTTCTTACCTCCATACCACTCTCTCGATCCCTCAAAGGCGTTGTACTATACTTGACTATAAGCGGATTGCATAAGAATTCCCTGTAGCAATGCGCTGCAGACCTTGTTCCAAAACAGGAGGCTGACATGTCCAAGGGGGTTTTCCTAGGGTCCGTGCTGGCGGTTTCGATGGTGTCCCTGCTTCTTGCCGAACCGGGGGATTACAAGGATATAGGTGGAGGTTGGAGCGAAATAGGCGGCATGACGGCGGTATCAGGCAAACTCTACATAATCAGCCAAGGTACGCTTTACCGGACGGACGTCAAATAACAGCTCTCATTTCTGCTGTTCCGGTGCGATCTTCACTGCCAATTCATTGTAGAGCTGATACATGAGTCCGCTGATGACTGCGGCTTTCTTCGCCAGGCCTGCATCGTCACAGACAACAGGGTGGGCAGCCACGAAATCATCGAAATGGGAGATGGCCACTGAAGCCCTATCCATCACCTCGAAGGCTGTCCCGGGATTGGGGGTGGAGACACCTTCGAGCTCCCTCAGCATCTCCTGGCCTTCCTCGTCCTTTGCCTCGGTCAATACCGGCAGGCGGAAGGCGCTCCAGAAAAACCGGATGTTGTTCCGCAGTTCGTGGATATTGGACCCCGATGGTTTTACGGGTAATTTTGCCCAGTTTGCGATCTTGCCCTTCTCACCGTAGTACACTTCGTGAATCCGGTAAGCCGTCTCGTCGTCCATTTTCTTATGGATGATTCGGAAATTCCACTTCATTTTAATTCCCCGATCCAACGGAGTGTCCGTTCAGTCTGGGCGCGCCGTTGTTTTATCTTCTTCAATATTTCTTCTTGATGGTACTTTCGAATTCTAACACGGAAATTGGTTGATAACTACCATTATTTTTTTTGGAAAAGCCGTATTCGCGCTCCAGGAGCCTTGAAAAGCCTTTTTGCAGGTCCGCAGAGGTCGCCATAAGTGCGGGAGCGGGACGTTCGGAGGGCGGTGCCGCTTCCATGCGCTTCCCGATGGGGCTGGAGAGCAGGGTTTCCATCAGCATCTTGGCGGCCACGAAGCGGCTTTCCTTGGCCACCGCGAAGATGAGTGGTGACTTGGCGAGCCCCAATATCTCCCAGGTGTTCTGCTCGGCCTGGGCGTATCTGCCGGCTTCCTTGTCCTGTTCGGAAACCCGGATGGGCAGGCCGTCGGCAATTTCCTGCAGGCGGGGAACCAGGAAATCCAGGTCGAACAGGCCGGTGGCGCAGTTGAACAGGATGGGCTTTCCTCCCGCTTCCTCAACAGCAAGCGCTTCCTTGGATATGGCCTGGCCGATGTCGGCGGTGCTCAGCGTCCCATCCGGCAATTCCACCAGTACCCCGCCTTTAACGTCCATTTTGGTGCGCCAGGAGAACTCGAAGGCCGCATCCGCACCTTTCAGCGCAGTAATGGCGAGCGAGACCGGATCCACTGTATAGCCCGAGTTGTCGACATTGCCCAGATACGCCCATCGCACGCCTTTGGCCCTAAGCGCCCTATACGTATCAGCAAGTACGCGGAAATTCTCGCCATGCCCGCCTGGCAGGGCAAGTCCTGTATCCTTGGTGCCCCAGGCCTTGTCGAAAAGGTTCCTCGGCAAGCCTTCCGACAGGGGGCTCAGGGCTGCCAGCATCGGCTGGACTGCACCGGCGGCGTCGGTAGGGTCGATGCCGGTACGCTGGATGAGTGCGGACAGTAGGGGGTCGTTGCGGTACCGGGCATAGGCTTCCGCGAGGGCGCTGTCCGTAGCACCGCTGGTCATCTGGAAGAAGGGCAGCACCGGCGTCTTCGCATCACCCGAAACGATCCGGTATTCGAGGGCCCTCAGCAAGATGCTCCGCATCTTCAATAAAAGGAACGAGGGGCCACTGTTGCCGTCCATGCCCACGAAAGCCGGGGTAACGCCCTTGGGGGCAGCTTTGGATACCCTGGCTGTCTCCCGGAATTCATTCTCAAAGAGCCTGAAGGCGTTCCCGTCAAGTTCGCGGTTCTTCTTCTCATCGATATACGTCGTGGCCGATCCGCCGTTCAGGACGCCGTAGGCCAGCCGGGGATAGAGATGGATGCCTACCAGGGTGAGGGCTTGCTGGGAAAAAACGGCGTCTTCACCCTCGATTATGCTCGATTCCCCAAAGTCCAGCGGCAATTCCAACGCGCGGAAAGCTTCCCGCGCCGCTTTCAAGGGGAGTTTCAAGACGGTGAGCTTTGTCCGGTCGAAGACGCGAGGGTCCCCGGCAGACGGAATCGAAGGCGTTTGGCTGACTGCTGTAGCCTTCGAAGCGGAACCAGACGCCAGGTAGGCGATGGACTTGGCATCCACCAGATCCAGCAGGGCGAGGGTCCGTTCAATATCGGCACCCTTGGCGCGAAGATCCTGCACCAGAGCAGGAGAAAGTTCCTGAATGTGTCTCGTTTTCATGTTGCCATAGTAATAAGAACAACGTCGCGGGGCAAGGATGGCAAGCAGGATGCGGGTTTTTCCCGTACTTGAACTGTGGAGGCACACAATGCATATAGCGTCCTATGCGCCCTGGGGGGCCGAAGGTATCGTCGTGCGGGTCGAGGTGGACATACGCAGGGGTATCCCGGGTGTGGATATCACGGGTCTGGCCGATGGTGCCGTACGGGAAGCCCGCGAGCGGGTTCGCGCTGCTTTCAGGAATTCGGGATTCTGCTTTCCCCAGGATAGGGTTCTGGTGAACCTGGCCCCCGCCGGGGTCAGAAAGGAGGGAGCGGCCTTGGACCTTCCAATCGCCCTGGCCATACTCGCCGCAGCGGGTTTGGTGCCCAGTCCGGCAGGTCTTATGGCCCTTGGCGAGCTGGAATTGTCGGGGAGGGTGAGGGGTGTGCGCGGTGTGCTGGCAGCCGCTTCCGCAGGGCTTGCCGAGGGCATCGAGGGCTTTATCGTACCCGCCGAAAACGGCGGCGAGGCCCTGATCCTGGCTGCGGGACGCACCGCCGCCGTTTCCACCCTGGCTGAGGCGGCCCATGCCCTGGAACTACGCGATAAAAGCGGAAAGTTGCCTTCCCTCGAAATCCGATCTCCCGTTACGGAATTTTCCGGCAGTGCGGGCACCGGCACCGGTAACAGGGTGGCCAGACGTGTGGGGCTCATAGAATCCTGCGGGGATTTTTCCCACGCCCGGGGACAGGAAACCTACAAACGGGCGCTGGAAATCGCTGCGGCGGGGGGACACAACCTTTTGGCCTTCGGCGCGCCGGGGGCAGGCAAAACCATGCTTGCCCGGCGGCTTCCCGGCATCATGGCGCCCCTGGATACCCAGGAAGCGGTGGCGGCTACCAGATTGCACAGTCTTGCGGGTGCTCTGGGGCCGCAGGAACCCCTGGTCTCCCAGCCGCCGTTCAGGTCGCCCCACCACAGCGCGAGCGCGGAAGGCATGCTCGGCGGCGGGCGTTCGGTGCGTCCCGGCGAGATCAGCCTGGCGCATTTTGGCGTACTCTTTCTGGACGAGGCACCCGAATACCGCCTTAACGTTCTCCGTGCCCTGCGGGAACCCCTGGAGGATGGCGTGGTTACCATAGCCCGGGCAGACGGTTCCACCCGGCTTCCCGCCGATTTCCAGCTGCTTCTGGCAGCAAATCCCTGCCCCTGTGGCAGGCTCGGCAAACCAGGCTCGGCCTGTTTCTGCGCCGCCGACGAGGTGGAACGGCATTGGCGCCGCCTGGGCGCGGCCCTGCTGGACCGCATCGAGCTACGCATCCCCCTCAATCCGGTGTCGTCGGAAACTTCAATCGGGATTGGAACGGGAACCTCCATCGCCAAGGGGGCAGAAACCAGCGCGACGGTGGCGCTCCGGGTGGAGAAGGCGGTGGCAGTCCAGAGGCAACGCCTCAGCCAGTTGGGGATACGTCGCAATGCACGACTTCCGCCGGGCTTGGTGGAGCGCTTTTGCACCCTGGATGTCCCATCCCGTACTGCTTTCGACAGGGCATCGGAGTTGTTTGGTTTCTCCGAACGCGCCAGGGACGGAATCCTCAAGGTCTCCCGCACCATCGCAGACCTGGAGGGTGCTGATGCCATACGGCGCGACCACCTGCTCGAGGCCATCCAGCACCGGCGCTACGGTGACGACCCCTACGACGTGCTCGCCGTAGGAATTCCATCCATATAGCGGTCGTCGATGGCCCTGCCGCCAGCAGTGATGCCCAGTTTGCGCTCGGGTCTGGTCCCGCCATGGAAATCGCTCCCGGCGGTTACCAGCATGCCCAGCGAGCGGCCCAGGCTCTCCAGCCGTTCGCAGGCGCGGGCCTTGGTGGTGGGGTGCCAGGCTTCCAGTCCGTCAAGTCCGGCGTCCTTCCATTCCCTGATCAGGTCCGGAAGCTTGCCCCAGGACAGGTACAGTGACATCGGGTGGGCCAGGATGGCGACGCCGCCGGATTCCTTTATCAGGCGCAGGGCCCGTCCGAATTCGAGGGAAAGTTTCGGTACGAAAAAGGGCCGTCCCTTGCCCAGGTAGCGCGAAAAGGCCTGTTCCTTGTTCTTCACGACCCTGCGTGATACCAGAAGGCTTGCGAAATGCGGCCGTCCCACCACACCGCCCCCGGAAAACGCCTGGACATCGGCATAGCTGGCGTCAACCCCGGATTCCAGCATCAGGTCCAGGATGGACCGGTTCCGGGCTTTCCTGCCTTCGGCCAGACTAGCCAGGGCTTCCCGTAGCTCATCGGTCCGGCCGGTCAGACCCAGCCCCAGCAAATGACATTCACCCGGCTCGAAGGCTATTTCGATCTCGACCCCGGGTATGAAATCCACGCCATGATGGCGGGCGGCTCCCTGGGCCTCATCCAAACCATCCACCGTATCGTGGTCCGTAAGGGCCAAAGCGCGTAAGCCCCGGGCCTTCGCTTCTTCCATCAAGGCGGTCGGAGAGAGGGTTCCGTCGGATTTTGTCGAGTGGGAATGAAGGTCAATCATCATCCAAGACTACCACGGAGCGGTATTTAGTTGAAAGACGCGATAATTTGGATGAAATATGCCGAGAATTCCATTAGATTGAATTGTATCGTTGACGCACCGCGCGTACGACCCTACAATTGTAGCACGTTAAGGAAGGACGGTCCAAGCGTGGATAGCTATTCATTGATCGGCGGTGTCGTCATGACGCCCCAACGTATCGAGACTGCCGGAAGTGTGGATGTCCGGGCAAACCATATCGCCTCAATTTCCAAACCCGGCACACATCGGGTTGATTTAAAAGGCAAGTCCATGGTGTATCCGGCGCTTATAAACATACACGATCATCTTAGGGGTAATTATTTGCCGCGGATCGGTCCGAAGCCCGGATCCTTCTATCTGAACTGGGCTCCCTGGGACAATGACCTTAAATCCTCCGGCACCTATGCCGAGCGGTCCAACCTCTCCGTGGAAAACCTGTATTTCCTCAGCGCCTATAAAAACCTGTTTTCCGGTGTGACCACCGTCAACGACCATTTTCCGCACGAACTAAACGGCGAACTCCTGCCCCGTTTGCCGATACGGGCTTTCAAGGAATACTGCCTCGCCCATGAATGTTCCTCCTATGACCTCAAATGGGGTGACGGAATCGAAATCGAGCATGAAAGGGCGAGAAAGAATAACTGGCCCTTCATCACACATCTGGAGGAAGGCTTCGATACGGAAGCCCAGGATGGCGTGGAGCTGTTGGCGGGGATGAAACGCCTGGACGAGTATTGCGTGCTGATTCACTGCATAGGATTCACCGACCAGGACATACAGAAGGTCGCCAAGGCAAAGGCCCACATCTCCTGGTGCCCCGCCTCCAACCTTTTCATGTTCAACGTTACCTGCAAGATCAGGAAAATGCTTGCTGCCGGAATCAACGTTTCCATCGGTACCGATTCCACCCACACCGGCTCGGTCAACCTTTTTGCCGAAATGCGCACTGCCCGTGAATCGTACCGGGCCATGTATGGGGAAGATCTGAGCGCCAAAATCTTGGTGGACATGGTTACCATGAATCCGGCCAGGGCTTTCCGCATGTCGGACCGCCTTGGTTCCCTGGAAGCCGGCAAGCTCGCGGATATTCTCGTCCTCAAGGCCAGGGTGGACGACCCGTATGAAAATCTCGCTTCGGCCTCGATGGCGGATATAGAACTTCTCGTGATGGAGGGGAAACCCATCTACGGCGAGGAACGCTTCCTGGATCTGTTGGGTGGTTCCTTGCCGTCCGATTACCGGATGATAAAAACCGGAGGGCGCCGGCTTTTCGTCATTGGCGATCCTGCGTCCCTGTATGCGGAAGTACGACGCAAAACGGGAGTCCGCAAGGTACTCGACTACTTGCCTTTCGATCTTGAGGCTTAGGAAGGTAGGGTATGCCCAAAGCACTTAATTACCGCGCTGGTTCGGTCATCTATTTTCAGGGCGACGCGGCGGATAAGATATACATACTTCAGACCGGAAAAATGAATCTCAAGTATACGGACATCGAAAACGGCCA
>CAXNJE010000106.1:0-11244 GCA_964202565.1 Breznakiellaceae bacterium | reverse complement strand
AGGGGTTCGACGGCCTGGGCGAGCCAACCCATCTGGAGTGGAGAAAAATGGCGTCGTATATCCCTGTCCGCTCCGGCCATGATTTCCCCTTGTGGTTCGAGTATAATCGAAAGCCTTGCTCCAGGCCACTACGACAAATGCCGATTTTTACCGGTATTCCTCCCAGGCCTTGATCTCAAGACCTTTTTTCCGTTGGTAGGCCAGGGACTCGGTGAATTGCTTGGCCACCTTGATGTTGGTGAAAAGCGGCACGTCGAAGTCAATGGCCATGCGCCGTATGAGATAGTCGTTGCGCAGTTCCGTCTCGCCGTTGTTCTTGGGGATGTTGATGACCAGGTCCAGGGTCTTGGATTTTATCAGGGTCGCTATGTTGGGTTCTTTCCGCTCCAGGGGCCAGAACAGGGCCTCGGCCTTCACGCCGTTGGCTGCCAGGAATTTCGCCGTTCCCCTGGAGGCGAATAACTCATAGCCCATCTCCATGAGCAGCCGCGCCGAATCCAGGAAGTCCACCTTGTCCTCCAGCGGGCCGGTGGACAGCAGGATGCGCTTTTTGGGTATGCGGTAGCCCACGGACAGGAGCGCCTTCAGGTAGGCGTCGTCCAGGTCGGTACCTATGCAGCCCACCTCTCCGGTGGAGGCCATTTCCACCCCCGGCACCGGGTCGGCTCCGTGGAGGCGCGAAAAGCTGAACTGGGCAGCCTTTACGCCCACCCAATCCAGATCGAAAGCCGAGGATGGCGCCTTTTCCACAGGCTCGTCCAGCATGGCCCGGGTGGCCATGTCTATCATGTTTATCCTGCTCACCTTCGAGCAGAAAGGAAAGCTGCGGCTGGCACGCAGGTTGCACTCGATGACGCGTGCCCGGTTGCGCTGGGCCAGGAACTGGATGTTGAAGGGACCGGTGATGTCCAATGCCTTCGCTATCTCGGTGGCTATTTTCTTGACTTTCCGGATGGTTTCCACGTACAGGCGCTGGGCAGGAAGCACCACCGTCGCGTCACCCGAATGGACCCCCGCATTTTCCACGTGTTCGGTTATCGCGTGGAACAGCAATTCCCCCCGTTTCGCCACCGCGTCGATCTCGACTTCCTTGGAGTTTTCCACAAACTTGGAGATGACCACCGGGTGCTCGGCCGAAACGTCGGCTGCCAAATCCAGGAAGCGTTCCAGGCTCTCGTCGTCCCAGGCCACGTTCATGGCGGCGCCTGAAAGTACGTAGCTGGGCCGTATCAGCACCGGGTACCCGACTTTTCCCGCGAACTCCTTGGCCGAGGCCAGGTTGGTCAGTTCCTTCCATTCCGGCTGCTCTATGCCCATCTGGTCCAGCAGGGCGGAAAACTTGTTGCGGTCCTCCGCCATGTCTATGGATGCCGGCCGCGTTCCGAAAATGAGGGCCCCCGCGTCGTAGAGCTTGAGGGCCAGGTTGTTCGGGATCTGGCCCCCCATGGATAGGATGAGGCCATCCGGCCGCTCGCGCTCGTAAATGTCGAGCACCCTTTCCAGCGAGAGTTCCTCAAAATAGAGGCGGTCGCAGCGGTCGTAGTCGGTACTTACCGTTTCGGGGTTGCAGTTCACCATGATGGTATAGCGGCCAAGGGAGCGGGCCGTGTCCACGGCGTTCACGCAGCACCAGTCGAACTCGACGCTGGAACCTATCCGGTACGAGCCTGAACCCAGCACCATGACGCCCCGGTTAGCCGGTGCCGTATCGTCGCTCACGGCCGCGTAGGTCATGTACAGGTAGTTGGTCTTGGCCGGATACTCGGCGGCCAGCGTGTCTATCTGCTTGACCACGGGCCTCACCCGCAGGTCCTCCCGCAGGGTCCGGATACGCGCTTCCGTCAGCCCCAGGAATTCGCCGATGCGGGCATCGGAAAAGCCCAGCCGTTTTGCCTTCAGCATAAGCTCCCTGTCCGGCAGGGGAGTAGCGACTGTCGGCCGTGCACCAGCTGGCAGGCCTGAGTTATCGGCCCCGGCCCCGGCTTGCGGAACAACCAGGGCCCGCAACACCTTCTCGCATTCCAGCGCGTTTGCCATCTTCGCCAGGAACCAGCGGTCTATCCGGGTCAGCTTATGGATTTTGTCTATCGTCCAGCCTTCTGCCAGGGCGCGGTACACGGCGAACACGCGCCTGTCGGTGGGGGCGGTGAGGGCTTCTTTCAGGTCCTTGAAGCCACTTCCCAGAAGGAAGTCATCCCCGGCCAGCCCCGGCGCGCCGGTTCCCGTCATGCGCAGGGCTTTCTGCAGGGCTTCCTCGAAGGTACGCCCTATGGACATGACCTCGCCCACGGATTTCATCTCCGATCCCAGCCGCTGGTCCACGTTCTTGAACTTGGTCAGGTCCCAGCGCGGCACCTTCACCACGCAGTAGTCCAGGGCGGGTTCGAAGCAGCTTTTGGTCACCTTGGTGATCTTGTTCTCTATGTCGGTGAGGGAATAGCCCAGTGCAAGCTTGGCGGCGACGAAGGCCAGCGGATATCCGGTAGCTTTTGAGGCCAGCGCCGAGCTTCGGGACAAGCGCGCGTTCACCTCGATGATGCGGTAATCCTCCGATGCGGGATCCAGCGCGTATTGTATGTTGCACTCGCCAACAATGCCCAAGTGGCGGATGACGTCCAGGGCAACCCTACGTAATTTGTGGTATTCCGAATCGTTCAGGGTCTGGGAAGGTGCTACCACTATGCTCTCACCGGTATGGATGCCAAGGGGGTCAAAGTTTTCCATATTGCACACGGTGATGCAGTTATCGAAGCGGTCGCGCACCACCTCGTACTCGATTTCCTTCCAACCCCCCAGCCATTCCTCCACCAAAACCTGGGGTGAGTGCGCGAAAGCCCGCTCGCAGCGCTTCCTCAGTTCCTTCTCGTTCCTGCAGAGCCCCGATCCCGACCCTCCCAGGGCGAAGGCCGCCCGCACCATAACCGGGTAGGTAATGGTCTTCGCGGCTGCCACGGCCTTTTCCAGATCCGTGGTCGCGATGCTGCGGGGAGACTTGGCGCCTATCTCTTCCAGACGCCTGACAAAGAGTTCCCGGTCCTCGGTGTCCTCTATGGATTTTACCGGAGTTCCCAGCACACGCACTCCGTGCTTGTACAGGCTGCCGTCACGGTCCAGCGCCACACCGCAATTGAGCGCGGTCTGCCCTCCAAAGGACAGGAGTATGCCGTCGGGTTTTTCCTTCTCGATAACCTTCAGCACGTATTCGGGGGTGACGGGCAAAAAATAGGTTGCGTCGGCCATGCCCTCGCTGGTCTGGATAGTGGCGATATTCGGGTTGATCAGGACGGTCTTGACGCCTTCCTCCCGCAGGGCTTTCAGGGCTTGGGAACCCGAATAGTCGAATTCTCCAGCCTGGCCAATTTTAAGGCCCCCCGAACCCAGTACAAGAACTTTCTTTGGAAGTATCACCTCTTCGTTTTTCATACGGCGCTACTCGCAACCAGGGCGGCCTTGACCGCGAGCCGTCTCACTGCTGCATCGCGGGTCTCGCCGGCTTCAAGTCGGGGCGGCACATCCGGTTCCAGACCGGCGTTTTCTCGTACCTGCACAAGGAAGCGGTCCAAGAGAAATTCCGTGTCCCTTGGCCCTGGGCAGCCCTCAGGGTGGAACTGGACCGCGGAAAAGGGGCTTTTCAGGGAGCGAATGCCTTCGATGGTTCCGTCGTTGCCGTTGACGAACCAGGGTTCCCAGCCGGGGGGCAGGGTATCGCCGCGGACTGCATAGCCGTGGTTCTGGCTGGTGATGTAACAGCGTTTGGTACCGGTCTCCACGCAGGGCTGGTTCTGACCCCGGTGCCCATAGGGCAGTTTCCAGGTATCAGCCCCTGCTGCCAGAGCCAGTATCTGGTTCCCCAGACAGATGCCGAAGATGGGTCTGGCACCGGACAATTGCCGTCGGACAGCGGCGATGGTCTTGCCACAGGCCTTGGGGTCTCCCGGGCCGTTGGACAGGAACAGGCCGTCGAAATCCAGGCCCGACAGATCGTGGTTCCAGGGAACCCGGACCACTTCCACGTTGCGGGCCACCAGGCAGCGGAGGATGTTTGCCTTGGCCCCGCAATCCACCAGGACCACCCGGGGCGGGCGGGTTTTCGATCCCTTGGCGGGGAATACACTTATTTCCTTGGGAGAGACCGAATCGACCGGGTGGGCCATATCACCCGAATCGAAGGTAACGTCCTTGGTGCCATCCACCAGTATCTTGCCCCGCATGACGCCGTGTTCCCGCAGGCGCTCTGTAAGCGCACGGGTATCTATCCCGGCGATGCCGGGTACGTTATTTTTTTCCAGCCAGGCGGAAAGGGTGCTGTTGCAGGCAAAATGGCTGGGTTCGTCGCAGGCCTCGGAAACCACGAAACCCGCGGCCTGGACGCGGTCGGACTCAAAATGGAGGGGCAGTCCCCGCTCGTCCAGAAGTGCCTTGCCTGTGCCAAGGTCTGCCTGGATGCCGTAATTTCCCACCAGAGGCCAGGTGGATACGAGTATCTGTCCACGGTAACTGGGGTCGGTAAGGGATTGGGGGTAGCCGGTCATGCCGGTGGAGAATACGACCTCACCTGCCTGCGAACGGAGTTTGCCGAAGGACCAGCCTGTAAACTCCGAACCGTCTTCCAGTACGAGCCGCGCGATCGCCGAGCGCTTTTTCAAACATGAACCTCCCGGCCGACGCGAAAACGGCGACGGCACGACGCCGCGTTTCCGCGTCGCGGGCAACCCATCCGGGTAGTGCGCGACGTCACGTCAACGTAACGAAAATAAGGTTTTGCCGCAAGGGGGATAATGATAATTTATGTAAAAAAATTGCATATTTATGCAAAAATGCACGATGGGAAGGAGAGAATCGGACCGGTCTACACGAGATTCCTGAATTCCGCCCCTGCCGCGTCTGCCAGGTCGCGGGGGCTTATCAGCACCTGCAAACCCCGCCGCCCGGCACTGACGGAGATGGAATCGAATACGAGGGCGGTTTCGTCCAGGAAGACGGGAAGTTTCCTTTTGAGGCCCAAAGGCGAACAGCCGCCCCGTACATATCCGGTAAGGGGTTCCAGTTCCTTGAGGGGCAGGGGGTGAGCGGCCTTGTCGCCCGCCGCGCGGGTGGCCTTTTTCAGGTCCACCTCGCAGGGACCGGGTATGACGCAGACAAAAGGACCCGTCCGCTCACCCTCCAATACAATGGTCTTGAAGACGCTGTCCGGGTCCAGACCCAGAAGCTCCGCGGCGTGGATGGCAGACAGGTCGTCTTCGTCCACCTCGTAGCTGCGAAGGACGAAAGCGACCCCTGCGGCCTCCAGCAAGCGGACGACGTTGGTCTTTTCCATATACCGGGCTTTGCCCTTTATTGGGCTTTCACTATCCTCGCCAATTCAGCCCCCTTGCGTTCAAGGTCGGCCAGGTCCTGGTCCGAAGGGGCTCCGGCCCATTCCTGGGATTCCATGCAGGTCCATTTTAGGCCTTCGAGGGCGGCGTCGTATTCTTTTTTCGCGCCCCCCACCCAGCCCCAGCTTCCCAGCCGGAGTACGGTCTTGCCGTGTACGTGTTTGCGCTTCATGATGTCGATGGCGTAGGCCATGGGCGGGAACATGGCGTATTCGTAGGTGGGCATGGCGATGACGATTCCGGCGCTCTTGTAGGTATCTGCCAGTATGTACGAGACATCCTCGTTCGGTACACGGTGGATGGAATAGGGCAGACCCTCGGATTCGATCCCCCTTATTACCGCGTCCAGGCCCCGTTTCGTATTGCCGTACATGGAACCCCAGACAATGGCGATTTCCTTTTCCGCCGGTCCGTTCATATAGCGGGCGTACTTGAGATAGCGTTCCACAATTTTCATGGGTTCCTTGCGCCAGACTATGCCGTGACTGGGTGCCACGCATTTTATATCCCAACCTTCCAGCTTTTTTACCGCCCGTTCGACGAAAACCGAAAAGGACGAAACGATATTCGCGTAATAACGCAGGCTTTCCTTTTCGAAAACTTCGTGTTCTTTTTGGCTGAACTGGTCGTCGAAAACCCGGTCTCCCAATTTTCCGAAGGAACCAAAGGCGTCGCAGGCGAAAAGCGTCCCCGAAACGGGTTCCCAGGTGAGCATGGTCTCGGGCCAGTGGACATTCGGAGCTTCCACGAAGTGCAGCATCTTTCCGGCCCCCAGATCCAGGGTATCGCCGGTTTTGACCGCCCGCAGGCCGTCGGTAATCTTATAGAAGGATTTTACCAGTTCGATTCCCTTGGCGGTGGCGATGATTTCCGCCTTGGGGTTCAAGGCACGGAACGTTGCCAGCCAGCCGGTATGATCCGGCTCCAGATGATTGAGGATGAGGTAATCGATATCCTTGAAAGAGATGCCAATGGATGCCAGTTCGTTTTCCAATTGGACCGGAGCGCCGGTCCAGTCGCGGACCAAATCGAGCAGGGCAATCTTTTCGCCTTTGACCAGGTAGGAATTCAGGGAGACCCCGTTAGGGATGGGCCAGATACCCTCAAAAAGGTCTTCGGTATCGATATCCGCGTGAAGGCAATAAACCGAATCGGAGATGGCATAAGCTTTCATCATGAACCTCGCAATGCTTATTGAATAAACCTGGTCAACTTTAACAAGAAATTGCGCGAATTGGAAGCTGTTTTATGCTAGCCCGATTGTTGGGGTTAATAAAAACAGGCTTAACGAAACCGTATTTTTGTTTATACTGACGCCATGGACCTTGATCCGGACATAATCAGGACGATCGACGAGCTTAACGACTCATCCTGGCAAGTGATGCTCAAGGATCCCGTAGGTGCGGCCGACATTGCCACCCATGCCTTGGACCTATCCCGCAAGATCCAGTATGACAAGGGTATCGCCTCGGCTCTCCTTAATTCCGCTTGGTGCCGGCTGTTCCTGTCCGATCTGACAGGGGCGGAGAGGATCGCATCGGAAGTCTTGGAACTATACAGCGCTATGGATGACCTTCTGGGCCTGTCCATGAGTTATAACGTGCTTGGCGCGGTTTTTCATGAAAGGGGAGAATTCGACAAGGCCCTGGAACGCTTCATGAAATCCCTCGAGATAGCAAAATCCCTGGGCCGGAAGGATAGGGAAGCGGCTTCCCTGAATAATGTTGGCGAAGTGCTCAAGGACTCGGGCGAGATTCAGGAAGCCCTTACCTATTTCATGCGGGCTTCGGAAGCCATGAAAGCCATGGGCGACGAAAAAAAACAGGGAGTCGAAATCGAATCAAACGTCCTCGTCAACATAGGCGAGGCCTTCCTCGCGCTGGGCGAGACGGAAAATGCATCCTCCTACCTGGAATTGGCCCTCGATTCGGCTGAGTCCGTGGAGGATGTGGGTACCGAGGCACGCACCCTTAAAGCCCTCGCGCATGTCGCCGAGAGACGCGGCTCCGTCAAGGACGCGCAGGATTTGTTCTCCCGCGCCCTGGAAAGGGCCCAAAGTTCCGGGCAGGTCCTCATCGCCAGCGAGGCGATGACAGAAAATGCGGAACTCCTGATCGAGACGGGCGATTTGACCGAGGCGCTCCGTTTGTTGGAGCTCGCCCTTGAGACTGCCGGGAACGCCGGCGCGAAGCGGAACATGCCCGAATGTTACCGCCTGCGTTCGCTGGTCCGTGAACGCCTGGGAGATATCACCTCGGCATTGGCGGACTATAAGAGATACAAGGAAGCACTGGACGCGCTTTCTGATGAACGCGTTGCCCGGCTTGTGCACAACGCCGAAGCCCGCTATGAGCTGGAAAGCGCCAAGAAGGAAGGAGAAATCTTCCGCTTGCGGAATGTCGAACTCAAGGAACGCCGGGCAGAGCTGGAACGGACCAATGCCCGCTTGCGCTCTGTCGCCGAAATCGGAAGGGAGATAACCGCCTCCCTGGATATGGAAACCGTCGCCCGCATCGTACACCGCCGACTGGGTGAGCTTCTGGACGCGACCGATTTCTCCCTGGCTCTGCTGGATAGCGCGATGGATAGGATCGTATTCCGCCTGTTCATCCAGGGTAACGTTGAATCGCCGGTTTTTTCCATTCCTGCGGACAGCAAAGTCAGTTTTTCTGCCTGGGTCATCACCCATGGTGAACCCCTGCTGATCAAGAACGCTCCGAAAGAATACAAAAAATACATCAAGGACACGGCTTTCCGTGTGGGGAAGGATACTTCCTCGCTGCTTTTTACGCCGCTTTTTTCCGGAGCGATGGTGGTTGGTGCCATCGGAATCCAGAGTATGCTACCCGAGGCCTATAGCGGGGAAGACCTGAAACTGATAGGTGCCCTGGCTTCCTTCGTTTCCGTTGCCCTTGAAAACTCCCGGGTACACGAGGAGTTGCGGAAAGTGAACCTGGCCCTGCAGACGGAAAAGTCCGAACTGGAACGGCTGACACGCAAGGTTTCCCATATTGCCAACCATGACGGGCTAACCGGTTTGCCCAACAGGCTGCTCCTGGCCGAATTGCTGGACACCGCCCTCAAGCGTTCAAGACGGGCAAAAAAAATTGTCGCGGTGATGTATATGGATCTGGATGATTTCAAGCCCATAAACGACAAGTACGGCCATCGTGCGGGCGACATTGCACTGGTGGTCGTATCCAACAGGCTTAAACAGGTGCTTCGGGCTTCCGATACGGTCTCAAGGGTGGGCGGCGACGAATTCGTCGCCATCGTCACCGACCTGGACAGCAAGCTTACCGCTTCGCTGGTCGCGGAGAAGCTGGTGGTTTCCTGCAGCCAGCCCATGGATGTGGGCGGTACCGAGTGCCGTGTCGGTGTCTCTGTAGGCATCGCCTTCTATCCGGATGACGGGATCAAGGCAGAGGAGTTACTGCGCCATGCCGACGACGCCCTATACCAGGTGAAGCGTAGGGGGAAGAACGGATTCGCCTTCTACAACGGTAATGACACCCGCGATGAGGAACCCAAAAATTTGGATCAACCGGAAGCCTGAGCTTGGAAAACTGGGGATGAACAGGTAAGAAATTACGCTTTGGTTTGATCTTTCAACCCGTTCCGCAACACACGGAACGGGTGGTTTGCCGGGTTCAGCGCTTGAGTACGCTGACCACCCGTTCAAGGACTTTTTTCCGGTCCAGGGGTTTTACGATATAGCTCTTCGCACCGATCAGGAGAGATTTCTTGACGACATCTTCCTTGCCGAGGGCGCTTACCATGATTATGGCAGCGTTTTTGTCGAACTCGATGATTTTCTCCAGAGCGGATACGCCATCCATTACGGGCATGGTGATGTCCATCGTAACCAGATCCACATTGGGATAGAGCTCTTTATATTTTTCCAGGCCCTGTAGCCCATCTCCGGCGGTTCCGGCAATTTCGAAGCCCTCGGAGCTCAAAATTTGTCCTAGCTGTTTGGCTATGAACATGGAATCATCGACGATGAGGACCCGATACGAGGAACCGTCGGGCTTGATACCGTCGGGAGATTTCTCGTTGATACTGGGCATATCGCTCTTGGCAATCATGCGGTATCCTCCTGAGAGTATTTATAACCTATGCCCAATGAGAATTCAAGCTCGCTCTGGCCTATATCGACATATACCATTAATATACGTCCATGAGCGTCCCTTTCTCCCTGGCCCCCATGGCGACCTTGACCCATCGCGCGTTTCGCGAGCTTGTCGAGGATTTCGGCGGTTGCGATTTTTACTTCGCCGAAATGATCGGGGTCGAGCCTTTTCTCAACGGGGGGCGCTTTGAAGCCTACTATGCCGATCCCTTGCCCAGGCCCGACCTACTTGTATACCAGTTGGTGGGTGGCGATTCGGACAAGCTCGCCAAAGTTGCCGGTATCCTGGATGCCAGGGAAACCGCAGGAATAGACCTGAATATGGGCTGCGCAGCACCTGATATCGTCCGTACTGGCGGTGGTGTCCGCTGGATGGCCAGGCCGGAGGAGGCCAGGGTATTGGCTGCGAAGGTTAGAAAAGCGGTAAAGGGCAGGCTCAGCGTAAAATTGCGTCTTGGTGCCGAGGAGAATTTTGACCTGCTGGTCGCCTTCTGCCGCATGTTGCAGGACGAGGGCGTCCAGGGTCTGACCCTCCATCCACGCACGGCCGGTGAAAAACTCAGGCGTACCGCCCGTTGGGACTACGTTGGAAAACTGAGGGCGGAACTTTTCATACCGGTAGCCGGAAACGGCGATGTGGATTCAGCCGAAAGACTTTCGAGGCGGGCTGGCGGACCCTGTGATGGGGTGATGGTAGGGCGGGCAGCGGTCCGCTTGCCCTGGATTTTCGCCCAGGCCAGAAAAATGGAGAATGGGATGGCCAATCCCAAGCTACCCCCGCAGATCGACCTGGAAGCCTTGGCTTTCCGCTTTCTGGACCTGCTTGCCCGGCACCAGCCCGTGGAATTCCATGAAACCCGGGCGCGACGCTTCTTTCATTACTATTGCGACAATCTTACCTGGGCGCACCACATCCGCACCCTGATCAACCGCGAGAGCGAACTTGGGGCCATGGGCGAGGTCCTCCGCAGACACTTCACGGAAAATCCCGGCGAACGCTGGATTTCGACGGTGGCGTGACCAAGTTGGCGTGACCCAGGGGTCGCGATCAAAGTTCCTTGAATCAATCAGCATGATAAAATAGTGTTGCTATACTTTTAACGCTTTCCTGAAGTTTGCGACCACTCCGTCCACTTTTGGGCGGGCGTCCACGTCCACCAACATGCCCTTTTCGCGATAGTAATCGATGAGCGGTGCTGTCTGGGCCCGATACACTTCCAGGCGTTTGACGATGGCGCTTTCCTTATCGTCTTCCCGGGTGTACAGTTCGCCACCGCAGGTATCGCATGCCCCGTCTTTTGCGGGTTTTTGGAAAATTGCATGGTAGTTGGCACCGCAGGAACGGCAGACCCGCCTGCCTGAAAGCCGTTCCACTACCGCAGTATCGGGAATATCGAAATTGAACACCTTGTCCACTTCCGCGAAGGAACTGAGTGCCTCCGCCTGGGGAATGGTGCGTGGAAAGCCATCCAGTATATATCCTTTCTGTGCATCCTTCTGTTCGAGCCGCTCGCGGACCAAGGCGATCGTGGTCTCATCGTCCACCAATTTTCCGGAATCGATGATGGCCTTGACCTTCAGGCCCAAAGGGCTTTTTGCCGCAATGGCCGAACGGAATATAGCCCCCGTCGAAATGTGGGGTGCTCCTAGTATGTCTACCGCTTTGACCGCCAGGGTTCCTTTGCCTGCTCCGGGGGGACCAAGGAAAATGCACTTCATGGAGTCGCTCCTGTAAGG